>JAZBPI010000021.1:0-6844 GCA_036351555.1 Pseudomonadales bacterium
ACCCGACCCCGGCACCACCATGGCCTGGCGGATCGAGGACGCGACCCGGCGGCCGCGCACCACGGCCGCCGCGGCCCGCAGATCCTCGATGCGGGAATTCGTGCAGGAGCCGATGAAGATGCGATCGAGGCGGATGTCCGTGATGCGCATGCCCGCTTCGAGGCCCATGTAGGCGAGCGCCGCACTCCAGCCCTCGCGGCGCACCTCGTCCTGGGCGTCGGCCGGATCCGGCACCCGACCGGACACCGGCGCCACCATCTCCGGAGAGGTGCCCCAGCTCACCTGGGGCTCGAGCGCGGACGCATCGATGCGCACTTCCGCATCGAAGACGGCATCGGGATCGCTGACGAGCTGTTCCCAGTTCGCCAGGGCGCGTTCCCAGAGTGCGCCCTGGGGTGCATAGGGACGGCCCTGCACGTAGTCGCGGGTGTGGTCGTCGAAGGCCACGAGTCCGGCCCGGGCCCCGGCCTCGATCGACATGTTGCACAGGGTCATGCGCCCTTCCATGGACAGGGCGCGAATCGCCTCGCCGGCGTATTCGATGGTGTAGCCCGTCCCGCCGGCCGTTCCGATGCGGCCGATGATCGCGAGGGCCAGATCCTTCGCGGTGACGCCCGGCGCGAGCGGACCCTCGCAGAGCACGCGCATGTTGCGGGCCTTGCGCTGGATCAGGCACTGGGTCGCGAGCACGTGCTCGACCTCGGAGGTTCCGATGCCGTGCGCCAGCGCCGCGAAGGCCCCGTGCGTGGAGGTATGCGAATCACCGCAGACCACGGTCATGCCCGGCAGGGTGGCGCCCTGCTCCGGGCCGACCACGTGGACGATGCCCTGGCGCGGATCGCGGATGCGGAACTCGAGGATCCCGAATTCGTCGCAGTTGTCGTCGAGCGTCTCCACCTGGATCCGCGAGATGGCATCGGTGATCCCGTCGATGCCGAGATCCCGCTGCGTGGTCGGCACGTTGTGGTCCGGCGTCGCCAGATTGGCGTCGACGCGCCAGGGTTGCCGCCCGGCCAGACGCAGACCCTCGAAGGCCTGCGGCGAGGTGACCTCGTGGAGCAGCTGACGATCGATGTAGATCAGGGCGGTCCCGTCCTCGCGGGTCTTGACGAGGTGGTCGTCCCAGAGCTTGTCGTAGAGTGTTCGAGGGGCCATGAACCGTCTCCCGTGTCCACCCGCTGCATCGCGCACCGGATCGGCGCACCTGATGCAGCGCGGTCCGCGACGCTGCGGTGCGCATCCTAAGCGCTCGCGTTCAATGCGACAAATTCACTATCCTCATGCATCCGATGCGGTTTCCGCATGAGTGGTCACCATGGACACCCAGGATCTCGCCGCCTTCGTGGCCATCGTCGAGGGGGGCTCCTTCTCCACGGCCGCCCTGCGGCTGGCGCTCACGCAGTCCGCCGTGAGTCGCCGCATCGCCGCCCTCGAGAACCGCCTCGGCGCTCGCCTCTTCGATCGCGTCGGCCGCTCCGTCGCGCTCACGGAAGCCGGCCATGCGCTGCTGCCGCGGGCTCGGGCGGTCCTGGCCGAACTCGACGACGCACGCACCCTGATCCGCAACCTCGGCGGGGCCGTGACCGGGCCCCTGCGCCTCGGCACCAGCCACCACATCGGCCTGCATCGCCTGCCGCCGGTCCTGCGCCGTTTCTCGCGCGCCTATCCGGACGTGGACCTCGATCTGCACTTCCTCGATTCCGAAGCCGCCCGGGATCTTCTGCTCAGGGGACGGCTCGACCTCGCGGTGGTCACCCTCTCGCCCGGTGGCTTCGCGGAGCTGGAATGCACGGGCGTCTGGGAGGATCCCCTGAGCTTCGCCACGGGGCCGGACCACCCGCTTGCCCGGGCGAAGGGGTTGACGCTCGCACAGCTCGCGGAGCAACCGGCGGTGCTGCCGGCCCCGACGACCTTCACGGGGCGCATCGTGACCGGCGCCTTCGCGGCGCGCGGCCTGACGCTCGGGCGACGCCTGGAGACGAACTACCTCGAGACGGTGCGCATGATGGCGAACATCGGTCTGGGCTGGACCGTGCTGCCGAAGACCATGATCGATGCGCGCCTGGTGCCCCTGGATCTGGATGCGGACCCGCAGCTTCAGCGAACCCTGGGGTGGATGCGTCATCCCGGACGAACCCCCACGAACGCGACCCGCGCCTTCCTCGAGGTCCTCGCGTCCGCCGCGGATCCGGGCTGAGCAGCGCGCTGCAGTCAGTCCTCGGTGTGCGGGGCGCGGCCGGGGTTCTGCGCCCGGTGCCGCAGCAGGTGATCCATGAGCACCAGCGCGACCATCGCCTCCGCGATGGGCGTCGCACGAATGCCCACACAGGGGTCATGGCGCCCCGTGGTCACCACCTCCACGGCCTGGCCGGCACGGTCGACGCTGCGTCCCGGCACACGGATGCTCGACGTGGGTTTCAGGGCGATGCTGACGACGATGTCCTGGCCGGAGGAGATACCGCCGAGCGTGCCCCCAGCGTGATTGCTCAGAAAGCCCTCGGGGGTCATCTCGTCGCGATGCTCGCTGCCCTTCTGCGTGACCACCGCGACGCCGTCACCGATCTCCACGGCGCGCACGGCATTGATCCCCATGAGTGCATGCGCGAGATCGGCATCGAGCTTGTCGAAGACCGGCTCACCGAGGCCCACGGGCACGTTGCGCGCCACCACGGTGACGCGCGCGCCGACCGAGTCCCCCTCGCGGCGCAGGCGCTCGATCTCCTCCTCGAGCTTCGGCAGCGACGCCGCGTCGGGCCAGAAGAACGGATTGTCGTTGACGATCGACAGATCGCACTGCGCGGGCAGGTGTGCGCCCATCTGTGACAGATAGCCCGTGATCTCCAGACCACAGCGCAGCGACAGATAGCGACGCGCGATGGCGCCGGCCGCGACCCGCGCCACCGTTTCCCGGGCGGAGGACCGCCCACCCCCGCGATAGTCCCGGAAGCCGTACTTGGCGTCGTAGGTGAAATCCGCATGCGCCGGACGGTACTTGTCGGCGATGTCCGCGTAGTCGCGGGAACGCTGATCGGTGTTCTCGATCAGAAGGCCGATCGGCGTGCCGGTGGTGCGTCCCTCGAACACGCCCGAAAGGATCCGGACCGCGTCCGGTTCACGACGCTGGGTGGTGTAGCGCGAGGTGCCCGGCCGGCGCCGTTCGAGCTCCGCCTGGATGTCGGCCTCCGTCAGGGGCAGGCCGGGCGGGCAGCCATCGACGACGCAGCCGAGTGCAGGACCATGGCTCTCGCCGAAGGTCGTGATCGTGAACAGGCGACCAAAGGAATTCCCGGACATCAGCAGTCCCGACAGCGAAGGGCTCGACAACGGCGGCGGATCATAGCACCCCGCTCCGCCGTCCCGAGCGGCGGGGCGAGCGCGTTCAGGTGGTCAGGTCCCGTCCCTCGATGAGAGCGACGCCGGTGCCGCCGTGCTCGAGCTCCGGCCAGATCAACGGCAGCTCCGGGAAACGCGCGACCAGAGCCGGCGCCGAATTGCCGACTTCCAGCACGACCAGCGCGTCCGTCGACAGGTGCTGCGGAAACTCCCGGAGGAGTCGGGCCACGAGATCGAGCCCATCGTCGCCGCCGGCCAGACCGATCCGCGGTTCATGGCCGTACTCCGGCGGCATGGCCGCCAGATCGGCCGCATCGACGTAGGGCGGGTTGCAGAGCACCAGATCGTAGGTCGCATCACCGAGCGCGGCGAAACCGTCGGAACGGATCGGGTGCACCCGACCCTCGAGCCCGTGGCGGCGCACATTGCCGGCCGCGACGGCGAGCGCGTCGGCGGAGATGTCCACGAGATCGATCTCCGCCTCAGGAAACAGCATGGCGGCCACGATGCCCAGACAGCCGCAGCCGGTCCCGAGATCGAGGATCCGATGGGGTACGCGATCCCCCAGCCAGGGTTGCAGACCGGCTTCGAGGAGGCCACCGATCGGGGACCGGGGCACGAGCACGCGCTCATCGACCTCGAACTCGAGCCCCGCCAGCACGGCGCGCCCCGTGAGATAGGCCGTGGGCACCCGTTCCTCGATGCGGCGCCGCACGCACTCGGCCAGCGCACGCCGCTCCGACTCGGTCAGGCGTGCGCCGAGCAGGCTGTCCGCGCGATCGTCGGGCAGACGCAACCAGCCCAGCACCAGGGCCACTGCATCGTCCCAGGCGCTCGCGGTGCCGTGGCCGAAGAAGAGCTCGGCGCGGCCGAAGCGGGTTGCGGTCCAGCGCAGCCAGTCGGCGACGGTGACCAGATCGGACGATGGCGCCCTGTCCTCCATGGGAATCCTCCTCTGCGCCCTGCGGGATCGCGGCGCTCGCCCGTCAGGGGAGCACGACCTCCAGGACGAAATCCGCGTCGCCGAGGATCCTGGGCACCGCCGGGCCGACACCCAGTGCCCGCAGGCGGGCGCCGGCAAGCTCCGGGGAAAGGGCCTCGACCACGGCTTCGGCCCGTCGGCGCGTCGAGGCCAGCGCAGCCTCGGGAGATGCCGCGCGGCCGTGCGCGACGATCCAGAGATCCCGGTCCGCAGGCCCCTCCGCCAGGATCTCCGCCAGGCCGGTCACCAGCGCCGCCAGCGCCGCCTCGCTCCCCGCGGCGATGCGGTCGTCCGCCGTGAAGGCGATGCCCGCGATGCGGCCGTGGCCGACGTCGCGGAGCACCCCGGCGAGCCCCGCGACCTCGCCCGGCGCAGCCTGCTGATCCGCACCGCGCACCTCCACGAGATGTGCGAAGACCTCCCGCGTCCCGCGCTCGGAGACGTAGAGCATCAGGGTGACGGGCCCTTCCGGCGTCGGCCGGACCAGGGCGACGTAGTGCTGCTGTCCGTCGCGGCCGTAGAGATCCGGTACGCCGAAGACGTCGTGGGCCCAGATCGCGCTGATCCCGCAATCGCGGCCCTGACATTCGAAGAGCGCCTCCTGCGGCAGCTGCCCGCGAAGGTGCGCGAAGACCGCGGCCGGATCGACGCCCCGGGGATGCGCCCAGGTGAGGGTCCTGCGCGTGCCGCGGACCCGGCGCATGCCTCGCCCCTGGGCCACGTCCTCGGAACGGGCGATGCGGGCGATGGGCACGTCGACCTCGCGCATCCTGTCGTCCTCGGATGCCGCGACGATCCAGGCGCGTGGATAGCGCTCGAGCCCGGCGGGATCCGCGGTACCCGCCTGATCCTGCTGCGCCCGGGCCGGGCTCGCTGCCAGCAGACCGGCGAGCGCCGCCAGCAGCAGGCTCGTCATGGCGCCACGCCACGCACGGGCGTCACCGCCCGACCTGCCCCGGCGCGACCGGGCCTCAGTGCGGATCATGGTCCCCCCCGATCTCGGCGACCCGCGTGGCGGTCCCCTGCCAGAGCGTCGTGGCCTCGAGGAGACAGGCACCGGCCGGGGCCAGGGCGACGTCGGCATCGGCCCACCAGCGCGCGAGGGCCGGTAGCAAGGGCAGATGGGCGACCAGCACCGCACGGCCGACCCCCTCGAGCTGTCCGGCAACGCTCCGGGCGCACTCGGAGGCGTCCGTGTCAGGCCGCAGGAGGGGTTCGACACGAACGCGCTCGCAGGGCCAGTGCGCCGCCACGAGGCGCGCCGTCTCGACGGCGCGCCGGAGCGGGGAGTGGAGCAGCAGGTCGACGGGGCCGAACTGCGTGAGCGCCGGGGCCGCCAGGGTCCGTTGCACCGCCTGCACGCCTTCAGGCAGCAGCGCAGCCTCGTCCCAGCCGCCCTGGGCATGGCCGTGACGCAGGAGCAGGAGCTGCAGGCTCACGCGGGCGCCGCCACGAACTCGACGTCGTCCCGCTGCTCACCGAGCATCAGACGCACCAGGACTTCGGCGAGATGCCGCTCCTCGAAGAGGATCTCGTGCAGGCCCTGCAGGATCGGCATGTCGACTCCGAATTCCCGCGCCCGCGCCCAGACCACACCGATGGTGTTGACCCCTTCGGCGAGCTTGCCGAGCGCCGCCTGGGCGTCGGCGAGCGAGCGCCCGGAGCCGATGGCGTGTCCGAGTTGATAGTTCCGCGACAGGGGTGAACTGCAGGTGACCATGAGATCTCCGACGCCGGCGAGCCCCAGAAAGGTCAGGGGATTCGCCCCCTGGCTCGTGGCGAAGCGGCTCATCTCGCCCAGACCGCGCGTGATGAGCATGGCGAGCGTGTTCTGGCCGGCGCCGAGCGCCGCGGCCATGCCCGAGGCGATCGCATAGATGTTCTTCAGCGCACCGCCGAGCTCCACACCGTACATGTCCGGATTCGAGTAGACCCGGAAGGACCGGGAATGCACCGTTTCCTGCACCTCGGTGCGCAGGGCGGCGTCCGGCGATGCGATCACGGTCCCGGTGTAGTCACCGCGGGCGATCTCCTCGGCGATGTTCGGGCCGGACAGGACGCCGATCCGCCCCTGCGGGCAGGCTTCGCGCAGCACGTCGCTCATGAGCCGGAACCCGTCCGCCTCGATGCCCTTGGTGGTGCTCACGACGATGGTCCCGGCCCGCAGGTGCAGACCGATCTCCGTCGCCACCTCCCGGAAGGATGCGCTCGGGACCGACACGAAGACCATGTCAGACCGGCTCGCGCAGGCGGACAGATCACCGACGGGGGACACGTTGTCGTGCAGGCGATGTCCCGGCAGGTAGCGTCGGTTCTCGCGCAGGCGCCCGGTCTCCTCGACCTGCTCCGCATCGCGCATCCACAGCAGCACCTCGTGGCCGCGGCCGGCGACGATGTTCGCGATCACCGTGCCGAAGTTGCCGCCCCCGGCGACGGTGACGGTCCTGCGCGGTCGGTCGTCGGATGCGCGTTCAGCGCCAGGTTCGGACATCGAAGCTCCTGTGGGGGTGCGTGCCCGAGGGGTCGGGG
>JAZBPI010000022.1:0-35068 GCA_036351555.1 Pseudomonadales bacterium
GACCAGTGGGGGCCCGCGTTCGTCATGGTCCCGGCATGGTGATCGAACATGCGCAGGGTCCGGGGATGGGTGTACCAGAGGTGGTACCAGTCCACGTGGTTCTCCACGTAGAACTTCCAGTTCGCCGCGAATTCGTAGGTGCCGGCGACGAGGTCGACGAGGGCATCGGGGTGATAGGCGCCGATCTGCGCCTCCAGGGGGGCGATCCAGTCCTCGAAGGCGGGCGCCGTGGCGTCGGGGTTCACGAACAGCAGGCCGCGCCACTCCGCGAGCGCCACCGGCAGCAGGCCCCATTCGGAGGCCACCAGGTTCGGCAGCTGCGTGGCCTGCTGCGGCGCATTCTTCAGGCTCCCGTCCAGCCGGTACTGCCAGCGGTGATAGGGACAGACGACGGTCCCGCAGTGGCCCGCCCCGTCGAGGAGCTTCGCGCCCCGGTGGCGGCAGACGTTGTGGAAGGCGCGCAGCACGCCGTCGTCCCCGCGGAGGACCACGACGGGGCCTCCGCCGACGTCTGCCGTCAGGTAGTCACCCGATTCGGAGAGATCGCGGGTCTGGCCGACGTGGTTCCAGGTGCGGCGGAACAGCTGGCGCTGCTCGCGGCGGAACCAGCCCTCCTCGTAGTAGGCATCCGGGGGCAGGCGATAGCCGTTGCCGGGCTGCAGGGTGCGCACGTCGGTCGCCACCTTCACGGGTCCTCGTCTGGATCGGGTGCGGTGATCGGCCCTTGCACGCGCAAGGTTCATGCCGGGCAGCACAAGCCATCGAGGCGAATCCATCGGGCGTCGGCATCACACGGCCCTGAGTATCCGGGCTCGGAGAAGCGCGTCGGGCGGTAGGCTGGCGTCGAATCGGGCGAGCAGTCGATTCCTTCGCGCCACGGTGCGTGCAGCTTGGCTGCGTGTCCGTCGCCTATTCGCATCGTCCTGCTGTATCCGCTATCGGCTACCGCCGCCACGAACCGGAGCGCACGGCGCTGTACCGGATCGTGGAATCGCCTCTGCCCGAGTTCGAGGCCGCACTTCGATCTCGCGATGGTTCCACCGAGGCCGGGCGGCGCGCCGGCCTGCCCGCGAGCCTGCGAACCCGATCAGTCTTCTGGCGGGCCGTGCGATGCGTCTCGAGCTGACATAGGCTCGGGATGAGGGTCGTGGGCGGAATCCGGCGCGCCGCGTGATGTTTCGCCTGGGGGATCGCGTCATGGGAAAGGTGACTGGGGGGATCCTTTGGACAACCCCGTTATCGTTCCTACCCCCGGCGCAGCGCTGCAGTTCGACCTGTGGGTGCCGAACTTCGGAATCCAGGAATACGTGCGCTACAAGGAGGAGACCGACGCCGTGTTCCCGCACGCCTGCATGTTCACGGACGGGCAGCTGCATCCCGGTGACGCGCCGGGCATCGGCGTCGATCTCGACGAGGAACTCGCGGCGCTACCCCTACGATCCCAAGCAGCTGCTGGTGGCCCGCCTGCGCGACGGGACAATGTGGAACTGGTGAGGGGTCATGCCCACACCGGCGCGTCCCCGTGCAGGGGCCGCGCCGGCCCCGCCCACCGCACTTCGATGCCCTGAACCGACCCGGGGAACCGCAGTCGTCGTGCCCGCCCCCACACCGTTTCCTCGATCTCGGGGGTGAGGCTCTGGTCCGTCTCCTCCGGATGCGCCTCGGACGTGTCCGCGCCGAGCGTCCCCGCGAGCCAGACCGCCGTACGTGCCAGCGACGTACGCGCCGAGGTCACCTGCCCCGTTTCCCGGCGCAGGCGCAGCGCACGCACCGCCGCGGCCGCCATGAGATAGCCCGTGCCCTGATCGAGCGCCTGCACCGGCAGCGGGTCCGGCGCCGAGGTCTCTTCGCCGTCCGCGGCGAGGCCGCAGCTCATCTGCACGAGCGAGTCGTAACCGCGGCGTTCGGCCCAGGGCCCGGTCCAGCCCCAGGCGCAGAGCGAGACGTCGATCAGTCCGGGATTGGCCGCGCGCAGCGTCTCCGGATCGAGTCCGAGGCCGCGCAGCGCGCCTGGCCGGTAGCCGTGCACGAGCAGGTCCGCGTCCGCGGCGAGCGCGCGCAGCGTCGCCGCGCCCTCGGCGCTGCGCAGATCCAGCGTCGCGCAGCGCTTGCCGATCGTGACCTCGGGTTCGAGCACGGCCTCGCCCCAGCCCGGCGGATCGACGCGCAGCACGTCGGCCCCGAACGCAGCGAGGAAGCGCGTGCAGACGGGCCCCGCGAGCACGCGCGTGAGATCGAGCACCCTTACGCCGGCGAGGGGCCGCGCCGGATCGATCGCGGGCGCGAGCGTGTACACCGATCCGAATTGCTCCCACGCGATCAGCGGTTCCGCCGCGACCGCCCGGCCCTGCGGATGCTCGGCCCACTCGGCGGCCGGGCGCAGGCGCGCCGCGCAGCCGTTCGCCGCGACGATCGCGGCCTCCACGTCGTCCCCCGTCCGTTCGGCGATCACGGCCGCGATCGCGTCGCGGTCCGCCTCGCAGCCGAGCGCGGCGAGGGCCGCGGCGCGATGGTGCGGCGCGTTCGTGTGCAGGCGGATGCAGCCATCGCGCGTCGGGTAGACGCCGGCGATGGCGTCCCACACCGGCGGCAGCTCCCAGCCCATGGGCCGCACGCTGAAGCCGAACCAGCCCGAGGCCAGCGCCCGATCGACCAAGATCGCCTCGTCGCGGCCGGCCAGCGCGGCGAGTTCCGCGCAGGCCGCGCCCACCGACGCCACCGCCAGGCCGGTGACGTCGTAGCGCGACGGCAGCGCCCCGGTTCCGGTCTCGCGCACGGACCCGGCGCCGAGGCCACCCGGCAGCGCCGCGCGCACGTCGTGGAGCAACGCTCCGACGCCTTCGCCCACCTCGTCGTTCATGCTCGAGCCTCCTCTCGTCGCTTTCCATCACGGCTACATCACGGCTCAATCACAGCCCCATCAAGGAGGAAGGGGTCAGTGCGCAAGAAAGGGGTCAGTGTGGTTTCCTGGAGGCCCTTGCGTGCGAGGCCGCGGAGCCCAGGCACCCAGCTCCTGGATCCTTCCATGGGAGCGGGCGGGACCATAGGCAGCGGCTTGATCGAAGTGTCCCCGGACACTGAACCTCTCTCTGGCCGAGCGCCTCCAGGCGGCGTGGTCCGCAATGGCGGCGCCGGGTGGCTGGTGCGGAAGAAAGTCCCGCGCAGGTCTCGAGCGTTGCAGGGAAGAGGACCCTGACCCATCTTCCTTCGCGGCGGGTCGGGGCGGCGGCCCGCAGGCCGGGCCCCACCGGACCGCCGGGCAGAGAGGCGACGACGTGCGCGGAACGATGGCAGGCACCGCACCGGATGCGATCCCCTCGGGGAGCCTGATTCCCTTTCTGCTGATCGTGTTCGGCCTCGCATGGTCCCTGTTCGCGCTCTTCGTCTTCGCGACGGAGTGGGTGGTCGCGACCTTCGGGCCCCTGAGCGGCCACCATCCGCTGTTCGTGCTCGCCGTCTACGCGCCGGCGATCGCCGCGCTGCTCCTCGTCGGCCTCCACAGCGGTGGGCAAGGCCTGCTGCGCTTCCTTTCGCGTCTCCTGCTGTGGCGCGCGCCGCTACGATGGTATGCGTTCCTGCTCCTCGCCTTCCCCGCGGTCTCCTTCGCCGGTGCGGCCCTGAAGGGCAACGCGGCGTCGGCGCCACTGTTCACGGAGCCGGCGGCGGTGCTGCTGCCGGCGATCGCCTTCATGGCGGTGCTGGGGCCCGTGGAGGAGCTCGGCTGGCGGGGCTATGCGCTGCCCATCCTGCAGCGGCGACTCGCGCCGTTCTGGGCCGGGCTCGTGCTCGGGGTGATCTGGGCGGTCTGGCACCTCCCGGCGTTCCTCCTCAGCGGAACGCCGCAGGCGGGCTGGGACTTCCTGCCCTTCTTCGCCGGCGCCGTCGCCTGCAGCGTGATCCTGACCGCTCTCTTCGACGCGGCCCGCGGCAGCGTGCTGCTCGCCATGGTGTTCCACTTCCAGATGAACGATCCGCTCTGGCCGGACGCGCAGCCCTGGGACATGTGGCTCTACGTAGCGGTCGCGATCGTCGTCGTCGTCCTCGCGCGTCGGACCCTGTTCTCGCGAAGTGGCGCCGTCACGGCCGTGGTCCCGGCGGCGGGACCGCGGGGGAACGGATGATGCGCGCGATCGGCTCCTTTGCGTTCCTGTTGGCGATCGTCGGGTCCGGCTGCGCGGGCGACCGGCGTGCCCAGGCTCCGGAGTGCGCACTGCGCGCCGAGATGGCCGCCATCCTCGCGGACTACCGCCTCCCCGGCATGACCGTCGCGCTGGCCGGCCCCGGGGGCAGCGTCACGGTCGCCGGTGGGCTCGCCGACCGGGAAGCCGGCACGCCCATGACGCCCGGGACGACGATGCTCGCGGCGAGCATCGGCAAGACCTTCGTCGCCGCGGCGGTCCTCGAACTCTCGGAGGCGGGCGCGCTCGACCTCGACGATTTCGTCGGGCGCTGGCTCGGAGCGCGGCCCTGGTTCGACCGGCTCCCGAACGCGCGGACGATCACCGTCCGCCATCTCCTCCAGCATCGCTCCGGACTGCCCGATTACGTCCGCCTGCCGGCCTTTGCCGAACGCTGGCCCCACGAGCTGGCGGGGGCGACGCCCGAGGACCTGATCGCGCTGACCTTCGAGGCTGGTCCGCTCTTCCCCGCCGGGACGAACTGGTCCTACACGGACACGGGATACCTCCTGCTCGGTCTCTTGATCGAGGCGGTCACCGGCGAGCCCTGGGGCGACGTCGTGCGCGAGCGCTTCTTGATGCCTCTGGGGCTCGCATCGACCGGGCGCTCCGACCGGCCCCGGCTGCCGGGGCTGGCGTGCGGGTACGCATCGCCGGCGTCGGGCCTCGATCTGCCGCCACGGACTACGGACGCGCGCGGCGAGCTGCTGTGGAATCCGGCAGTCGAGGGGGCCGGAGGCGGCTTCTACTCGACGTCCCGCGACCTCGCGCGCTGGGGGCAGGCCTTCCTCTCCGGGCGGCTGCTCGCGGCGGACACCTGGCGCCAGGCCATCGCCGGCGTGCCCGTCTCGGAGCGCGATCCGGACACCCGCTACGGCCTCGGGATCGCGATCCGTGCGAGCGCCCGGGGGCCCGTCCTCGGCCATCGCGGCTGGATCCCGGGTTACGTCTCGAGCCTGGCCTACTACCCGGAGCACGACGTGGCGATCGCGTTCCAGACCAACACGGACGTCGGCATCGTCGGCCACGAGCGTCCCGTCGTCCTCGAGATCGAGGAGCGGCTCGCCGATGTCCTGATTCCGCAGGGTGCGCACGCCTCAGTCCCGCACTCGCCGGTCGGAGCGCGGGAGCCGCTGGTGTCGTGCACAGGTGCCCGCCGCGCCGGCGTGCGCGTCGAAGGTTCCGGACCGGAGGGCGGGCGCCCCGACGCCGGTTCCGGGGGAGAGACGTCCTGGGCACCCATGTCGAACTTCAGATCGAATCAGTCTCCTGGGGCGGCTCGTCGCGTGGGTGTCCAGGATTGGTCCGGAAACGCCCGTCACCGAGACGCCTGCGGCATCCACGGACACCGGTGCGGCGGCGCGCACCACCGTCACCCAGCCCGAGGTCTACGACTGGCCCGAAGCGATGGCTGTCGCGGTCTGAGCCACGCGTCGCGGGGCCTCGAGGCGGCGCGCCATCGCAGGATCAGGCCCGACGCCGGCTGACTCGACCGATCTGATCAGGCATCGGGGTACGGGGGCCGGCCCCCGACGCCGAAGAATCGACTGCGGCCGCATGCACGGGAGGCATAGAGTAGGGGCAGGTCCCCGAGGAAGGCCCGGGCTGCCGCGCAGGACGCGGGGTGCCCGAGTGGTCCTCGATCGTGAACTGCTCGAGGAATCCCGGCCATGACCGACCGCACCCGCTACCGCACGATCATCTACGACAATCAGCGCTGGGAGGGCTTCTCGCATCGCCCTGGCGACATCGTCATCTGTACGCCTCCGAAGTGCGGCACCACCTGGACACAGATGCTCTGTGCGCTGCTGATCTTCGACGGTCCCGAATTTCCCGGCACCCTCGACGAACTCTCGCCCTGGCTCGACATGCAGACGCGGAGCGCGGCGGAGGTGCACGCACTGCTCGATGCCCAGACCCATCGACGCTTCATCAAGACCCACACGCCCCTGGATGGGCTGCCCGTCCATCCGGACGTGACCTACCTCATCGTCGGCCGTGATCCCCGTGATGTCGCCGTGTCCTTCGAGCACCACATGGAGAACCTGGATTTCGAGCGTTTCCTCGAAGCGAGAGCCGCCGCCGTCGGCAATCAGGATCTGGCGGACTTCCCGCCGCCCACACCCCCGAGCGAGGACCCCGTCGAGCGCCTGCGGGCCTTCATCGAGGGCGGTGGCGGGCTCGTGACGCTCGATGACGTGCTCGCGTTCCTGCAACAGGGCTGGCGCCGACGCAGGGAGCCGAACGTCGCCCTCTTCCACTTCTCCGACTACAAGCGTGACCTCGCGACGGAGATCGAGCGACTTGCTGCCGTCCTCGGAGTGAACCTGGCCGCTGGGCGCGCGGCGTCGCTCGCGGAGGAGGCCAGCCTTCTGCGCATGCGCGACCGTGCGCACGAGCTCGCGCCGGACACGACACACAATCACTGGAAGGATCCGCGCGCCTTCTTCCGATCCGGCGGTGCGGGCGAATGGCGGGACCGGGCCTCCGAGGCCCTGCTTGCGCGCTACGACGAGCGTGTCGCCTCGCACTCCGACGATCCGGACTTCGTGTCCTGGTTGCACGGAGGGCGGAGCGCCGCGGGGGCGGCCTTCGCCTGAGAGGGGTCCATGCGCGACGGACGCTCGGCCACCGAACAGGAACAGAGGGCACGGCCCCTGCGATTCGAGATCGTCACCGACGATCTGACCGGGGACGCCATCCGGGCCTTCCTTGCGGAGCACCTCGCCGAGATGCGCGCCCTGTCACCGCCGGAGAGCACCCATGCCCTCGACGTGGATCGGCTGCAGGCCCCGGACGTCGATTTCTGGACGGCGCAGGACGGGCATCGAGTCCTCGGATGCGTCGCCCTGAGGTGGCACGCGGGCGACTTCGCGGAGCTCAAGTCCATGCGGACCGCGCCGGCGGTCCGGGGTCATGGCGTCGGCGCCGGTCTGCTCCGTCATGCGCTGTCCCAGGCGGCGCGGCGCGGGGGGCGCCGCGTCAGCCTGGAGACGGGATCGGCGGCGGCCTTCGCCCCGGCGCGGGCGCTCTATGCTCGCCACGGCTTCCGCGTCTGTGCGCCCTTTGCGGACTACGGGCCCGATCCGAACAGCCTGTTCATGACCCGCGTGCTCTGACGTCCGTCCGGGATGTCGGTCGACGATCGCGCCACGCCTGGCGCGATGCGGGCCGATCCGCCTGACGGCGCAGTGCGGGCGTCAGAGTGCGGGCGGACGGTGCAGGAACCAGGCGAGGTTCATGGCCACGTGCGCACAGATCGGCCACCGGAGGCTGCCGCTGCGTTCGCGCAGGATGCCCAGAAAGAGCGAAGGCACGAAGACAGCGAGCGCCCACTCCGGTCCCTGCGCCGGCACATGGGCGCAGGCAAAGCCCAGGGAGGTGCACAGGTTGGCGCCGGACAGCGGACCCTGCCGGAAGCGCAGGGCCTCATGCCGGAGAAGCCAGCCCTGCAGCGCGCCGCGGAACAGCACCTCCTCGGCGAACGGGAACAGGACGATCAGCGCCAGGGCATCGAGGGGCGCACCCCTGAGCCAGGGCAGTGCGGACGTCGTGGACGCCGCCAGCAGCACCAGCGTGCCCGCGCCCAGGACGGCGCAGCGGCGCCAGGCGGGGGCGCTCAGATCGCCAGGCGTCGCCGGAGCAGCCACAGCAGTGACGTCAGCAGCATGAAGGGGAGCGTGGGGTCGTCGTGGGCGGTCCCGACGGCGCAACCCCCGCCCCCTCCGGCGGCGGGCGGAGCCGGGGAGCGCGGGGACGGTGGCGGGGGCGTCGGCGCCGCCGGTGAGACCGGCAGCGGCGGTGTGCTCGTCGCCTGGGTCATGAGACTGCCCGGCTCGGCCGTTCCGCTGCCGGCAGCGGCCCGTGGCGGACTGCGAAAGGCCGCCAGCTGCGGCGCCGTCTCCGCCGCGGCCCGAGCGGCATGGGCAGCGGCGATCGGATCCTCGAGGTCCACGCCGCAGGGCTCGCCGAAGCACGCCCTGAGCGTCGGATTGGACAGATAGGGCAGGCGCGGTGCGTCGTAGGCACCGGGTTCGGCCATCACGGTCACGAAGCGGCCGGCGACGCCATGGCCGGCGGCGTAGGGGACCGTGCCACCGTCGGGCGTCTCGCTGCGCGAGTGCACCAGACCGAGCAGATGGCCGAGTTCGTGGATGAGCGTATAGCTGCCGCAATCGAGCGCGACGTAGGCGTAGGCATGCGCCGCATCGGTCGTGCTGAGCCTGGCCGGTACGTCCCTGCCGCCGAGCCAGGCCGCGCCGCAGTAGCCGTCCCCGGCGTAGGTTCCGAACAGGACCACCGCATCGGCGCCCAGGGCATCGCGGCGCACGGGAATGTCGGCCACGGCCGCGTCCCGTGCGTAGGTGATGCGGTCGAGGGTGGCCGGTGTGTCGGTCACGGGGCCGAGCTCGCGCGCTTCGATGGCCAGCAGGCGAACGCTGGCGTCGACGCCGCTGCGCGCAAGGACGTCGTTGGCGACGGCGACCAGATGGGTGATGCGCGGCTCCGGTGCGCCGCCGTAGTGTTCGCTCGCTTCGGTGGTATGCAGCGCAAGCAGGCTGATCTCGCTCGCCCGAACCGCTCCCGAGACCGTGAGTGCCGATGCCAGGCCGAGGGCGATCAGGAGCAGGGATGTCGGTCGGGTGGACATGGGGCCTCCTGCTGACCCCCGTCCACGAATCAGGCGTCGGGGGGAACCAAGTAGTCCGTCTGGCCGGGTCGCGTCCGGCGATCGATCTCGGCGAGATCGACGATGCGCGCCTGTCCGTTCCGGGCCGTGAACTCGTAGCTGCCCTCGGGTGTCGATAGCGTCCCGAAGCTCCACTGCGTCCCGATGCTGATCAGCCCCGGATAGCGGCGGCCGTCCCAGGCCACGGCGCCGCTCAGACGATGGGTGCCGTCGTCCTCCTCGGTCACCGTCTCCACCCGGAGCGCGTAGCGACCACCGAGCTGCGGGAGGTCCAGGGCGATCTCGTCTCCCGGCGAGGCGGTGCTCAGCGCCGCCGCGTCGAAGGCGATCTCGCGCGTCGTCGTCAGGTCCGGCGCCGCGGGCGGTAGCGCCGTGGCGGCCACCGCGCCGAGCCGAAACGGCCTCAGCGGTTGCGCGGCCAGCGGTTCAGGCGGTGAATCGCTCGATTCGATGATCGGCCCCGGTGATGGGAACTTGAGGGCCCTGGGCACCCCGGCTGCGACCTGATGGCCGGCGTGCGCTGCCTGGGGGGGCGGCGGACCAGAGGCGGGGCCCGGCCCTCGGCCGGTCAGCAGCAGTCCGCCCAGGCACAGGCCGAAGGCGACGAGGATCGCGACGAGCTCGCGCATGACGGACGGGGTCCGGCTCGGGGAGGTCGTTCAGGGAGGTCGGCGTGGCCGGGTCGATCTTGAGAGCTCCCAGGCGCGCGATGCCCTGGGAAGGCGGGCCGCCCGGGTGCGCACCCGCGCCTCAGGCAGCCTCCGGTGGGGCCTGCGGCGCGGGTGGCAGGACCCGGTGGCCGTCGATTCAGAGGTACTTGTCGGTCACCGCACCTTCCGACGCCGTGGCGGCAAGGCGGGCGAACTTGGCCAGGATGCCCCGGGTCGCATAGGGCGCCGGACGCTGCCAGGCTGCCTTGCGCCGGGCCAGGGTGGCGTCGTCCACGTGGAGCGTGATGGCGCGCGTCTCCGCATCGACGGTGATGCGATCGCCGTCCTCGACGAGGGCGATGGGGCCGCCGTCGAAGGCCTCGGGCGTCACGTGGCCGATGACGAAACCGTGCGAACCGCCGGAGAAGCGGCCGTCGGTGATCAGGGCCACGTCCTGCGAGAGCCCCCGACCGTTGATCGCGCTCGTGGGCGAGAGCATCTCGCGCATGCCGGGCCCGCCGCGGGGGCCCTCGTAGCGCACGACCACGACGTCGCCCTTGCTCACCTGGCCGTCGAGGATGGCCGCCAGGGCCGCTTCCTCGCCGTGAAAGCAGCGCGCCGTGCCCGTGAACGACAGGCCCTCGTGGCCGGTGATCTTGGCCACGGCGCCTTCCGGCGCCAGATTGCCCGTGAGGATGACCAGGTGGCTGTCCTTCTTCACCGGATCGGTGAGCGGACGGATCACGCGCTGGCCTTCCGGATAGGGGGCCACGGCCGCCAGGTTCTCGGCCAGGGTGTGCCCGGTGACGGTCATGCAGTCCCCGTGCAGCAGGCCTTCGTCGAGAAGCATCTTCATGAGCGGTTGGATGCCGCCGATCTCGATCAGCTCGCTCATGGCGTAGTGACCCGCCGGACGCATGTCGGCGAGGACGGGCACCCGTGCGCCGATTCGCGTGAAGTCGTCGAGGGCCAGGGGAATCTGCGCGGCATGGGCGATCGCGAGGAGATGGAGCACGGCGTTCGTGGACCCTTCCAGGGCGATGGTCACGGTGATCGCGTTCTCGAAGGCTTCCCGCGACAGGATGTCCGAGGGCTTGATGCCGCGCTTCACCAGCTCGACCACGGCGGCCCCGGCGGCGCGCGCATCGGCGAGCTTGTTCGACGACACCGCTTCCTGAGCCGAGGAATTGGGCAGGGACAGCCCCATGGCCTCGATCGCCGAGGCCATGGTGTTGGCCGTGTACATGCCGCCGCAGGAGCCGGGCCCCGGAATCGCCGTGGCCTCGATCTCCTTGAGCTCGATGTCCGACAGCTTGCCGGCGGCGTGCTGTCCCACCGCCTCGAACACGGACACGACGTCGCGTCGCGCCTTGCCAGGCTGGATGGTGCCGCCGTAGACGAAGACGCTGGGTCGGTCGAGGCGGGCCATGGCGATCGCGCAGCCGGGCATGTTCTTGTCGCAGCCGCCGAGGGCCACGAAGCCGTCGAAGCCCTGGGCCCCCACCACGGTCTCGATGGAATCGGCGATCACTTCCCGGGACACGAGCGAGTAGCGCATGCCCGGTGATCCCATGGAAATGCCGTCGGACACGGTGATGGTGTTGAAGGTGACGGGCTTGCCGCCTCCCTCTTCGGCGCCGTCCGCAGCGGCCCGGGCCAGGGTGTCGATGTGCATGTTGCAGGGTGTGAGATTGCTCCAGGTCGAGGCGATGCCGATCTGCGCGCGGGCGAAATCGGCGTCCGTGAAGCCGACCGCGTGGAGCATGGCGCGCGCGGCAGCCTTCTCGACGCCGTCGACGACCTGGGACGAATAGGGGCGCTTCGGGTCCTTCTCGGTCATGGGCTTGTTCCTGGCATGCGGTGATCGAGTCTGTGAAAGGGGCGCCGGGTCGCGCGTGCGCGCTCAGGGCGTGGTCAGGGGTTTCACGAGCACGCGGGAGTTGCGCTCCGGTGTCCACTGGACACGGCGCAGATCCGGCAGATCGTCCAGGTCCCCTGCGGCATAGCCCTGCTCCATGAACCAGGCGGCGGTGCGGGTCGTGAGCACGAAGGTGCTGTGCATGCCCTGGCGCCGAGCAAGGCCCTCGAGGTGGCGGATCAGGCGTTCGGCCCGGTCGCCGCCCTGGTAGTCCCGGTGCGTGACCACGCAGGCGATCTCCGCGGTGCCCGAGTCCGCGTGCGGATAGAGCGCGGCGCACGCGATGATCATGCCGTCGAGGTCCAGCACCCAGAACTGCGTGATTTCGCGCTCGATGCGTTCGCGGGTTCGCGGCAGCAGCACGCCGTTCGCTTCCAGGGGCGCCGTCAGGTCGATGATGCCGGCGACGTCGTCCAGGTTGGCCTGACGGATCCGCTCCGCCGAGTGCTCCGTGATCTGCGTGCCCTGGCCTTCCCGCGTGAACAGCTCGGCGATGAGGGCGCCGTCCTCGGCATGGCTGACCACGTGGCAACGGCGGACGCCGGAGCGCACGGCCCAGAGCAGGGCGCTCGCCTGGCGGTGTCGTTCGCTGCCGGCCGGCGATCCGTCGTCGGCCGTATCGAGCCAGAGGTCCAGTTCGCCGGGGCTCATCTCGCTGATCAGGTTGCCGGAGCCGTCGAGGAGTCCCGGCTCGTCGTCGAGGGCGATCAGCTTGTCCGCGCGCAGGGCGGAGGAGACGGAGGCGGCGACCTCCTCGTAGGCCACGTTGAAGACCTCGCCGGAGGGCGAGTAGCCGAAGGGTCCGATGAGCGGGATGCAGCCCGCATCCAGCTGGCGCTTGAGCCCTTCGGCATCCACGCGACGCACCTCGCCGGTCAACGCGTGGTCCACGCCGTCGACGATGCCCACCGGCTTCGCGGTCACCCAGTTGCCGCCGGTCGCGTTGATGCGCGAGGCCTGCATGGGCGTGCCCGGCAGACCCATGGAGAGCTTCGCCTCGATCTGCATGCGCAGATCGCCGACGACGCGGCGCACGATCGCCAGGGTGGCCTGGTCGGTGATGCGCAGGTTGCGGTGATAGTGCGTCTCGATCTGCGCGGCCTCGAGGGCGGCGTCGATCTGCAGCCGCGCCCCGAAGACGATCACCAGGCGCACGTCCAGGCTGTGCAGGAGCGCGACGTCGTGGATGAAGTTGTCGAAGTTCGGATGGGCGATCGCATCCCCGCCGAGCATGAGCACGAAGGTGCGATCGCGATGCAGGTTGATGTAGGGCGAGGCGCCTCGGAACCACTTGACGTACTGGAAGCTGTCCATCGCCTGCCCCGGCCGGAAGTGCGCGAACCGCCGTGGTGCGCTGCGCTCCTGAAGCGGGGCCACCGACGGCCGCCGCCGGTCGCGGATGATGCCACGAAGGGGCGCCGACGCCTATGCACGCCTCGCCCCTCGGCCTGTCAGCGGACGCAGAATTCCTTCACGAGCGATCGCAGGATGCGCACCGTCGGTTCGATGAGTCCGAGCTCGAGGTACTCGTCCGGCTGATGCGCCTGGTCGATGTGCCCCGGCCCCAGGACGACTGCATCCATGCCCATGGCCTGGAAGAAGGGCGCCTCGGTGCCGAAGGCCACGGCGCCGGCGGGAACGCCCGTGAGCCGCTCCACGGCCTGGACGATGTCCGAGCTCGCCGGCGTCTCGAAGGGGGGCACGGGCGGATGCAGCGGCACCAGTTCGAGCTCGACGCCGATCCGTGGCGCGATCGGTGCGAGGCGTTCCGCCAGTTCGGCGTGGATCGCATGGCTGTCCATGCCCGGGAGCACGCGCAGATCGATCTGCAGCTCGGCGTGGCCGCAGATGCGGTTGGGATTGTCGCCCGCATGCAGGCAGCCGAGGTTCAGGGTGGGGAAATCCACGTCGAAGGCGGGATGGCGATGACGGGTGGCGAGGTCCTCGCGGAAGCGCACCAGTTCCGCCAGCACCAGCTGCATCGCATCGAGCGCGCTGGCGCCCAGGCGAGGGTCCGAGGAATGGCCGCTGCGCCCCTGGATGCGGATGGCGGACATCATCATGCCCTTGTGCATGCGCTTGGGTTCGAGGCCCGTCGGTTCGCCGATCACGACGTGCCGTGCGTCCATGCCGCCACGCTGTGCAAGGATGCGCGCACCGTCCATGGAGCATTCCTCGTCCGCCGTGGCGAGGAGGATCAGGGGGCGGGCGAGATCGCCCGCGCGCAGGTCCCGCGCCGCCTCGATGGCGAGCGGGAAGAACCCCTTCATGTCGCAGGTGCCGAGCCCGTAGAAGCGATCCTCCCGCTCCTCGAGACGAAAGGGCTCGCTGCGCCAGAGTTCGGGATCGCAGGGCACCGTGTCCGTGTGCCCGGCGAACACCAGGCCGCCGGGTCCGGTGCCCAGGGTCGCGACCAGGTTCGCCTTGTGCGGCGCGTCCGGCAGGGGCATCAGTTCGATGGCGAAGCCCAGGTCCGCGAGCCAGGTGGCCAGTTCGTCCACGACGCCCCGATTGCTCTGGTCGATCGCGGGATCCGTGCAGCTCACGGAGGGGGTCTCGACGAGGCGGCGCAGCATGGGGACCAGATCGGGCAGGCGGGCGTTCATGACGCCTCCGGGGACAGGACGGCAGCAGGCCGGCCATTGTGCAGGGACTGTCGACGACCCTCCAGCGGCACCGCTGCGCATCCGGCCTACACTGCGACGGTGCTGTCCGCCGCTGTGCGGAGCCATCGGCGTTTCCCATCGCCCGCGCCTGCGGTCACACTGCGGCAGTCCGTTCGGCGCGACGGAGCGGCAGCCGGTGCTGCGCGTCACGAGGAGGTCAGGTGTCCGTCTCTTCCCAGCATCCGGGGTCCGGCCAGGGCGGCTTCGAGCCCGAGCTGCCCGATCGCATCCTCGACCTGCGAGGCGTGCTCGAGGATCTCGTCAACGAAGGGCGCATCGGCCGCACCAATGCCGAGAATCTCGTGATCGCGCCGCGGCGGCGCGAGCAGCTGCACATGCACCCCCTCGAGATCGTCGCCGAGGAGGAGTTCGAGGACCAGACGGCGCCCGGGACGACCCTCGATCTCGAAACGCTCACCCACTGGCTCGCAGAGCGCGCCGGGCAGCCGGCCTACCGGATCGATCCGCTGAAGATCAACGTGGAGCGGGTGACGGAGGCCATGTCCTTCCAGTTCGCCCAGCGTCACAACATCCTGGTCGTCGAGATCCTCGACGACGAGATCGTCATCGCCAGTGCGCAACCCTTCGCGCGCAGCTGGGAGGGCATGCTCGCCCAGACCCTCAAGGGCCGCAGCATCCGTCGGGTGGTGTCCAACCCCGAGCAGCTGCGGCGCTACATGCTCGAGTTCTACACCATGGCCCGCTCCGTGCGGCGGGCGTCGGATCAGCACAAGACCGGTGCCGGAGCCGCCATCACCAACCTCGAGCAGATGCTCGAGATCGGGCGCCTGAAGTCTCCCGAGGCGAACGACGCCCACATCGTCAACATCGTCGACTGGCTGCTCCAGTACGCCTTCGATCAGCGGGCCAGCGACATCCACATCGAGCCGCGCCGCGAGTCCGGCAAGGTGCGGTTTCGCATCGACGGCGTGCTCCACGACATCTACGCGCTGCCCGCAGCCGTGACCACGGCGGTGGTCAGCCGCCTGAAGATCCTCGGCCGCATGGACGTGGCCGAGAAGCGCCGGCCCCAGGACGGCCGCGTGAAGACCAAGCGTCCGGAGGGCAACGAGGTCGAGCTGCGCCTGTCGACGCTGCCCACGGCCTTCGGCGAGAAGCTGGTCATGCGGATCTTCGATCCGGACGTGCTGCTGCGCTCCTTCTCGCAGCTCGGTTTCGGCGGCGAGGACCTGCGCCGCTGGAACGCCATGGTCCACAACCCGCACGGCATCGTGCTGGTCACGGGCCCCACGGGCTCCGGCAAGACCACGACCCTGTACTCCACGCTCAAGGATCTGGCGACGCCCGAGGTCAATGTCTGCACCATCGAGGATCCGATCGAGATGGTCGAACCTGCCTTCAACCAGATGCAGGTCCACCACAACATCGATGTCAGTTTCGCCTCCGGTGTGCGGGCACTGCTGCGGCAGGACCCCGACATCATCATGATCGGCGAGGTGCGGGATCGAGAGACCGCGGAGATGGCGATCCAGGCTGCCCTCACCGGGCACCTCGTCCTGTCGACGCTGCATACGAACGATGCACCCAGTGCAGTGACGCGCCTCCTCGAGCTCGACGTTCCGGCCTACCTCATCCGCGCGACGCTCCTCGGGGTCATGGCGCAGCGCCTGGTGCGGACACTCTGCCCGCACTGCAAGACGCCGGCGGAGATGGACCTCGACGGCTGGCGGACGCTCACCCATCCGTTCCGCGCCGCGCCGCCGGAGCGCATGATGCGGCCCGTGGGATGCATCGAGTGCCGCGACACCGGCTACCTCGGTCGGGTCGGCCTCTACGAACTCCTGCCCCTCACGGAAACGGTCAAACCGGCCGTCAACGACACCTGCGATGTCGCGGAAGTGCGGCGTCTCGCCGTGCGCGAAGGCATGCATACCCTTCGGCTCTCCGGCGCGCTGCAGGTCGGGCGCGGCCACACCACGATCGAGGAAGTGCTGCGCGTCGTGCCCATCGGCGGCGACTGAGGCGCGGCACTGGGCGAATTCCTCTGTCGTTCATCGCCGACATGGGTATCATCGCAGGAGCGCGCGGCCGACCGCCGTGCGCAGGCCGGCGCTTCGGGGCCCAGGGTTCCGGGCCTGGTGCCCCGATGGCCGCGCACGGAGGACGCGCATGGATTCCGGTTCCCTCCTCGTGATCCCGGTCGGCGCCCTCGCCGCCCTTCTTGCTCTGACCCTGCTCCTCGCTTCCGTCCGTCGCGTGCCCGAAGGCTTCCACTACACGATCGAGCGCTTCGGTCGCTTTCATCGCGTGCTGCGCCCCGGCACCCACGGACTGATCCCGCTCGTGGATCGCATCGGTGCGCGTCAGGACATGCGCGAGCGGCAGCTTGCGGTGACCCATCAGGAACTCATCACCCGTGATCGCGTCGTGGTCGGTGTCGATGCGCTCTGTTTCTTCCAGGTGATCGACGCACCGCGCGCGAGCTACGAAGTCCGGGACGTCGACGAGGCGCTTTCCGCGCTCCTCGCCACCTGCCTGCAGACCCTCGTCGGCGAGCGCGACCTCGAGGTGGTGCTCACCGACCGGGCCGCGCTCAATGCCGCGCTGCTGGCGGCGGCGGACGATGCGGCGGCCACCTGGGGCGTTCAGCTGACGCGAACAGAGGTCCGCGATCTGCGTCCACCGAACTCCCTGCTCGATGCGGTGCGCGGGGAGCTCGAGGCCCGGCTCAAGCGCCGGGCGCTGATTCTCGAAGCCGAGGGTGAGCGCCGAGCCGCGGAGCTGCGAGCGGAAGCGCAACGGGAAGGCGTCCTCCGCGCGGCGGAGGCGGAACACCGTGCGGCACGCCTCGATGCCGATGCCGCGGAGCGGCGGGCGGAGGGAGATGCGCGTGCGACCCTCATGCTCTCCCGTGCCATGGAACAGGGTTCCTCGGACGCCCTGAACTATCTCCTCGCCCGCCAGTACGTGGATGCCCTGTGCAGGCTCGCCGATGCCGACGCCAGTCGGGTCATGCTGCTGCCCCTCGACCCGCGGGTCGCCGCGAGCCTGGATGGCGTGCGCGACCTCGCCACGGCGGCGCTGGCGGAAGCGGCGGCTGCGCGAACCCCGGTCGCCGAAGAGGCGACACCGGAAGCGGTCGCGGACGCGATCGCCGATGCGCGTCGGCAGGATGCCGCGAAGGAGGAGGGGGCCGCGACCTTCGCTGCCGTGGCCGATGGAAGGCACGGCTGAGCCGGTTCCAGCGGCGGACGCGGCGCTTCTCGCCGGCCTTCCGGATGCGCTCGTCGAACGGGTCGCGACGGCGTCGACGCGGCTCCGTGAGGCAGGGGTCCCCCTCGACGGCCTGATCGCTGCCGATGCGAGCCTGGCGCCCATCCTCCAGGCCCTGATCGTCGGCAGCGACTGGGCCGTCGACTGGCTCGTCCGCCACCCGGCGGACCTGCAGGCTCTGATCGACCTCGATCTCCACACCCGCGCTCCGGCCCGCGCCGAACTGCGCCGGGCACTCGCGGCCGAGCTCGATCGGGCAGAAGCCGATGCGACCCTGCTGCCCGACGGGCCGATCGGCGCGGCCCTGCGCCAGTTCCGTCACCGTCAGATGATCGGCGTGCTCCTGCGGGATCTGTCCCGGCAGGCCCACCTCGACGAGACCACGTCCGCGCTGTCCGAACTCGCCGAGATCGTCATCGATCTCGCCCTGGAGCGGGTCATGCGCATGGCCGTCGCCGCCTGGGGGCGGCCGGCGGACGGCCCCGCCGGGGAGGCCGCACGACTCATCGTCATTGCCATGGGGAAGCTCGGCGCCGGCGAGCTGAATCTGTCGAGTGACGTCGATCTGATCCTTGCCTATGCGGTTGCCGGGACGACCGACACGGGGCTGACGCACCAGGAATTCTTCGTGCGTGTCGCGCAGCGACTCGTCGGATTGCTCGACACGCCGACCGGCGACGGCTTCGCCTTCCGCGTGGACCTGCGTCTGCGCCCCTTCGGTGACAGCGGTCCCCTCGTGCAGCACGCCGATACGATGCTCGACTACTACGAGGAGCAGGGCCGCGACTGGGAGCGCTACGCGCTCATCAAGGCTCGCGTCATCGCGGGGGATCTGCCCGCGGGGGAGCAACTGCTTGCTGCGCTGCGACCCTTCGTCTATCGCCGCTATCTCGATTTCGGAGCCATCGAGGCGCTCCGCGGCATGAAGCACATGATCCGCAGCGAGGTCAGGCGTCGAGGGCTCGAGGACGACATCAAGCTCGGAGAGGGTGGCATTCGCGAGATCGAGTTCGTCGCCCAGGTGTTCCAGCTCATCCATGGCGGGCGGGATGCCCGTTTCACGGAGCGTCGCCTGCGCACCGTCCTGACCTGCATCGGTCAGGCCGGGTTCCTCTCGACGGAGGAAACCCGTGCCCTGGACGCGGCCTACGTCCGGCTCCGGGACCTGGAACATCGCCTTCAGGCGCTTCGCGACGAACAGACGCAGCGCCTCCCGAGGGATCCGCACACCCGTGCCCGCATCGCCCATACGCTCGGCGACGCCGACTGGGGCGCCTGCGCCGCCGTGCTCCAGGCTCACCGAGCTGCCGTCGCGGCGATCTTCTCGGCGCTGATCCGCAGTCCGGAGGAGGCAGGCAGTGATGCAGACCCGGGAGACGCCCTCGCCCCCTGGCGGGCCTGGTGGCACGGAGATCCCGACGCCGTTCCGGGCGGCGCGGGCGCCACCGTCTTTCGCGATCCGGACGCGGCGGAACGGTTGCTCGCCGCGCTGCGGGCTCGCCGCGAAGAGGACGTCACCCAGGAGGTCGGACGCGTGCGCCTGGACCGGGTCATGCCGCGGCTCCTCGCCGTGGCGGCGGCGCAGCCGGATCCCGATGTCGCCCTCGCGCGCAGCCTGCGCCTGGTCGAGGCCGTGCTGCGAAGAACGGCCTATCTCGTGCTCCTGGTCGAGAACGCGGGGGCGCTGGAACAGCTCGTGCGCCTGGCCGCGGCCTCCGAGCGCATGGCCGACGCGATCGCCCGGCATCCGATCCTCCTCGACGAATTGCTCGATCCCCGGCGTCTGTTCACGGCGCCGGAGCCGGCCTCCCTGCGCGCGGAGCTGACGGAGCAGCTGCGTGGTGTCGACGAGGGCGATCTCGAGCGCGAGCTGGATCAGCTTCGCTACTTCAAGGAAGCCACGGAGCTGCGCGTCGCGGCCTGCGAATTCGGTGGCATCCTGCCGCTCATGAAGGTCAGTGATGCGCTGACCTGGCTTGCAGAGGTGATCGTCGAGCGGGTGGTGTCACTTGCCTGGAGCCACACGGTGGCGCAGCACGGCCGTCCCTGTGACGCGGATGGGCAGCCCCGCGACGGCGGCTTCTGCGTCATCGCCTACGGCAAGCTCGGCGGCCTCGAGCTGGGCTGGGGCAGCGATCTCGATCTGGTGTTCCTCCACGACCTGCCGACGACGGTGGAGACGGAGGGTCCGCGTGCCGTCTCGAACAGCCAGTTCTTCGTTCGTCTCGGTCAGCGCATCGTCCATCTGCTCACGACGCGCACCCTGACCGGCGTGCTCTACGAGGTCGATGTCCGGCTGCGACCCTCGGGTCAGTCGGGCCTGCTCGTCTCGTCGCTCGAGGCCTTCGGGCGCTACCAGCGGGACGAGGCCTGGACCTGGGAGCATCAGGCGCTCGTCCGGGCACGCCCCGTGGTCGGTGACGAGGCGCTGCGCGAGGCCTTCGCCGCGATCCGTCGACGCACGCTCGGGCAGAAGCGGGATCTGGACGCGCTGCGTCGGGAGGTCGTGGAGATGCGCCAGCGCATGCTCGCGGAGCAGCGCGGCCTGCGTGAACGACCATCCGCGGCCGCGCTGGCGGGGCGGACCGCTTTCGATCTCAAGCAGGACCCGGGCGGTGTCGTGGATATCGAATTCATGGTTCAATATCTCGTGCTCGGTTGGGCGCACGCGCACCCTGATCTCCTGTCCTGGACCGACGCGATCCGCATTCTCGAGACGGCGCGCACGGAAGGGATCCTCGAGCCCGGCGACGCGCAGATCCTGATCGAGAGCTACAAGGAATTCCGGGCGGAAGCCCACCGCACCTCCCTGGCCAACCTGCCCGCCCGCACGGAGCGACCGGATCTCCTCGATCGGGCCGATCGCGTCGCCGCACTCTGGGATGCACGCATGAGCGCCGTGTCCTCCGGGGCGGCACCGGGGCATGACCGCGCCGGGAACAGCCAGGAGCAGCGAAGATGAGTGCCCCCGATTTCGCGGATCGCGACGGTCTGATCTGGTTCGACGGCGAACTGGTGCCCTGGCGTGACGCCAAGGTGCACGTGCTCACGCACACGCTTCATTACGGTCTTGGTGTCTTCGAAGGGGTGCGGGCCTACGCGACACCCCGGGGCGCCTGCATCTTCCGTCTCGCGGAACACACCCGGCGTCTCTTCAACAGTGCGCACATCCTGCGCATGGCCATGCCCTGGAGCCATGAGGAGATCGAGGAAGCACAGCGCCTCGTCGTGCGCGCCAACGATCTCGACGAGGCCTATATCCGTCCCATGTGCTTCCTCGGCTCCGAGGGCATGGGCCTGCGTGCAGAAGGGCTCTCGACGCACTGCATCGTCGCGGCCTGGTCCTGGCCGTCCTACATGGATCCGGACGCCCGCGATCGCGGCATCCGCGTGCGCACCTCGTCCTTCACCCGGCATCACGTGAACATCACCATGTGCAAGGCCAAGGCGAACGGGAACTACATCAACTCCATGCTCGCGCTGCGCGAAGCGCTGGACTCCGGCGCCGAGGAAGCGCTCCTGCTGGACAACGAGGGGTACGTGGCCGAAGGCAGCGGCGAGAACGTCTTCATCGTCCGTGGCGGCCGCCTGCACACGCCGGAGTTGACGTCCTGCCTGGACGGCATCACGCGCAGCACCATCTTCGCCTTCGCGCAGGAACTCGGTCTCGAACTCGTCGAGCGACGCATCACGCGGGACGAGGTGTACATCGCCGATGAGGCGTTCTTCACGGGGACCGCTGCGGAAGTGCTGCCGATCCGTGAACTGGACGGGCGCCGCATCGGGGATGGCCGACGCGGCCCGATCACGACGCAGCTGCAGCAGATGTACTTCGACCAGGTCGCCGGCAAGCGTGAGGCGCATCCGGAGTGGTTGACGCCGGTTGCCTGAGGACGGAACACACCGCTCCGCTACGAGGGAGTCGTTGCTGATGGACATGACCCGACGCGATCTCTTCGGCGCCCTGGCCGGCGTTGCGCTCGCCACGGCCTCGCAGGGTGCCCGTGCGGCATCGTCCGACGCGGCCCTCCTGCGGCCTCGGCGGCTCGAGGCCGGCATGACCGTGGGCCTGGTCACGCCGGCGAGCAATGCCGCGGAAGACGAGGATGTGCGGGCGGCCATGGACCTGGTCCGCTCCCTCGGTTTCCAGGTCAAGGCGGCGCCCGGTGTGTTCGCGCGCACGCAGTATCTCGCGGGCACGGATGCGCAGCGCGCGAACGATCTCAATGCCCTGTTCGCGGATCCGGACGTGGACGCGATCTTCTGCCTTCGAGGGGGCTACGGGTCCGCGCGCATCCTGCCGCTGCTGGACTACGAACTGATCGCCGCGAATCCGAAGGTGCTCCTCGGCTACAGCGACATCACGGCGCTGCTGAATGCGATCCGGTTGCGCACGGGTCTGGTGACCTTTCACGGGCCCATTGCCGGGCAGAATTTCTCGCCCTATACCTACGAGGAATTCCGGCGCGTGCTGGTCGCGCCGGCCGCGACCACGCGCATCGGCGCCGCACCGCTCTTCGAGGCCCGACCGGGCGTCGTGGAGCGGGACAATCGCCTGACGCCCATCGTGCCCGGGCGCGCGGAGGGGCGGCTCGTGGGCGGCAATCTGACGCTGCTCGTTCATCTGCTCGGCACGCCCTTCGAGCCGGACTTCGACGACGCCATCCTGTTTCTCGAGGACGTCGATGAAGCGCCCTACAGCGTGGATCGCATGCTCACGCACCTCTGGCTGGCGGGTGTCTTCCAGCGCGTCGCAGGGGTCGCGCTCGGCAAGTTCACGGAAGCGGACTACGACGGCAATACCTTCAGCATCGAGGAAGTGATCCGGGACCGCTTCGAGCCACTCGGGGTTCCGACGCTCAAGGGTCTGATGATCGGCCACGTCGAGGACCAGACCGTGGTGCCCGCGGGGGTCATGGCCGGCCTCGACGTCGAGGCCGGGACGCTCACGCTGCGCGAGCCGGCGGTACGTTGAGGTCTAGTCACGCTGCCGGGCGAGCGATCGCGCACCGTGGCTGAGGATCCGGCGCGCCTACCGGACGGCCTGGACAGGCGCCTGGCGTTTTCCCGGGCGGACGTCGAGATCGTCTCCCGGGAGACCGCCTACCAGGGCTTCTTCCGGATGGACGCGCTGCACCTCCGGCATCGGCTCTTCGAGGGTGGATGGAGCGCGACCATGCGTCGCGAGCTCTTCGTGCGCCGCCCTGCGGTGGTGCTGCTGCCCTATGATCCCGTCCACGACCGTGTCGTCCTGATCGAACAGTTCCGTGTCGGTGCGCTGGACGCATCGCCCTCGCCCTGGCAGATGGAGTTCGTGGCGGGCATCGCCGAGGACGGCGAAGCGCCGGAGGCAGTGGCTCGACGGGAGGCCATGGAGGAGGCCGGCCTCGAGGTCGGGGCCATGGAATTCGTCCATCGCTATCACGTCAGTCCCGGCGGGACCACGGAAGAGATCCTCATCTTCGTCGGCCGTGTGGACAGCTCGCGCGCGCAGGGCATTCACGGGGTCGAGCACGAGCACGAGGACATCCGGGTGCACGTCGTCGACTTCGATGTCGCCCTTGCGGCGCTGGAAGCGGGCGAAGTGCACAACGCGGCGGGTATAATCGGGCTACAGTGGTTGGCGCTGCACAGGAACAGCCTGGCGCAGCGCTGGCAGAGCTAGGCCGCAGCTCGCGCCTCCCGTGCCGATTCCGGACGAATCGGTGTCCTGTGTTTCGTTCCGGTGAATGAAGCACGCCGGACGCTCTATAGCGCCCGGGGGAGCGGATGCGTCTTCGACAGGAGCAGGCATGGCGCGTGCGCGCTACAGGGTGAATCTGGCCAGGCAGATGGCGACCTGCGACGCGAACTATGCGCGCATGCACCAGCTGCTGCCGGAACTCTTCGACCGGGACCTGCGTTCCGTGGCCTTGCCGTTGCCGGGCGACAGCGGCCGTGAGCTGCTCTTCAGCGTCATCGAGCGCTGCCCCTACACGACGACCGTGCTGGTGCACTTCGAGCGGGCCGGCGGCGACTGGCACGCGATGATCCCGGCGCCGCGCTTGTCCGTGCGTCTCTATCACGACTGCCGCACGGCGGAGGTGCTCGCCTATCAGGGCGAGGATCGCTTCGACAGCCGCTATGACTACCCGAACGCGCGCATGCGCCAACCGGACGAGAAGGTGCAGCTGAATCTGTTTCTCGCCGAGTATCTGGCGCTCTGTCTCGACCAAGGCCGCGAGGTCGCCCGCGTCGCGACCGACGGTCGCTCCTGATTCCTCGGGTCCGACGTCTCGTTCCTCGCGCGTGCACCCGCCCCCGCTCCGGGGGATGCGTCCGGTGCTTGGGCCGGGCCTGAGCTCCGCGTAAGATGGCGCCGCGCCGGAGCCCTGCCGTTCCGGCCGTGCATCCCTGCAGTGTCCCTTCCTTCATGGCGAAGTCGATGGCGAATCGAAGCTATTCCTCGGAAGCGATCCAGGTCCTGACCGGGCTCGAGCCCGTGCGCAAGCGTCCGGGCATGTACACCGATACGTCTCGGCCCAATCATCTCGTGCAGGAAGTGATCGACAACAGCGTCGACGAAGCGCTGGCCGGCCACGCGCATCGCATCGAGGTGTCGCTGCTGCCCGACGAGGTGATCGAGGTGGTCGACGACGGTCGCGGCATGCCCGTCGACCTGCACCCGGAACACGGCGTGTCCGGGGTCGAACTGATCCTCACCAGGCTGCACGCCGGAGGAAAGTTCTCGGACGAGAACTACCGCTTTTCCGGCGGTCTCCACGGGGTCGGCGTGTCCGTGGTCAATGCCCTCTCCGACTGGCTCGAGGTGGAGGTGCGCCGCGATGGCCAGCTCCATGCGATGCGCTTCGAACACGGCGAGAAGTCCGGCGATCTCGAGATCGTGGGCACGACGGGCCGGCGCAACACGGGCACGCGTGTCCGCTTCCGTCCGGATCCGTCCTATTTCGATTCGCCGCGCGTGTCGGTCTCCCGTCTCAAGCACCTGCTGCGTGCCAAGGCGGTGCTCTGTCCGGGTCTGGAGGTGGTCTTCCGGGACGCGACCGGGCGGGAAACGGAAGAGATCACCTGGTACTACGAGGACGGGCTGCGCGACTATCTTGCCGACGCGACGCGCGACTTCGTCACGCTGCCGTCGGAACCCTTCCGCCATGGCTGTGAAGGCAACGACGAGGCCGTCGAGTGGGCGGTTCAGTGGCTGCCGGACGGGGGCGATCTGCTCGCCGAGAGCTACGTGAATCTCATTCCCACGGCACAGGGCGGTACGCACGTCGCCGGCCTGCGCACCGGGCTCACGGAAGCGCTGCGGGAATTCTGCGAGCTGCGCAACCTGCTGCCCCGCGGCCTCAAGCTCGCACCGGACGACCTCTGGGAGCGCTGTTCCTACGTGCTCTCGGCGAAGATGCACGAACCCCAGTTTTCCGGACAGACGAAGGAGCGGCTGTCCTCGCGTCAGGCCGCGGCCTTCGTCTCCGGGGTGGCCCGGGACGCGTTCAGCCTCTGGCTCAATCAGCACACCGACGAAGCAGAACAGATCGCGGAGCTCGCCATCCGCACTGCGCAGCGGCGCGTGCAGGCCGCGAAGAAGGTCGCCCGGAAGAAGATCACCACGGGGCCCGCGCTGCCCGGGAAGCTGGCCGACTGCTCCGGGGCCGATGCGGAGCGCAGCGAGCTCTTCCTCGTCGAGGGCGATTCCGCCGGCGGCTCGGCGAAGCAGGCCCGCGATCGCGAGTTCCAGGCGATCATGCCCCTGCGCGGCAAGATCCTTAACACCTGGGAAGTCGATTCGGCAGAAATTCTCGCCAGTCAGGAGGTCCACGACATCGCGGTGGCCCTCGGCGTGGATCCGGGCAGCAACGACCTCGAGGGTCTGCGCTACGGCAAGGTGTGCATCCTTGCCGACGCCGACTCCGACGGTCTGCACATCGCCACGCTGCTCTGTGCGCTCTTCGTGCGGCACTTCCCGGCGCTGGTGGCGGCGGGACGCGTCTTCGTCGCCATGCCGCCGCTCTACCGGATCGACGTCGGCAAGGACGTCTACTACGCCCTCGACGAAGCGGAGAAGCAGGGGCGACTCGATCAGATCGCCGCCGAGAAGAAGAAGGGCAAGATCAGCGTGCAGCGCTTCAAGGGACTCGGTGAGATGAATCCCCTGCAGCTGCGCGAGACGACCATGACGCCCGACACGCGGCGGCTCGTGCAGCTGACGAACGACTCCGATGCGGAGACGCTCGAGCTGCTCGACATGCTCCTCGCGCGAAAGCGGGCCGGCGATCGGCGCGCCTGGCTCGAGGAGAAGGGCGACCAGGCCGAGCTGGATCTGTGATGCCTGAACGCAGCGGTGGACGCAGCAGGGTGCCGGCAGGAACGGGAAATGATCGATGAGCGATGACGAGCCGAACGCGCCGCGCGGCGACGAGAGCGCCCAGGAGCGCATGCCCCTGCGGGCCTACACGGAGAAGGCGTACCTGGACTATTCCATGTACGTCATCAACGATCGCGCCCTTCCGCACATCGGGGACGGACTGAAGCCCGTTCAGCGGCGCATCGTCTACGCCATGAGCGAACTCGGCCTCACGGCGACGGCGAAGTACGCGAAGTCCGCGCGCACGATCGGTGACGTGCTCGGCAAGTTCCATCCGCACGGAGACTCCGCCTGCTACGAAGCCATGGTGCTCATGGCGCAACCCTTCTCCTATCGCTATCCGCTCGTCGATGGCCAGGGCAACTGGGGTGCCCCGGATGATCCGAAGTCCTTCGCCGCGATGCGCTACACGGAAGCCCGCCTGGCGCGCTTCGCGGAGGTGCTCCTCGCGGAGCTGGGTCAGGGCACCGTGGACTGGGTGCCGAACTTCGACGGCACCCTCGACGAGCCGCGCGTGCTGCCAGCGCGTCTGCCCGTGCTGCTGCTCAATGGCGTGACCGGGATCGCCGTCTGCATGGCGACGGACGTGCCGCCGCACAATGCGCGGGAGATCGCGACGGCCTGCATTCGTCTGCTCGAGGATCCGAAGGCGGACCTCGATGCGCTCCTCGAACACGTGCAGGGCCCGGACTATCCGACCGCTGCGGAGATCATCACCGCGCCGGCGGATCTGCGGGAGCTCTACGCCACCGGTCGCGGCAGCATTCGTGCCCGCGCCCTGTGGCACGAGGAACAGGGCGAGATCGTCGTCACCGCACTGCCCCATCAGGTTTCACCGGCGCGCGTCCTCGAACAGATCGCCGCGCAGATGCAGGCCCGGAAGCTGCCCATGGTGGTGGATCTGCGCGACGAGTCGGACCATGAGAGCCCGACGCGCATCGTCGTGGTCCCGCGCTCCAATCGTGTCGATCTCGAACGGGTGATGATGCATCTGTTCGCCACCACCGACCTGGAGCGGAGCTATCGGGTCAACTTCAACTGCATCGGGCTGAATGGGCGCCCGGGCGTGCGCGGCCTCCATGGCCTGCTCAGCGAGTGGCTCGAGTTCCGACGCGAGACCGTACGCAGACGCATCCAGTTCCGCCTCGACCGCATCGCCGAGCGCCTCCACGTGCTCGATGCGCTGCTCGTCGCCTATCTGAACGTGGACGAGGTCATCCGGATCGTCCGCGAAGCGGAGCGTCCGCGGGACGCGCTCATGGCGCGTTTCGATCTGAGCGAGACCCAGGCGAATGCGATCCTCGAGCTGCGCCTGCGCCAGCTCGCACGCCTCGAGGAGATCCGGATCCAGGGTGAGAAGGACGCGCTCGAGAGCGAGCAGGACGACCTCGCGAAGACGCTGGGTTCCGCGCGGCGCCTGCGGACCCTGCTCGTGCGCGAGCTCCAGGCGGCCGCCGAGGAACATGGCGACGAGCGTCGCTCGCCCATCGTTGCCCGGGACGAGGCACGCGCCTTCGCCGAGGAGGAGCTCCTTTCCACGGAGCCGCTCACCGTGGTGCTCTCCGAGAAGGGCTGGGTGCGCGCCGCCAAGGGCCACGAGATCGATCCGCAGGAACTGGCCTACCGGTCGGGCGACGCCTTCGCGCACATGGCCCGCGGTCGCAGCAACGACGCCCTCGTCTTCCTCGATTCCACGGGGCGTGCCTACTCGCTGCCGGCCCATACGCTGCCCTCCGCGCGGAGCCAGGGCGAGCCGCTGACCGGGCGCCTGAATCCGCCCTCCGGTGCGTCCTTCGCCGGGGTGGTCATGGGGCCACCGGCGACGCTGGTGCTGCTCGCGTCGTCCGCGGGCTACGGATTCCTCGCCCGGCTCGGAGATCTGGTCGGCAAGAACCGGTCCGGGAAGGCCGTACTCACCCTGTCCGGGGGGGCGCGTGTCCTTGCGCCCTCGATGGTCGGTGACCCCGCATCCGAGCTGCTGGTGGCCGTGACCAGCGCGGGTCGCATGCTCGTGTTCCCGGTGGGCGAACTGCCGGAGCTGGCGCGAGGCAAGGGCAATCGGATCCTGAACGTGCCCAAGGCGGCCTTCGAGAGCGGTGAGGAATCGCTCCTCGCTGCCGTCGCGCTCCCGCCGGACGCCGAACTCGTGGTTCATGCGGGGCAGCGCTATCTCCGCATGAAGCCTGCGGATCTCGAGGCCTACCGGGGCGAGCGGGCCCGCCGGGGAAACCGGCTGCCGCGCGGATTCCAGAAGGTCGACCGGATCGAGGTCCAGCGCTGAGTCCGGCGGTCGCGTTCCGGTACCGCGAGCCCTTGGAGTCGCTCACCGACCTTCAGGATGATGGGGCGTCCTCCGCGCGCTGCGCGTCGAGATCCGCTGCAAGGATCGCGTCCGCATGGCGGGCGATGAGACCGCGCGCCGGCTCCTCCACGTCGTCGACGAGCCATGCATGGGCACCCTCTCCCGTCACGCGCAAGGCAGCGGATTCGATCCGGGTGCAGTGCAGGCGGTCCGTCGCCTCGACCTGCGCCATGAGGCCCTCGCCGACAGCCAGTGCATGCTCGCGCCCACAGGCGCTGAGCATGACCACTCTCGCCATGGTCTCGGGCATGCGGTCGACGATCTCGGCCGTATCCACGACGTCGCCGGGTGTGGGCAGCTCCTCGTCGCTGACCCGGTCGATCGCGAGGCGCAGCCGTGCCGGCGCGCCCGGGCCTTCGTCATCCGCGCACACGCGGGCTGCGAGCAGGCCGGTGCAGATGGCCTGGAAGGCATGGTCCCCGGTCGGCGCCAGGGCGTCGAGCCAGATGAAGCAGCCCGTGCCGGGCAGGTCTCCCAGGCGGCCGCCGTAGCGCGCGCAGACGAGATCGAGCAGATCGGCGCAGCGGTCCAGGGTTTCCTCTCGCGCCTCCGGCGTCAGGGCGAGCTGGTTGAAGAGATTGACGACGATCAGATAGCTCGCTCGGGGAGCATCGGCCGTCGCGGGCAGGTGCGGAACCTCGACGAGGACATCGGACCCGGTGGGGGAACCCTCGGCTTCGACCTCGGAGTCGGGGTCGAGGAGTTCGATCATGGCCCTGAAGGGGTCCGCCGCCACGGCGTCCTCCCCCAGGCGCAGCTCCAGACGCTCGCGCAAGGTCGCAAGGCGCCGCTCCAGGCGTTCGCCGGCAATCCAGGCGAGGCCCAGCACACCGAGGCCCAGGACGAGCGCCCCCGCGACCAGCAGCACGCCTCGCTCGGAGTCGAAGGCATCGGGTGCGAGGGTGACGCGGGCATAGCCGACGATCTCGTTCTGGAGCGCGACCTCGCTGAGGAAGGCATCGTCACGGCGCCCGCGGTCGAGGCGGGCGGGGCTCGCGTTCTCGCCGGCAGCGAGCAGGCGGTCGTCGGCGCCGTAGATGGCGGCAGACGCGACCCCTTCGAGCGCACCGAATTCACGGGTCAGACTGGCGAGACTCAGGGCCTCGCCGCTGATGACCGCGTCCACGGCGCTGGCCGCGAGTCGATCGACCAGGGTGCTACCATAACGAGCGCGTGCCTCGGTCGCGTCGCTCTCGAGGGACACCAGCGCCAGCGCGAGCAGGGGCGCGACCACCAGCGCAAGGACCAGGGCTGCGGCGACGACGACCGCGTGGCGCGTGCGCAGGGTGCCGTTCATCGGAACGACTCCCCGCTCGAGGAGGGGCGAGCGCGCATCGCGGCGGGTCCTGTGGCCATGGTGTCGGCGCGCATTCTAAAGGACCGGGGACGCGAGAGCGTCGCCGGATGCCGAACAGTCGCTACATCACCGCGGGCCGGCAGCGCGCGCGGCGCCTGACAGGATGACGGGGCTTGGCCCAGGATCTTCTTCTGATCACCATCAGCGGCGCGGATCGTCCCGATCTCGTGCCGACGATCATGCGCGTGCTCGCCGAGCACGGCATCGAGATCCGTGATCTGGGGCAGGCGGTGATCCACGATCGCGTCGCCCTCGGCCTCGTGGTGGCGCTGCCCCAGGCGGTGGCGACAGCGTCCGTGCTCAAGGACGTCCTCTTCCAGGCCCACGAGCTCGGGCTCAGTGCGGCCTTCGAGCCGGTGGACATGGATCAGTGGCACCTGTGGCTGCGCCGCCAGGTCCGTCCGCGCTACATCGTCACCCTGCTCGCCCGGGTCCTCGCCGCGGATCACCTGGCGCGGGTCACGGCCATCGTCACGCGCCACGGGTTGCGCATCGAGGCGATCCGCCGCCTGTCCGGGGCGCGGGAGGAGAGCGCTGCGCCGGGCCGTGATCGAGCCAGCGTGGAGCTCGTGCTCCGTGGCGAGCCGCCCGATCAGGCCGCGATCCGTGGCGAGTTCCTGCGGGCATCGGCAGAGCTGGGCATCGACATCGCCTTCCAGCTCGACAACGTCTACCGCAGGAACCGGCGTCTGGTGGCCTTCGACATGGACTCGACGCTGATCGAGACCGAGGTCATCGACGAGCTCGCCCGCCGCGCAGGCGTCGGCGATGCGGTGGCGGCGATCACCGAGCGCGCGATGCAGGGCGAGCTCGACTTCACGGAGAGCTTTCGAGCCCGCGTCGCCCTGCTCGAGGGCCTCGATGCACGAGTGCTCGAGGAGGTGGCCGCCACGCTCCCACTCTCGGAGGGCGCGGAGCAGCTGGTCAGGCAGCTGCGGCGCCTCGGCTACAAGACCGCGATTCTCTCCGGTGGCTTCCAGTACTTCGGTGAGGTCCTGCGCGCGCGCCTGGGGATCGATTTCGTGCATGCCAATCAGCTCGAGATCGTCGACGGGCGCGTCACCGGTCGTGTCGTCGGCGACGTCGTCGACGGTGCACGCAAGGCGTCCCTGCTCCGGGAACTTGCCGCGGCCCAGCAGATCACCCTGGATCAGGTGATCGCCGTGGGCGATGGGGCCAACGATCTGCCCATGCTGTCGATCGCCGGACTGGGCATCGCCTATCGCGCGAAGCCGCTCGTTCGGGAAAGTGCCGAACACTCCATCTCGACGCTCGGCCTCGATGGTCTGCTCTATCTGCTCGGGTTCACGGACGCCGATCTGCAGTGATCGATCAGGCTTCGCTGGCGAAGTCGAAATCCATCTCCGAGGTCGGCTCGCCGAAGTAGTTGCCCTGCACGAGCCGTGCGCCGGACTGGAACAGGTGTGCCATGAGTGCGGGGTTGCCGACCTTGGGCACGATGGTCGTCTTGCCGAGCTTCTCGAGCTCCGCGAGGGTCTTGCCGAGCTCCGCGCCGGCGGCTTCGTCCTTCTCGATGTTGCCCACGTACTTGCCGTCGAGCTTCACGTAGTCGACGGTGAGATGGCGCAGGGTGGCGAAGGGATTCACCGAATTGCCGAACTGCGAGACGCCCGCGCGGCACTCGAGCTGACTGAGTGCCTCGGTGAAGGCCTTCGCCTGCTTGAGGTAGGTCGTCGCCGCGATCTCCGTGAACTGGAGGATCACGGCATCGCGCGGCAGCTTCGCGGCCTTGAGGGCCACCCGCAGCCACGGCAGGAAGCTCTCGTCGGTGAGCGCGGCATGGGTCAGATTGATCGTCAGCCGCGTCTCACGCCCTCGACTGCGTTGCTGCGCGAGCTTCTTGATGGCGTGCAGCACGACCCAGCGATCGACGCGGCCACCGAGCCCGGCCTGCTCCGCGAAATGCATGAAGTCGTCGGGCGGAAGCAGATTGCCGTCCCGATCCGGCAGGCGCAGGTAGACCTCGTAGTGCTCCTCGTCCCCGCCGTGGAGACTCACGATCGGCTGGAAGAGCAGCACCAGGCTGTTGCTCTTCATGCCCTCGGAGAGGAGCAGGAGGGTCTCCCGAGCTTCCTCGTCACTGCTGTCGATGCGGGTCGGCGGCGGCTGGGCGAAGTCGGCAGGATCGAAGAGATAGACGCCGTTGCCGGCGCGATCCTGTTCCCGCACATGGCGGACGGCCCGGGCCGCCTGATCCAGAACTTCCTGGGCCGACGCGGTCCGCGCATTGATCATCGCGATGCCCACGCTGGCCGTGAGGCGGGTGGTCTTGCCGCCGACGGTGGACATGAGGTCCTCGATCCCGCGCCGGAACTTCTCGCCGAGGGCTTCGGCGACGCCGCTCGTGGTCGTCGGAATCAGTGCCGCGAAGCGGTCGTCCGAGAGCCGCGCGAGGAGCACGTCGCCGCTGGCCCGACCGGCCAGCACGTCGGCGACGTCCTTGAGGATCCGGTCACTGGCGCTCATGCCGGCGTTCTTGCGCACGCTGTCGAAGTCGTCGATCTCGACGATGACGACCGCGCCTTCCTTGCCGCCCTTGTCACGCAGCACGGCGCGCTTCTCGACGGCCTCGAGGAAGAACGGCCGACTGGTCAGGCCGGTGACGGGATCCTGGGCGCGCAGTTCCTCCGCTTCCTCGATCCGGGCCGCGCGGACCGGCGTGCAGCGGATCAGGACCTGCATGCACGGCTCGCCGTCGAAGGCCGCGTGACCGAGGCTCATCTCGCCTTCGAAGGTCGTTCGGTCACTGCGGACCCCGGAGATGGGAAAGCCGTCGGTGGGCTGGTCGGCGTCGAACTGCTTGAGGCGCTGCTTGAAGGTGTCCTGGTACTCGGCTGCGATCATGTCGAGCAGCGGAACGGCCTCGATGTCCTCACCCGAGTCGTAGCCGAACAGCTGTGCATAGGCGCGGTTCGCATAGACGTGCATGCCGTCGTGCACGTAGGCGATCGCCTCGCTGGAGCTGTCGAGCAGGAGCTGGCTGCGTCGCTCCGTTTCTGCCAGTGCGGCCTCGGCGCGCTGCACGGCGCGGCGCGCGGTGAGCCCCGCGAGCTCACGCTTGACCACGAGCATGAAGCGGGCATCTTCACCGGCGAGGAGCACGTCGCTGGCGCCCTGCTCGATCCCGGCGGTGAGCCGGGCCAGCTCGGTGCCGTCCTCGACGAGGAGGATGGGCAGATCGACGTCGCATTCGCGGGCCTGCCTGATCAGCGCGGTGGGGTCGTAGCTCATCTCCGCATCGCGGCGCACCACCACGAGATCCCAGCGCTGCCGTTCGAGGAGGGCGGTGAAGGCATCGCTGTCCTCCGCGTGCTGGCCGCGGGCGTTGTGGCCGGCGTTGCGCAGCTCGCGGACCAGCTCTTCGGCCGCATTGGCCGAAGGGTCCGCGATCAGGACGTGCAACGTCGAGGAGCTGCTCATGGTGTCCGGGCGTCCGTGGCCGTTCGGGGGTCCAGGGGACGGCAATCGGACCAGTGTCCTGCGTTGCGAGGCATTTTGCACCCCGCAGGCGTGCCACCGGCCCGCGTCAGCGGGCCGGTGGGAGAGACTCGCCGTCCTGGCGGCGAGCATTGCGGAGAAAGGGGCCCTCGATCAAGCCTGATCAGGGCGTACTGGTCTCCGAGGCGTACTCCACGCTCTCCCAGTATTCGTCCGCGTTGAGCATCTCGACCTCGATGCCGGTGTCCATCTGGCAGCTGTTCTGGCCGAGACCGAGCTCGCGCAGGGTGAAGCGACTGTACTCGTCGCTGAGCACGTCCCCGGCCTCCAGGCGGATCTTGGTTTCACTGCCCGACTGATTGAGGGCGAGCTTCTGCCCGGCGCGGAACGGACGCCTCGGCGTGACCAGGGTCGCGGGCTGGTCGATGGCGTCGATGGCCGGCAGCAGGAGGGCGGGGGTCCACTCCCAGCTTCCGCCGCGGGTGCTCAGCACCCGGGCGCCCACGGAGACGCAGCGCGGTCCGATGATCTCGACCCCGAGGCGCACCTGACCGTCACCTGCATGGAGCCAGCGCACGACGCAGAGACTCCAGTGCTGGCCCTGGCTCGCGCGGAGGGCGATGAGTTCGCCGGTGCGCAGGGTCGCGGGCGCATCGCCGTCCCAGATGAGACCGTAGCCGTAGGGGGAGGCGTCGGCGAGGCGGACGAACTGGGCGCTCGGCCGGGCAGCGTCCGTCGGCGCCTCGGCCTCGGGCGCAGCGTCCTGTGCGCCGTCGCCGGGAGCTCCTTCCGTGGTCGCGCGCTGGCGCATGCGGGGGTCGCGCAGTTGCTCCTCGAAGGCGACCTCGTCGCCGATGAAGAAGTGCACCGCGTCCATCCCGAGACAGAGCTCGACGCGCCCGGTGGCGGCGGCGCGCTCGTGATGACGCTCGACGGCCTCGCCCCAGGCATTGGAGACATGGCGCAGGAGCTCGGCGTCGACGCCGCTCGGAAGCGCGAGCGCATCTGCGGGTCGTCGCTCGTCGCGCGCCTCGGGATCGGCTTCCGACAGGCGCAGGAGCAGGTCCCGGGCGTCGATCGCGCGCAACTCCTCGTCGTCGTGGAACCGGTGCAGGCGCAGGGCCATGGGCGCCGTGTTGCCGCTGAGATCCACGACATGGAGCGGATCCTCGAGCGTGTCCAGGCTGACCAGGCGCGCGTGCCGTGCCCAGTCCTCCAGGGCGAGGAAGAGCGCGCCCTGTGCGGCCGGACGCAGGTTGTTGGGGCGCGCGCAGGCGAGCAGGAGCGCCCGCAGGTAGGCGTCGATGATGCGCGTGGTGCCGCGCACGCGGTGCTCCGGATCGTTGACCTCCACTTCGAGGATGCCGCGCGAGGCACCGAGCAGATAGAGCTGATGGAGTTCCTCCCAAAGACGGGTCGGTGTCGCGGCGTAGAGCTGCAGGGCACGGAGCAGGATCGCCGACAGATCGCTCATGCTGCGATGCATCGCGGTGGCCAGGCGGCGCCCGGAGGTGGTCTCGATCGTGTGCCCGGACAGCTTTTCGCCGGCCCGCATGCCGTCCACGAGCACGAGGCGGAATCCGGTGGCGAGCTGGTGCTGCAGGGACTGGGCGAGCGTCACCATGCGGCGCTCGTCCTCGTCGAGCAGGTTCGTGCGCGCCAGGGCGCTGCGGGTCAGGCCCGAGCAGGCGTAGTGCACGACCTGGCGCAGGGTCTCGAGCTGCGCGAAGCGATGCGGGGCGGGCATGGCGGTGCGGTTCAACTCCACCAGCGCGCCGTGCAGGGCGCGCCCCGAGCGCCGCACGTCGGTCATGGGGAGGCCGGCGATCCATGCCTCCAGTCCTTCACGGGTGCCGTCGCAGAACGCGGGTGCGGCCTGCTTGCGTGCGGGCACCGTCAGCTTCAGTGGGCGTACCTGGCTCATCATTCTTCCCGTCCCTCAGAAGTCCGGCAGACGTCCCGTGGCAGGGGCGCCGCCCGGCGTCACCCTCCGCGGTGTCGCCGATCTCCTCATGGTTGGAGCAAGAAGCGCACCAGCTTCTCGCGCGGGACCCTTCATGCGCTCCTGTCGGATGCCGCCGTCAGCGGCGATAGGTCACGCTGGCCCAGATGTCGTGCCGCTTCCCCCCGACGTCCTGCTTGACGATGCCGGTCTCCGTTGCCGGCAGCAGGCCTTCGATGGGCCGATA
>JAZBPI010000023.1:0-16910 GCA_036351555.1 Pseudomonadales bacterium
CCTTCCTGTCGGCACTGTGTTCGAGGTGTTTGTGTGCATTCTCGATCATGACGATGGCGCCGTCGACCATGGCGCCGATGGCGATGGCGATCCCCCCCAGGGACATGATGTTCGCATTCAGGCCCTGCAGGGACATGATCAGATAGGCCGCGAGCATGCCGAGGGGCAGGGCGACCAGGATCACGAGCGACGAGCGAAGGTGCAGGAGGAACAGCGCGCAGATCACCGCAACGGTGGCGAACTCCTCGACGAGCTTGCCCGAGAGATTCTCGACCGCATTGCGGATCAGAGTCGAGCGATCATAGGTCGTGACGATCTCGACGCCATGGGGCAGTCCAGCCTTCAGGTCCGCAAGACGCGCCTTGACGCCGTCGATGGTGCGCGCGGCATTGGCTCCGGAGCGCATCACGATGATGGCCCCGACGACCTCTCCCTCGCCGTCCAGTTCGGCGAGCCCGCGACGCATCTGCGGCCCCATGCGCACGTCCGCGATGTCACCGAGCATGAGTGGCGTACCGCCGGGCGCGCGGCCGAGCGGCACCTCGCGCAGGGAATCGAGCCCCTTGAGGTAACCGGTGGCCCGGACGAGGTATTCCGCTTCGGCGAGTTCGACGACCGACGCCCCGGTCTCGCCGTTGGCGCGGCGAATCGCTTCCCGTACGTGCGCCAGCGGCAGACCGTAGGCACGCAGGCGGTCCGGATCGATGACCACCTGGTACTGACGCACCATGCCCCCCACGGACGCCACCTCGGCGACACCCGGCACGGCCTGCAGCTCGTAGGCGAGGTAGTAGTCCTGCAGGGCGCGCAGGTCACTCAGATCATGCCGCCCGGAGCGGTCGATCAGGGCGTAGGAGAACACCCAGCCGACCCCCGTCGCATCGGGCCCGAGTGCGGGCCGCACACCCTCGGGCAGCTCCGCGGCGACCTGGGAGAGGTACTCGAGCACCCGGGATCGCGCCCAGTAGAGATCGGTGCCGTCCTCGAAGATCACGTAGACGTAGGAGTCCCCGAAGAAGGAGTAGCCGCGCACGGTCACGGCACCGGGCACGGACAGGAGCGCCGTCGTGAGCGGGTAGGTGACCTGATCCTCGACGATCTGCGGCGCCTGCCCCGGATAGGACGTCTTCACGATCACCTGAACGTCGGACAGGTCGGGAATCGCGTCGATCGGTCGCTGCTGCACGGCCCGGAGCCCCGCGAGAGCGAGCAACACCGCGAGCAGCGCGACGATCACGCGATGGGTCACGCAGAGACGGATGAGCGCGGCGATCATCTCGGCATTCCCGATCGCGGCGCCCGGGCCGCGTCGTCATCCTCCGAGCCCGGCGCCGTTCCCGAGTGATCCATCCCCGAGTGATCCATCCCCGAGTGGTCCATTCCCGAGTGGTCCATTCCCGAGTGGTCCATGGGCATCGACCCGGCCCGACCGTCGGAATCCGGCGCGTCCATGCGCAGGAGATCCGTATCGATGTCGGACTCCGAATCGATGAGGAACTGGCCGGAGAGGACCACGCGCTCCCCCTCGGCCACACCGGCGAGGATCTCGGCCTGCGTCGACGTGACCCGGCCGACCCGAACCGCGCGGGATCGGTAGCGATCCCCGGACAGCGCGACGACGACGCGATCGGGCCTGTCCCCGCCACTGCGGATCAGCGCCTCCACGGGCACCACGAGCGTCGGCGCCGTCGGCGACGCCTCGATCCGGACTTTGCCGAACATGCCGGGCCGCAGGACCCCGTCGGGATTCGGAAAGCTCAGGCGCACCCGCAGGGTGCGCGTCGGGAGTTGCAGCTGCGGGTAGAGGTATTCGATCTCGCCCTCCCAGACGCGACCCGGCAGGTAGTCCACCGTCATCCGCGCCCCTTGTCCCACGGCCACGCCAGGCACCTGGTGCTCGAAGATCTCCGCCAGGACCCAGACGACGTCCACGGACCCGAGGACCATGATCTCGGTGCCGGGCTCGATGAACATGCCCTCGCGAACGTTGAGCGCGACCACGAACCCCTCGTCCTCGGCGCGCAGCGCGATCCGCTCGTCCGCCTCGCCGCGGCGCGCGAGCGCGTCGATCTGCTCCTGGGACAGGCCGAGGGCCCGCAGACGCGACAGGGACGCGGACAGCAGGGCGCCATTCCCGTTCACCCGGGCGATGAGGAACTCGTCCTGCGCGCGCACGAGTTCCGGCGAATAGAGTTCGAGCAGCACATCGCCGCGACGCACCGGATCGCCCTGCGCATTGGCGACGAGCTGCTCTACCCAGCCCGACACGCGCGTGTGGACGTGGGAGATCAGGGGCTCGGCCAGCACCACGGTCCCGAGGGTCGTGAGGCCCTCGTCGATGGGCGCGCGCTCGACGCGACCGAGTCGCACACCGAAGTTGTGGGTGAGCGTGGGATCGATCCGGACGCCCGGCGCCGGCTCGGCGTCCGTCGCATAGACCGGGACCAGCTCCATGCCCATGGGCGACTTGCCCGGGCCATCGCGACGGTAGGACGGATCCATGGGCGCGACCCAGTAGAGCGGTCGCTCCGGCGCCGCCCCCGGCGGCCCGCCACGAGGCCAGAGCAGACCGATCGAGAGGCCGCCGACGAGGGCCAGCAGCGCCACGAGGAGCATGCGCGCCTTGATCATGTGCCGGCCTCCGCGAGGATCTCGTCTGCGGTCAGGTAGCGAAGCTCCGCGACGGTGCGCCAGCGCTCGTAGCGCACGCGCTCGAGGGCCACGTGCGCATCGAGGGCCGCCAGTGCCGCGCGGATCACTTCGCTGAAATCCGTGGCCTGCGCGCCATAGGCCCGCAGCGCCGCCTCCGCGGCCTGTGCCGCCTGCGGCATGATCTCGCTCCGGTAGAGCGCTTCCCGTTCGGTCAGGCGCCGGTAGCGCGCCCGTTCCCGCTCCCAGTCCCGCTGCAGGGCGCGAAGCGCGTCCACGCGGAATGCGCGGGCTGCCTCCCGGTCCTTCTGCGCCGCAGCCAGCCCGGGATCCTGTCGGCGCTGGGTGAAGAGGGGGAGCTCGAAGGAGAGTGCGGCGCTCAGGAAATCGGGGGTATCCCCCAGGGGCGAGAGCTGATCGCGCACGCCGTACGCAAGCTCGACGCCCCAGTCCGGTCGGTACTGGGCCCGGGCGAGGCCGACGCGGGCGTCCTCCTCCCGGAGGCGGGCGCTGTGGATGTCGATGGCCGGATGCCTTTCGACGCGACGCAGGGTCTCGGTCTCCGACAGCAGGACGTCCGCCGGCAGTGCGACGGCACCCTCGGGCTCGGCCTGGCGCCCCGCGGGGCCGATCCAGCGCGCGAGTTCCGCTCGGGCCAGATCGAGGGCCCTGGCGTTGTCGAGGAGACGATCACGAAGGCCCTCGCGCTCCAGGCGTGCGCGGATCACGCCCTGCTGGGCCCCTTGGCCCTGGCGATAGCCCGCCAGCGCCGTCCCCTCGAGATCCTCGAGGAGCGGGATCGCTTCCTCGATCAGCGCGCGCTCCCGGAGGAGACCGGCAAGCTCGAGCCAGGCGTGGCGCACCGTCCGCAAGACCTCGCGCCGGCGCAGGCGCGTGGCCGCGTCGAGGCGCCCGGCCTCGGCCTCGCGCAGGTCCCGCCGCCGGGACAGCGTGTCGCCTCCGGGTATCTGCTGGCGCACGCTGAAGCGCAGCTGCGTCATCGGTTCCTGATCGAAGGCGAAAGTATCGACCGGAAAGTTCTGCGCGGCGATGGAGACCACGGGATCCGGCAGCTGGCTGTCGGCGACGGCCTGCTCCCGGGATGCGGCAGCCTGCGCACGCAGCGCGTCGGCACCGGGGTCGTCCGCGAAGGCGAGGCGCTCGGCCTCGGGAAGGGTCAGGGGTGCCGCGCGCAGTGCGGGCGCGAGCAGCCCGAGGACGGACAGGGCGACGAGCACCCGCAGGCGGGCCCGCCGTGAACGATGGTCGCAGGACATGAGCACTCTCTCTCGAGCAAGGGAAGCAGGCGGTCCTGCCGTCGCAGGACCGGAGCAACCGGGTGCTATTCGAGAATGCGCAGGGTCAGGAGCGTGAGCGGAGGCCCGGGACTTCGCGTCTCGGAGGATGTGCGCGCGTCGAGGCGCACGGAGGGGATCGGCGGGACGAATCGATCGAGGAGATAGGAGATGGCATCGACGCCCGGCGGCAGCGCGCTCACGCGCTCGCCGGACGGCGGCGCATCGTCGTGACCGGGGCAGTGGGCCTCCGGGACGGACCCGGGCACGCCGTCTGTCGGCTGGGCCTCCGCCGCCCGCTCGCCGTGACACTCGCTGTGCCCGGGTGCTGCAGCCGCGAGATGGGGCAGTGCCGCTGCGTCCTCGCTGGCCGCCACGCACAGGGCATCGCAGAGCGGGCCGGTCAGCGCGAGCACAGCCGCCAGCGCACCGAGCAGGGTCCGGCGCACGCGCGATGACGGTCGAGAGCGGAGGGCGTTCATGCGCGCATCCAACACCGAAGGCCCCGCCCGGTCAACGCATCTGTGCCCCGTCGGTCCGGTCCGCCCCGACGCCGGCGGGACCGGGACGGCTCGCCGCCGCTCAGGTCCCCAGGTAGCGGGTCGAGAGTTCCTGCATGACCTCGAAGAACTCGGCCCGGACCTCTCCGAGGATCTCCGCGACCGGCTTCACGGCATCGATGCGTCCCGCGACCTGCCCCGTGAGCGGGATCGCCGCCTCCATGTCGCCGCCGAAGTAGAGGGACTTGGCGTCACCGAACTGACCCCAGATGTTCTCCTCGACCATGCGCTCGAGACGGGTCGTGCGCTCCGTGCGCAGGGCGCGCAGGGCCGGTGAATGAAAGCGATTCAGGTACACCGTATCGGTTTCCCTGGCTCCGACGATGGCGTCCTTCCAGTTCTGATGCACGGGCGATTCCGTCGCGGAGACCATGCGCGTGCCCATCTGCACGGCCTCGGCGCCCATGCAGAAGGCCGCCGCCATGGTGCGCCCATCGACGAAGCCACCCGCGGCGATGATCGGGACGTCGACCTTCGAGCGGATCAGGGGCAGCAGGACCATGGTGGTCACGTCCTTCGGATTCTTGAAGCCGCCGCCCTCGGCGCCCTCCACGACCAGACCGTCGACGCCCGCGTCGATCGCCTTCATGGCGGCCTCGAGGGTCGGCACGACGTGGAAGACCGTGAGCCCCGCCTCCTTGAGGGGCTGCGTGTACTTCATGGGGCTGCCGGCGGAGGTGGTGACGAACTTGACGCCCTGATCGACCACGAACTGGACGATGTTGGGATCGCGCACGAAGGCCTGCGCGATGTTCACGCCGAAGGGCTTCTCCGTGAGGTCGCGCATCTTGATGATCTCCTCACGGATCACGTCCAGTTCGCCGGACGAGGTCTCGATGATCCCGAGCCCACCGGCATTGGAGACGGCCGCCGCGAGCTGGGACCGCGCGATCCACCCCATGGGCGCCTGGACGACGGGAATCTCGATGCCGAGCAGATCGGTGATGCGATTGCGGAACTGCATGGAAGGCTCTCCGATGGATGTCCGTGGGGGCGTTGCAGGTCGATCAGTCCCAGCCGAAACGATCGATGAACACCAGTTCCTTGCCGATCCACATGGTGGACCGGGCAAAGTCTATGAACGTCGCTTCGTCGGCGATGGCGCGCGCATTCGCCTGCTGCGCCTCGATGGAGGCGCGTGGCGCGCCGCGGTCGAACCAGACCTCCGCATGGCCGTCGTAGGCCTCGACCGCCGTGCCGCGCGCCTGGCGCAGCATGGGTTCCAGGTCCGATTCGATGCGGTGCACCTGCTGATAGCGATGGATGCCCGACGCCTGCGCCTGGCTGCGGATGATGGGCCCGTGCTGCGTTCGCCAGTAGCGCTGACCGGCCTCGAAGCCGATCTCGCGCTGCAGACGGAGGGGAAAGTAGAGCTTGACCCAGCTCGAGCGCGGTGTGGCGAAGAGGGCCTCGCCCGGCGGATTCACCTGCGGCAGTTCCACGTTGAGCCACAGGGGGCTGTTCGGCAGATCGATGAAGCGGGCCTCGTCCTCGAGCAGCGCCGCCGCGGCGGCCTGTCCCAGCGGGGACTCGAGGGCCGCGCGCAGGGCCTCCTCGGACGCCCACCAGAGTTCGGCGACGCCGTCGTAGATCGGTTCCATGCCGCCGCGCGCAGCGCGCATGGCGTCGTTGATCGGGTCCTCGACCGCATGCACCTGCACGTAGCGCCGGACATCCAGGGCGGTCGCGAAGCCGGCCACGATCGGCCCGTGGGTCTCGCGCCAGTAGCGCTGGAACTCGGCGAGGCTCATGCCCTTGCGCCGCCTGAGCAGATAGACCAGCCGAATCATGATCGATTCCCCCCGGAACCATGGTACCTGGCGAGACCGGTGCGACGCCGGCCGTGCGGCACGTCTGCGTGCTCGGCAGCGCATGGTCGCGCGCGGGGTGCCGGGGCGCAATGCGACCCCTTTCCTCGACCGCGGCAATCCGGTCGGGCGCTGCCCGTCCCGGGGCGAGGGTCCGGTGACCCGCGGTACACTGCGCTTCCTTGCTGTTCCTCCGCCATGGGAGCCTGCAGCGCCCGTGACCCTGAAGAAATGCCTCAAGTTCCTGCACACGCTCGGCGCCGTGGGCATGACCGGCGCGCTCGCCGCCTACATGCTCCTGCTCACGATCACGCCCCCGCCCAGCGAGCTCTCCGAGTACGCGCTCATGCGTCAGGCCATGGGGGTGCTGTGCACCTGGCTGCTGTTCCCGTCTCTGGGCATCGTGATCCTGAGCGGGCTCATCGCCATCGGCGTGAATCGGGCCTTTCACGACGTGGGCTGGGTCTGGGCCAAACTGCTGCTCGGCATCTCCGCCTTCGAGGGGACCCTCGTCGCCGTCCAGGGCCCGGCCCAGCGGGAGGCGGAACGGGCCACGGCCGCCCTCGCCGGCGAACTGGACCCCGCGCTGCTGGCGGGCTCCATCGACAGTGAATGGGGCGCGCTCATGGTGATCATGGCCGTCGCCCTCGCCAACATCGTCCTCGGCGTGTTCCGGCCGCGCTTCATGCGCCGGCCCACGTCTTCGGGCCCGGAGCGCGAAGCCCGCGACGCCTGAGCGTCTGGGCCTCGAGGAAGCCGGAACCGGGGCCGGGCTTTTCACGCACGCCCGGTCGGCGCACATTGTCCGGGTGTCGATGGCGATTCACGGACGCGCACGGGGAAGCAGGATCCATGGAGCTGGACATAAGGCGCGATGCGGACCTCGGCTGCGTGCAGCCGGCCGTCCGCGGGCGCCTCGACGCAAGGCCACTCGACCGGCTGCGCCAGGTCATGGTGGAGGAGGCCGCGAACAGCGCCTGCGCCACGCAGCTCGTCGATTTCGTCGCCGCGGATGGAACCGCTCTGCCGATCGAGGCGATCCGGCGCTTCGGGCGGGAACTTGCCGAAGCGCCCGCCGGAGCCGTGAAACGGCGCGCCGTCGTCGTTTCGAACGCGCTGGCCTACGGCATGGCGAGGGTCGTTGGGGGCATCACGGGCGCATCGGAGCACACCCTCAGGGTGTTCTCCACCGTCGAGGACGCAGTTGCATGGCTCGAAGAACAGGCCTGACCATCCGATTCCGTCGCCTCGCACCCGCGCTGCTCCTCTGCTGCGCGGGCGTCACCTCCTCGGTGACGGCCGATCCGCTCCTGTGGCGATCCATGGACTGGTTCGAAGGCCGCTGGGACGGTACGGAGGAAGGCGTGTCCGGAAAGGGCCGCACGGCGCGTTGCGTGAGCACGCTCTTCAGCGGCCGCTTCCGCTTTCACTGGAGTGTCTTCGAGCTGTCCCCGCAGCCGAAATCGCCGGAGGGGGCACGGCACGAGCGCTGGCAGATCCTGGGGCGCAAACCCGACACGGACCTGATCGTGCTCGAGCAGTTCGATTCAGCCGGCTATCGGAGCGAGTTCAGGCTCGATCCGGCACAGAGCCGGGCGGATCGCTTCGTGTTCCGTGCGGTCGAGCTCGACAGTGCGCCGGAAGGCATGGATGCACGCGTGGTCTGGGCCGTGACCGGGGGCGACAGCTTCCGGGAGACCCTCGAACTCGGACCCGTCGACGGGGACCTCGAGCCGGTCAGCACGCTGCGTTGGCGTCGGGTGAGCAACGCGATCGTCGACTGCACGGGGCCGGCTCCGGAGATCGGGCGAGCGTACTGAGGACTCGCCGAAGCCTGCCGAGCCGCGGCCGGCTCAGGCGCAGGCACGCTCCATGACCAGCCTGCCGAGGTCGGAGACCTGCCCGGACCAGGCATCCGCACCGAGGGTCGGACCCAGCTCCGGCGCATCCGCGAGCATCCGGCCGCAGGCCACGACGGACAGGGCGGGATTGAGCGAGGCTTCGCGAAGGCGCGAGACCATGGCAGCGAAGGCCTCCGGCGTCTGACAGGGCACCGGGCGCAGAGGATCCAGCGCGAGCACGATCACGTCGAAGTGTCGCGCCGCGAGGCGCTCGAGCAGCGCTTCGCCGCTCTCGGAGAAATCACAGCCGAGGACGCAGCCGATGGGCTCCAGCTGCGTGGCCGCCAGGGACGGACCGAGCACGTCGGGCTCACCCGGCGGGCGCGCGATGAGTACGGTGGGCGCGAAGGGCTGCGTCACCGGCGGGGTTCCGTCGAGTGCGTCGCGCGTCATCGCCGCCAGACGACAGATGCCCACGGTGAGGTCGGCGACGTTGCATGCATCCGCCTGCCAGAGATCACCGAGCAGCCGGGCGGTCGGTGCGAGCAACCAGGCACCGAGGGCTGCGGCCCCGAAGCCGCTGGCGCGGAACTGATCGAAGGTCGCACGCGCCGCGCGCCCATCCTGCGCCACGAGCTGACGAGCGAAGTGCTTCAGCAGGTCGTCCTGCACCACCGGCGCTTCGGGGTCGGAAAGCGGCTCGCAGGACCGTGCGGTCGGCGCCGCGCGCTGCAGCTCGGGCATGCGCTGGGCAAGGCCCCGCACGACGGATTCCGCGAGGCGACGCACGGATTGATGGTGCGGTGCGGTCAGGGCGGAACAGGCCAGATCCGCGCAGGCCGTCGATGACAGGGAGGCAAGTGCGGCAAGGGCTCCGGGGCTGCCCGCGTGCTGCCGGGCGAGCATCATGAGCAATTCCGGAGCGACGGTGATCACGTCCTCTTCGTCGGCCTCGGCGTCCGCCGAGCGCACGGCAAGACGCATCTCCCAGTCCGCGAAGAGACGCATGGGCAGGCGGGGCTCCCCGAGCAGCTCGATCTCCGCGTGACGGCGATCGTTCTGGATCGAGGCCCAGAGGCGCTCGAGGGCCGCGGGAGGCCCTTCGAGCCACTGGAAGTACTGCCCCTGATCGTGCACGAGAAGACCGGTGATGCCTTCACGACGATTGCGGGCGCGACTCGAGGCCAGCATGGCCTGGAGCTCGTCACAGGAAAGGGGCCTCAGGGCGCGACTGCGGTAGACGAGGGCGGCGAATTCAGAGCCGAGGTGTCTCGAGGAGGGCGTTGCATGTTGCCGTGCCGCGCCCAGGATGCCACCACCGACCATACCCGATCCTCCCCTGTCGAGGCCGATCGAGACTTGCCGTGCTGCCGGGTACGAGGGTCCGTCAACGTCCCCCCTCGCGCGCACTGGTCATCGCGGTTCATCCCGACCGGCCCGCGCTGAGCGGCTTCGTGTGGCCGCTCTTGTACGCGTTGTCCGTTCGGTCTGCTGCTGTCAGCACCAGATGCTGACCCCCTGATCCTCCGCCCGGGTCCGCAGAGGTGTCAACGATCATGGACATGGGCCGGGGTGCGGGCGACGAATGGCAAGGCCAGCCTGACAGATCATGAATTTCTTTAAATCAAAAGCATTCCGTCATGCCTTCCATGCATGTTCAGAAGAGATGTGTCAGGGACAGACCCGCAAAAATGACCTCATCGCGCTCTCCCGCCGAACGCCCCGCATAGCCATCCAGGCTCGTCTGCAGACCGAGACCCCGCCCCAGCCCGAGGCGCCAGACCTCGAGGTCCTCGCCGAGAAAGAGCTCCCGCGCGAAGAGATAGTCCAGCTCCAGGCGCCAGAGGCCCTGGGTGCGCGAGACGCCGAGATCGGCGCTGTAGTCGAAGAGCACGGACTGCCGATTCACCCAGGACGTGGCCGTGGCCGACAGCGTGCGCGTGAGGTCCACCGCAAGTTGCGAGAACACCGCGCGGCCGCTCCGGGCAAGGCGTTCGAGGCCGGGGGCATCGAAGTCGCAGGCCGCGTCCTCCCAGGCGTAATCGGTGCCGCCGGCGCGAAGGCTCCAGCGCTCGCCGCTCACGCCGATCCGGAGACCGATACCGGCGCCGTCGATGTCGCAGTCGGCACGCGCGCGGACACTCAGGGTCTGGTCGCGCAGCTGGATCTCCCGGTCGACGGCAATGGTCGCGAAGTCGTTGCGCTGCATCTCGGCGGAGACCTCGAGCCAGAAATCGCCGCGGTAGAGGGTGACCGCGCCCTCGCCGCCGATCGCATCGACCACGTCCGGATCACGCCAGCCGAAGGCCCCGACGCGCATCCCCAGACGCTCACCCTCGTGGCTCGCACCGAACGCCAGGCGGGTGGAATCGACACCGCCCTCGTCGAGCGCGCTGGCGTAGGCCGCGGTGCCGTCGACGCGCCAGCCCGCGCCGAGGTCGAGATCCAGGGTGACGCCGACCAGCCCGCCGCCCTCCTCGTTCGCTTCGCCGGTCAGGCTGAGCAGATGCACCGGCAGCGCGTCGGGAGGGGGCCTGCCGGTCTCGTCGGACCGGGCGGCGCCCGGGGTCGGCTGCAGCATCACCACGACCGTGACGAGCGCGCAGAGCGCGCGGGAGAAGGGTGCCCTCACCATCGCCGAATCCTCCGAGAAGACGCATGCGCGGGTGCGCACCCGCGGTCCCTGACGCGCCCGGCGATCGGGTCAGTCGTTCGGGCCGTCGACGGTCACGTCACGAACCCAGGTCCGCGTTTCCGGATCATAGGTTGCCGTCACGTCACGGGTCCCGGTGCGTCCCTCGGGACCCGTCACCTGCGTCGAACGGGTGTAACCGTTCTCGGTCCGCTGCAGATCGTCGCTCAGGGTGCGCGTCGCGCCCTCGGGACCCGTGGTGACCACGTTGCGACTCCGCGTCCCGGCCTGCACGTCGCGCACCACCTCGGCCTCGCGGGTCACAGTGCGGCCCTCGGGACCGGTCGCCGTCGTGGAGCGGGTGAAGCCGTTCTCGGTCCGTTGGGTCACGGTCTCGCTCGTCGACGATCGACCGTTCGGCCCCACCCGTTCGACGGAACGGGTCCGTCTGCCCTGCTCGGCATCGTTGACCACCTCGGCCCGCCGCGATGCGGTGCGACCGTTCTCACCGGTCCAGACATCGGTGCGGACGCGACCCTGCTCCGTACGCTGACGGGTCGTCTGCCGGCTGAAGTCGCCCCGGGGGCGGGCCTGTCCCGCCGCAGCGGCCTTGGCGCGGGGCTGCGCGCCGGCGGCAGCGGCTTCGGCACCGGCGGACAGGGTCGCGAGGGCGAGGCTCAGGCCCAGGGCCGAGGCGGCCAGGAACAGGGGTCGAGCGGCGTTCTGTGCAGTGCGCTTCATGGCGTTCTCCTCGTGCGACCCCGATCGGGGCCCTTTTCAGTGGATTCGTGGACAAGAACGCCGCCAGGCGCCATCCGTTGACCTGAAAGTGTGATGCGCGTCACGAAAGTGCGCGCTTGATGCAGGTCATGGGCACGGGAGCGGGAAAGGACGTCAATGACGCCGCCGGCCCGCGAGGGCGACCTGCGGTGCCGCCATCGCCAGTCACCACGGGAGATCGCAGCCATGAGCGAGAAGGAACGCCGCGCGGTCCAGGCCGCACCGAGAACGACCCTCCCCTTCTTCGATCGGGATCTGGACGACGTCTTCGAGGGATTCTTCCGACCCATGCGGGGCGCCTCACGCGTGGGTTCGGGCCCCCTGATGCCCGCCCTCGACGTGACCGAGCACGACGACCACTATCTGGTCCATGCGGAGCTGCCCGGTTTTCGCAAGGAGGACATCAAGGTCTCCGTCGATCAGGGCCAGCTCTCCATCGAGGCGGAGACCCGCAGCGAGGAGCAGGGCAAGGGCGGACGCCCGGTGCTCCGCGAGCGACGCTACGGCCGCTTCGTGCGCGCCCTGAACGTGGGCGACAACGTCGATCCCGCGGAGATCTCGGCGCGCTACGAGAACGGCATCCTGGAGATCAAGGTGCCGAAGCCGGCCTCGAAGAAGCCTGACGTGAAGCACATCAGCATCGACTGACGACCGACGAGGACAGCAACAGCGTGACTGCACTCCGGGGAGCCCCGGCGACCGCCGGGCTTCCCGGAGCGCCCGCCCACGCGGAATCGGCCCTGCGCGAAGCGGGGATCGATCCTGATCGCCTGTCCATCCAGGAGCTCGGCCGTCCCGCCGGGCCCGTGCTCGCGATTCCCTGGCCCTGGGTCCTCCGCCTGGCCCTGGGCGGCGTCCTGTGGTCGATCGCCGCCCTCGCCGATGCAGCGCTTCCGGCCTTCGTCACGGCCGGGCTCACCCTCGTCTCCGGGCTCCTGTTGCTGCAGGTCGCCTGCGACGCCCTGGTCACCGCGGCCGAGCGCCTGGCCGCGCGCAAGCACTGGGATCACTACGTGGCGGGGACGGTCGCCGAGATCCTCGCGACCCTGCCGGAATTCGCGGTGATCGCCTTTCTCGTCACCGTCAGCCCGCTGACGGCCTTCGTCACCGCGTTGATCACGATCTACAACAACGCGATCGTGTTCAGCATCTACTCCTACTTCCTGCCGAAGGATCGGGAAGGTCGCTTCCTGATGCCGGAGCCGATCACCCAGGCCGGGACCCAGATCCTCGTCGCCGGGGCCGCGATCGGCATGATCGTGGGGCTGGTGATGATCGCCTTCACGGCGGCGGACCACGCCAAGCAGGCCTTCGCCGCGCACGACCTCATCGTGCTCGGGGGCATCCTCCTGGCCATCTTCGCGGTCTATCTGGTGAAGCTCGTGCGGGGCTACGCCGGTGAGGAGGATGCGGTGCGCGCGGCGCTGGCGCTCTCCGACGCCCAGATCGACGAGCGCCGGGATCGGGTCTACGCCCGTGTGCATCGCAGCTCCCTGCCGCTCATCGCGGGGCTGCTCACGCTCGGGATCCTCGGCGCCCTGACCGGCGGCCACCAGATCAGCACCTTCGCGGCGACCGCGCTCGCCGAGCTCGGCCTGAACGGCACGCTCACGGCCCTGATCCTCGCCGGCTCCGCCGGCATGAGCGAGTACGTGATCCTCTGGCAGGCCCATCGCCGCGGCGAGTACGGCATCGCCCTGGCCAACGGCTTCGGCGGCATCACCCAGGTGATGTTCCTGGTGCTGCCCTTCACGCTCATCGCCATCGGGATCTACGAACTCGGACCCGGCGCCACGCACCCGGAGCTGCCGCTCCGCTTCGCCCTGCCGAACATCCTGCTTCTGCTCTTCCTCTTTCCGACCTTCTTCGTCCTCGTGGAGCTGCTCGAGGAGGACCACACGCTCGGCATCCTGGATACGGCGATCATGACGGCGATCTTCGGCATGCTGGTGCTGCTGCTGGTCACCTACGGGGCGCACCCGGCGAACGGTGGCGGATGATGCGCAGGGCAGCGACCGCTACAATCGTCGCGCACGAATCGAACACAACCCAGAGGGAGTCGCGGTCGTGAAAGCCATCAAGAACGCACTGGTCGTCATGGACAAGCCGAAGCACGACCAGGTCGCGTTCCGACGCGCCCTGCGCCTGCAGAAGCAGGAGCCCATGCATCTGCACCTGGTGGCCTTCTGCTACCACCCGATGTACGACCAGACCGAGGTGTTCGAGACCCATCAGCGCAACGAGATCAAGAAGGAGGTCCTGCGCGAGCGCGAGGAATGGCTGCGCAATCAGGTCCTCGACGCCGGTGCCGCCTTCGAGAACGTCACCATCGAGGTGGTCTGGACCAAGGATCTCGCCGACTGGGTGACGGCGCGCGCGGAGAAGGACATCGATCTGGTCGTGAAGACCGTGCACCGGAGCCGCACGCTCACCCACACGCCGGCGGACTGGACGCTGCTCCGCGCCTGCCCCGCACCGGTGTTGCTCTGCACCAAGAAGCGCTGGCCGAAGCAGGCCCAGATCCTGGTCGCCCTGGACATGAAGCGCGAGGACGCCGCGCACAAGCGCCTGAATCAGAAGGCCCTGGATGCCGCGAGCTACTTCGCCCGGCTGCACGGCGCAACCATCCACTGCGTCTATGCGGTCGAAGTCTCCAGCGTGCTCGCCGACCTCGACATCATCCAGCCGAAGAAGATCCAGAAGGAAGCCAAGGCCCGTGCCGAAGCAGCCATCAAGACGCTGCTCGCCCCCTACGACATCCCCATGTCCCGCGTGCACATCCCGGTGGGCAAGGTCGGCCAGGCCGTCAACAACATCGCCGCCAAGGTGAAGGCGGACATGCTGGTCATGGGCACCACGGGGCGGACGGGCGTGAAGGGCCTCGTGCTCGGCAACGCCGCCGAGAAGGTGCTGACCCGCGCCGGCTGCGACATCCTCGCACTCAAGCCCTGAGTGCCCGGGGCGAAGCGCCCGGCCCGGGCGCTTCGCCGATCCCTCAGTCCACCCTGATGCCGTCCGGCGCCGCCGCCCGGACCTGATCGATCATCTCGCCGTAGAACCCGCGCGGGTCATGCGGGTCCCGCCAGGGGCTCCAGCCGTGCGCGCCGTTCTCGCCGTACTCGAAGCGTGCCGGATAGCCGAGGTTCTCCCCCGTGCTGAGGAACTTCTCCAGCTCGTAGACCGCCTGCTCGAGATAGAAGTTGTCTCGGCGGCCGGTGAACACATTGAGCTTGCCCGCCAGCTTGGGACCCAGGGCTTCCCAGTTCTCCTGCAGGTGGCGATTGAGGTCCCAGCGCGCGATGGCGGCGTCGGCGATCTCGCGATCGATCTCGCCCGTGAGCGGATCCCAGAGCGAGGCGGGGTAGCCATCCTCGGCGACGGGCGCGTAGGTGGCATTCCAGGCCGCCCACTGCCCGCCGGACCGGTAGCGAGTGCCGATGACCTCCTCCCAGCGATTCTCGTCCTCCATGGTGTAGCGGATGCGTCCATCGACGTCCCGCGCGCCGGGAATGGGCGTCCGCAGCCAGTCGTACTCGCGGAAGTAGGCGTTCCTGCCCGCATGGAGATCCACGAGCTGGTAGTAGTGGAAGTCCACCTGATCCGGATAGAAGACCCAGGCGCCGCCGAAGTCGTCCGGGTAGAGGATCTGCTGGGCGATGGACTCCCAGCCCCCCGTGGAGCCCCCGGTGAGGATCCGTGCCCAGGGTTCGCCGATGCCGCGAAAGGCCGTCTCGAGCGCGGGAATCAGCTCCCGCACGATCGCATCCCCGTAGGGGCCCTGGTTGTCCGAATTCACCGCATAGGAGTCGTCGTAGTAGGGCGTGGGATGCTGGATGGTGACGAGCAGGAAGCGCGGGAAGTCGTCGGCGGTCCAGGCGTCGTGGAACTCGATGCCGCGCTGCTCCCGATCCGTGAGCTCCGCCTTGCCGACGACCTCAGCGGGATCGACGAATCCTCCGGGCGGCGCCGTCGAGAAGTGACCGTGCTGGATCACGAGCGGGTAACGGCGCGCCGTCTCCACGTCGAAGCCACGAGGCACGAGCACCCGCGCGCCGATCTTCATGGGGCGCCCCCAGAAGGTCGATACGCGCTCCGATACGATCTCGAAGTTCCTCACCCAGGCCGTTTCCGGAGGCGGCGCGATCGGCGGAATCACCTGATCCAGCGTCAGGGTCACTGCGTCGTCCTGCGCAGGATCCAGACGCACGCGGACCGGCTCGGAGAACAGGTTTCCGGGCGACTCGTGCCAGTGCTGCCCCTCTCCCTGATCCATGTGCAGCTTGATCACGTGTCCGTCGGCACGCGTGAAGGTGCTGTAGACGTTCAGCCAGGCCTTCACCCAGTAGTCCCCGGCGGGCACCTCGGCCAGGCTCCGCAGCGGATAGCCGAGCGCCTCCGAGTCGATCCGTACCGCCTCGCCCTCTTCCAGATCGTCGATGGTCACGCCGACCAGCTGCGAGCTGTCGGTGACGCTGTCCACCACGAAGTCGGGGGTGCGCGAGATCGCCAGGATGACGCGCCCATCGCGCGGCACCGTTCCGTCGACGGCGCCGATGCGCACCTCGAAGTGGGTCGCGAGGGCCGGCGCGCTCGCGAACAGGCAGAGCCACGCCAGCAGCCGAGGTCCTGATCCATTCTTCATGTGCACGGGCCTCTCCGGGAATCGTTGCTCGGCAGCCCGCGAATCTGCCGGAAAGGCCGCCGCGATGCCAGAGACGCGCCTCGCCCGAGACCGCCACTGCGCGCGGCCCCCGTCGCCGACCGCCACCTGTGCCGGCGCGTCGGTAGAATCAGCGCATGGCCATCGCCTACGCCGCCGAGTCGTCCATCGACGCGCACCTCGTGAAGGGGTTGCTCGAACAGCGCGGCGTGCCCGTGCACATGGTCGGACACCATCTGGAGGGCGGGGTCGGTGAACTGCCTGCAGGCGGGCTCGTGCACCTGCTCGTCCCGGACGACTGGATGGACATCGCGCGGGCCGTGGTGGCGGACTACGAAGCGCGTCGCCTCGCCGAGGCCGAGGCCGACGCCTTCGAGATGGACGCGGATGCGGACCTCATGCTCACCGGGACCCCTGCACCCGGGACCCCGGATCCGCCCCTCGGCGGTCTGGGCACCCGGGACTGGCTGTTGATCACCGGGGCCCTGGCGCTGCTCGTCCTCCTGGCCTTCGCGGGGCGGGCCTAGGGGGAGGCTGCGGAGTCGCTCAGGCGGGGGCCTGCGCGACCGATCGGATCCGTTCGACCATGGCGCGCAGGCCATTGCCGCGAGTCGGCGAGAGGTGCTTGAGCAGATCGATGCGCTCGAAGAAGCCCTCGATGTCCGCGGCCTCGATCTCCTCCGGC
>JAZBPI010000024.1:0-47424 GCA_036351555.1 Pseudomonadales bacterium
CGATCCTCGCGCACCCAGTAGTCCGTCCAGAGGCTGCGGATGATGCGCGCCGGCTTGCCCGTGACCGCCCGCGAGATCGTGGTGCCATCCTCGGATGCATCGACGATCGCCTGCTTCTGGAAATCATGGATGCCGGCCTCGAGAGACGCGAGGAAGGCCGACCCGATCCAGGCCCCCTCGGCGCCGAGCATGATCGCCGCGGCGACGCCGCGACCGTCCGTGATGCCCCCCGCTCCGAGCACCGGGAGATCGCCAACGGCGTCGACCACCTGCGGAATCAGGGCCATGGTCCCGATGGGCGAATTGTGCCCGCCGCCGTCGTGACCCTGGGCGACGATGAAGTCGACCCCGGTGGACCGCACCTGGACCGCGTGCTTGACCTTGCCGATCACCGCACCGACGCGGGTGCCGTTCGCGCGCAGGCGATCCATCCAGGGGCCCGGATTGCCGAGTCCGGAGACGTAGACGGGCACCCGTTCCTCGCAGACCACCTCCATCTGCTGCTCGAAGAACTCGGCGGACAGCGGAACGGGTTCGTCCGGATCACGGCGCTGCTGCAGCATCTCGGGTTCCACAGCCTCGAGCCCGAATTCTTCCATGAACTGCGCGGCGAAGGCCTGCAGCGCCGGAACCTGCTCCGCCGGCTTCGGGCCCTCGCCCGCCTGGGCCTGATCCCGCGCCCTCCGCACGGAGGCAGGCAGGAGCGTATCGACCCCGAAGGGCCGGTCGGTCAGAGCGCGGGTGCGCTGGATCCACTCGCGCAACTGCTTCGGTCCGCAGCCTGCGGCACCGAGGACGCCGAGTCCGCCGGCATTGGAGACGGCCGCTGCGAGCTCGGGCGTGCTCGCCCCGCCCATGCCGGCCAGCAGGATCGGCACCTCGATGTCGAACAGGTCGCAGATGCGTGTGCGTAGTGCCATGCGTGAAGTCCCCCCGAATGATTCCGGACAAACGAGCCAGGCTTCGCGCCTGATCTAGTGTTCCGCGTCGAACGACCCGTAGCGACCGCGGAAGAAGAGCAGCGGCAGACCCTCGGCGTCGCGCGCTTCGAGATCCCGCACCCGCCCCACCGCGATCGTGTGGTCCCCTCCATCGTGTTCCAACTCGAGGTCACAGTCGATCCAGGCAAGGACACCGTCGAGCACCGGTGCGCCGGAGGTCGCAGGACGCCAGGCGACGCCCGAGAAGCGATCCTGACCGGAGCGCGCGAAGGTCTCGCAGAGCGACCGCTGACGATCCGCCAGCACGTTGATGCAGAAGCTGCCCGCCTCGCGCAGCCGGGGCCAGGTCGAGGACGTGCGCGCCGGGCAGATCGCCACCAGCGGCGGCTCCAGGGACAGGGACAGGAAGGACTGGGCAGAAAAGCCGACCGGAGTGTCGCGCCAGATCCCCGTGACCACAACGACGCCCGTACAGAAACGCCCGAGCGTGTCGCGGAAGTGCCGAGGATCGATTGCGCTCATGAAGGTCTCCCGTCTGGATGCAAACGACTATAGCAGGGCGCCCCCGGCCGACCCCGCCATTTCCCCGAGGGCTCTCCGCCCACTAGAATCGGGAGACAGCCTTTCCGGATCCGGAGGTCCACCATGGCCGAAGCCGTTCGCGATACGGGTACCACCGCGGACTTCCGCAGCGAGGTCCGTGCGTGGCTGGAGGCGAACTGCCCGCTCTCCATGCGCACACCCATGCCCGAAGCCGAGACGGTCTGGGGCGGCCGCAAGGCGACCTTCCCGAACCCCGACTCCCGGCTCTGGCTGGAGCGCATGGCGGAGCGCGGCTGGACGGCGCCGACCTGGCCCAGGGCCTACGGCGGCGGTGGCCTCGACGCCGAGGAGAACAAGATCCTCCAGCAGGAGCTCGCCCGCATCCATGCCCGGCCGGCCCTGAACAGCTTCGGCATCTGGATGCTCGGCCCGGCGCTCCTCGAATTCGCGAGCGAGGCGCAGAAGCAGCAGTTCATCCCGCCGATCGTGCGCGGCGAGATCCGCTGGTGCCAGGGTTACTCGGAGCCCGGGGCCGGCTCCGATCTTGCCGGCCTCCAGACCCGCGCCGAGGACAAGGGCGATCACTGGCTGGTGAACGGGTCCAAGATCTGGACCAGCTATGCGAACCATGCGGACTGGATCTTCTGCCTGGTGCGCACGGAACCGGACGCGCCCAAGCACGAAGGCATTTCCTTCCTGCTCTTCGACATGGCCAGCGAAGGGGTCTCCACCTCGCCGATCAAGCTCATTTCCGGCGCCTCGCCCTTCTGCCAGACCTTCTTCGACAACGTGAAGGTGCCCAAGGAGAACCTCGTCGGGGAGCGCGGCAAGGGCTGGACCATCGCCAAGCGGCTGCTGCAGCACGAGCGTCAGATGATCTCGGGCATCGGCGGCAATTCGGCCCTGGGCGGCTCGGCCAACGCACTCGAGAATCTGGCCAAGCACTACGTGGGCGAAACCACGGACGGCCGTATCGCCGACCCGGTGCTCCGCGATCGCATCGCCACGCACCGGATGAACGACCACGCCTTCCGGCTCACGGGCGCGCGCGCCTACGAGGAGGCCAAGGCCGGCCGCGCCGACGGGAACCTCTCGGCCCTGTTCAAGTACTACGGCAGTGAGCAGAACAAGCGCAAGTTCGAGCTCATGCTCGAGGTCATGGGCACCCAGGGGATCGGCTGGGAAGGCGAGGGCTTCGAGCCGCGGGAGCTCGAGGTGACGCGCCAGTGGCTGCGCTCGAAGGCGAATTCCATCGAGGGGGGCACCAGCGAGGTGCAGCTCAACATCGTCGCCAAGCGCGTGCTCGGCCTGCCCGACTGAGCCAGGCGGGCGGCGCCGGTCAGGGGCTCGCTAGTACTCCAGCGCGGGGTCGATGCGCCCCGGTATCGGCGCGCCCCGCGTCCACAGCACGAGGTTGTCGAGAAACAGATTCGCGATCGCTACCGGCTCCGTCGGCGCCGCGGTGTGCGCCGTGACCCGGATGCCCGGCGTCTCCCAGAAGGGGTGTGCGTCCGGCAGCGGCTCCTCGCGGAACACGTCCAGAACGGCGCCACGCAGCTGCCCGCTGCGCACGGCAGCGATCAGATCCGCATCGACGAGGACCGAGGCTCGCCCGCCGTTGACCACGATGGCCCCCGGCGCGAGCTGCGCGAAGACCGCCGCATCGAGAAGGTTTTCGGTGTGGGCCGTCCCGGGCAGCACGGACACGAGGTAGTCCGCACCCGTCGCGGCCTCGTCCAGGCGCTGCACCGGAAACACGCGATCACAACCCGCGACTGGCCGACCGCTGCGGCTCACGCCGACGACCTCGAGGCCGAGGGCGCCTGCAATTCGCGCGAGGTGGCGACCGATGCTGCCGAGCCCGAGGAGCAGCAGGCGCCGGCCCGCCAGACTGCGGACGGCAGGCACATGCCAGCGGCGCTGCGCCTGCGCGGCCAGCTGCGCCGGCAACTCCCGCTCCAGTGCGATGAGCCAGCCGAAGACGTATTCCGCCATGAGCGGCCCGAAGATCCCCTTGACGCCCGTGACCACCAGCTCCGGTCGCTCACGCATGAGCGGCAACAGGGGCCGGATGCCGGCCCAGGTGGACTGGACCCAGCGAAGCGCGGGGAGCTGCGATGCGTGACGCGCGATCCGATCGGGCGCGCCGAGACAGATCTCGACGTCCGCGACCGCCTCAGGATCCGGCGCCCCCGTCACGGGCAGCAGTGGCCGATCGACACGGCCCGCCAGGAGCCCCGCGATCACCTCCGCGTCACGATCGAGAATCAGGATGGTGTCGCCCGTAGCGATGGGATCCTCCCGGTCGAGTTGCGGCCCCGCGTCGGCCGTGAAGATAATGCCCGACCGTCGCCGATTCGTCCGTTCCACGGTCGGCGCGCCGATCCCTTCGCAAGCCTCCGGGGAGATTCACCATGGTCACGCTCACCGTCAACGGCACCCGGCACACCCTGGACGTGGAGGCCGACACGCCGCTGCTCTGGGTCCTGCGTGACACCCTGAACCTCACCGGCACCAAGTTCGGCTGTGGCATCGCCCAGTGCGGGGCCTGTACCGTGCACCTGGAAGGCAAGCCCCTGCGGTCCTGCGTGACGCCCGTGAGCGCCGCCGACGGACTTTCGGTCACCACCATCGAAGGCCTTTCGCCAGACCGCTCCCATCCGGTCCAACAGGCCTGGATCGAGCACGACGTCCCGCAATGCGGCTACTGCCAGTCCGGACAGATCATGGCGGCCGCCTGGCTGATCAGCGACACACCGGACCCGTCGGACGCGGACATCGACCGCGCCATGACCAACATCTGCCGCTGCGGCACCTATCCGCGCATGCGCGCCGCGATCCATCACGCCGCGGAGCTCGCGCGCGACGCCATGAAGACCGCCTGAGGAGGCCGCCATGACCCGCGAGGGCGCAGCAACGGACCGCACGAACCTCTCCGGACTCACGCGCCGTGCCTTCGTGAAGGCGACGGCGGCCGCCACCGGCGGCCTCGCGCTGGGCTTCCATCTGCCTGCGCGCGCGGCGGCCATGACCCCCTGGGAGGTCGGCGAGACCGGCACCGAGATCAACGCCTGGCTGGTGATCGCCGAGGACGACACCGTGACCATCCGGGTCGCGCAGTCGGAGATGGGCGAGGGCGTGTTCACGTCCATGCCCATGATCGTCGCCGAGGAACTGGACTGCGACTGGAACCAGGTTCGCGCCGAATACGCGAGCGCCAACCGCAGCGTCACGAACAACCGTGTCTACGAGCGCATGGGCACGGGCGGCAGCGGTGCCGTCCGCCGCTCCCGCGAGTATCTCCAGCAGGCTGGCGCCAGCGCCCGGGAACGCCTGCGCACGGCGGCGGCCCGACGCTGGAACGTCTCCGTGGACAGCTGCCGGACCGATCTCGGCAAGGTCCATCACGATGCGAGCGGGCGCAGCCTCCGCTACGGCGAACTGGCCGCCGCCGCCGCGAAGATCGATCTCGCCGAGGAGCCCGCGATCCGCACCCCCGGCCAGTTCAAGCTGCTCGGCACGCCCCAGAAGCGCATCGACGCCGCCCTCAAGGTCGACGGCAGCGCCGTCTACGGTATCGACGTTCGCGTGCCGGGCATGGTCTACGCGACCGTCTCGGCCTGCCCGGTCTGGGGCGGCACCCTGAAGTCCGTGGACCCGGCACCTGCGAAGACGGTGAAGGGCGTCCTCGACGTGCTCCAGTTCGAGGACGCCGTGGTCGTCGTCGCTGACAGCTTCTGGCATGCGAAGAAGGGCCTCGACGCCCTGGCACCGGTCTGGGACACGGGCGAGAACGGCGACGCCAGCACCGCGGCCTGGATGGCCGACTTCAAGGCCGACCTCGATCGCAAGGGCGTGATCGCTGCGGAGTCCGGCGACGCCTACGCAGCCCTGGCGTCCGCCGCGACTGTCATCGAGGCGGACTACGACGTCCCCTATCTCGCGCACCTGGCGCTCGAGCCCGTCAACTGCACGGTGCACATCCAGAAGGACCGCGTGGACGTCTGGACCGGCGCCCAGAATCCCGAGTCCGTGCTCGGCGCGGCGGCCGAGATCACCGGTCGCCCGCCGGAGCAGGTGCACGTCCAGAACTGCTTCCTCGGCGGTGCCTTCGGCCGGCGCAGTCAGCCCGATTTCGCGCGCCGGGCCGTGGAGATCGCCATGCGTCTCGGCGAGACGCCGGTGCAGGTCATCTGGACCCGCGAGGAGGACACCCGCACGGGACACTATCGACCCATGTCCGCCTTCCGCTTCAAGGCCGGCCTGGACGCCGACGGCAAGCCGGTGGCCCTGCTGAATCGCTCCGCGACCCACTCGATCCTCGCCGGGCTGCGGCCGGAAACGGTGCAGAGCGGTCTCGACGGATCCTCGACGGAAGGCCTGGAGGATCAGCCCTACGCCATCGAGAACGTCAGCGTCGAGCATCATCTGAAGCGCACCCACGTGCCCGTGTGGTTCTGGCGCTCTGTGGGTCACTCGCAGAACGCCTTTGCCCGTGAATGCTTCGTGGACGAGATGGCCGCGGCCGGTGGGCACGATCCCTACGAGTTCCGTCGATTCCTGCTCGGTGCCGACACGGCCCGGCTCGGCATGGTGAAACTGCTCGACCGGGTCGCCGCCGCCATGGGCAAGGGCGATGCGGAGTCGGCACGCACATGGCTGAAGGCGCACCCCGGCCTTCTCAACGTACTCGAGGTCGCCGCCGAGAAGGCCGAATGGGGCAGGACGCTGCCCTCCGGGACGGGCATGGGCATCGCCGTCGCCGAGAGCTTCGGCTCCATCTGCGCCCAGGTCGCCCAGGTGAGCGTCAGCCGCAGGGGCGAGGTCCGCGTCGAGCGGGTCGTGTCCGCCATCGACTGCGGCAACACCATCAATCCCCTGACCATCGCCGAGCAGATCGAGAGTGCCGTGATCTACGGCCTCTCCGCGGCCCTCTGGGGCCGTTCGGACATCGAGAACGGCCGCGCCGCACAGCTGAACTTCGATCAGCACCGCGTGCTCAAGATGGCGGAGACGCCGGTCATCGAGACGCACTTCGCGCTCTCCGGCGGGGACAAGTGGGGCGGCATCGGCGAGCCCGGCCTGCCCCCGACGGCGCCGGCGGTGGTGAACGCCATCTACGCCGTCACCGGCAAGCGGGTACGCTCCCTGCCGCTCATGCAGCACGACCTATCCTGGACCTGAACCGGATCCCGCCGGTGCCCCATGGGCACCGGCGGAGTGCCGAGGCCTCCTGATGCCGCACGCTCCACTGCCAGGCACCGCACTGCCGCTCCGGGTCCCGCGCGCCCTGGGCGCGCTGCTCGGCCTCCTGCTCCTCGGGGCCTGCGTGACCACACCGGCGGTGCCCGCGGCGGCCCCGGCCCGCGTGGAGCGCCTCGCCGCAGCCTGCAACGGCTGCCACGGGCCCGGCGGGCGCGGCAGCGAGGCCATGCCTTCGCTGCGGGCGCGCTCCCCGGAATGGATCGCCACGCGGCTGGAGACCTGGCGCAGCAGCGCCACGCCGGATGGCCGGGATCACGTGATGGTGCGCTTCGCGCGCGCACTCTCGGCGGAAGATGTCGCCGAGCTCGCCGAGCACTACGGGCGCAGCGGCCTGAACGTTCCGGCCGATACCCTGGGAGAAGGCCCTTGAGACTCTCGCGGCGCCGTTTCCTCAGCGGCATCGCCGCCGGCGTCGGCGCCGGGCTCGCCCCAGCCCTGGTCGAGGCCCGGGGTCGCGCCCCAGGGCGCCGGTCCGCCGCCACTGCGCGCGTCCTGGTGATCGGCGGTGGCTTCGCCGGCGCAACGGCTGCGCGCTATCTGGCGCGCTGGGCACCGGAGGTGGACGTCACCCTGGTCACGGCCCCCGGGCCCTACTGGACCTGCCCCTTCAGCAACACGGCGGTGGTCGGTCTGCGCGACACCGACAGCCTGGAGATCGACTACCGCGCCTTTCCGTCCCGCACCAACCTCGCGCTGCTCCGGGGCGAGGTCACGGACTTCGACCCGGTGCGTCGTCGCGCGCAGCTGGCCGACGGCCGCGCCTTCGAGGCCGATCGGGTGATCCTCGCCCCGGGCATCGAGATGATCGAGGACGCGATCGAGGGCTACGACGCGGCTGCGCGCGAGCGCTTCCCCCATGCCTGGGAGGCAGGCCCGGCGACCGGCGACCTGTTCCAGCGCCTCCAGGCCGTGCCCGACGGGGGCCTGGTGGTCGTGACCGCGCCGCCGAACCCCTATCGCTGCCCCCCGGGGCCCTACGAGCGCGCGAGCCTCATGGCCTGGTGGCTGCAGCAGCATCGGCCGAAGGCCCGCCTGGTGATCCTCGACGCCAAGGACCGCTTCACCAAGGACGAACTGTTCCGGGCGGCCTGGAGCGAGCGCTACCCTGCCCTCGCCTGGCTCGGTCAGGCCGACGGCGGCACGCTGCGCCGCATCGACAGCAGCGCCGGCACCCTGCACACGGACTTCGACGACTGGACTCCGGATCTGGCCTGCGTGATTCCTCCACAGCGGGCCGCAGGGCTCGCGCGCCGCGCCGGCCTCGACGGCGGTCTGGGCTGGTGCCCGGTGAATCCGACGACCTTCGAGTCCACGCTCTACCCGGGCGTTCACGTGATCGGCGATGCGGCCATTGCCAACCCCATGCCCAAGTCCGCCTTCGCCGCGAACAGCCAGGGAAAGGCCTGCGCGGCGGCCATCGCGGCCCTGGTCAGCGGCGTGCCGGCCCCGGAGCCCGTGCTCCTGAACACCTGCTACAGCCTGGTGGCGCCCGACGCGGGGATCGCCATTGCCGCCGCCTATGCAGTCGTCGACGGCGCCCTCACCACCGTGGAGGGTGCGTCCGGCATCTCGCCCCTCGATGCGACGGCAGAGATCCGCGCCCTGGAAGCGGCCCATGCCCACGGCTGGTATCGAAGCGTCGTCACCGATGCCTTCGGTTGACCTGCGCGCGCTCGCGGCACTCCTCCTCTGCATCGCCGCGAGCACGGGTTCCGCAGACTGCGCGCCGCTGGTCTGGCGCGGGCAGCTGCTTCCCGATCCCCTCGGCGGTGCCCGGGGCGACCCCTCGCGCGGCGCGGCCGTGGCGGGGGACCGCAACCGCGGGGACTGCACCATCTGCCACCTCATGCCCCTCCCGGAGCGGGAGTTTCACGGCACCGTCGGACCTGCCCTGGACAGCGTCGGCGATCGCCTGACGGTTCCGGAACTGCGTGCCCGGATCGCCGCGCCGCGTCGCTTCGTGCCGGAGACGGTGATGCCCGAGTACTGCACCACCGGGGGGCGCCATCGCGTGGATCCGGCCTACGCCGGGCAACCGATTCTCTCCGCCGGGGAGATCGAGGACCTCGTCGCCTGGCTCGCCACGCTGCGCGCCCCGCCGGCGCCCTGACCATGGATCGGACCCGCCGCCGTCTGCTCCGGCAGGCCCTGATCACCGTGACGGCCCTGCCCCTGGCGCAGGTCGTCCGGGCGGCAGGCATCCCGCGGCGCGGCGATCTCGCACCCCTGCTCCGTGAGCGCTTCGGTGACCGCCAGCCCGAGGAGGGCGGCATCGAGCTCGAGGTCTCGCAGGTCGTGGAGAACGGCAATTCCGTCGCGGTCACCGTGCGTGCGACCGACGTCGACCCGCCCCCCAGGCACCTCTACCTGTTCATGCCTCGCAATCCCGAGCCCTTCGGTGCGCGCTTCACGATCGCGGCACCCGCGCTTCCGGAAGTGAGCACGCGGGTGCGTCTGTCGGCCACGCAGAATCTGACCGCCCTGGCCGAGTACCCGGACGGCCGCCTGCGCGGCACGGCCGTGTCCGTCCTCGTCACCCTCGGCGCCTGCATCGACGACAACTATGCCGAGTGGATCCGATGACGCTGTCGGCACGGGTGCGGATCCCGCAACAGGCACAGGCGGGGGAGATCGTCGAGATCCGGACCCTCGCGAACCATCCCATGGAAACCGGGTTCCGCATCGACACGCAGGGCGATCGGGTCCCGCGCCGGCTCATCGACCGCCTGACCTGCAGCTACGCTGGGCGCAGGATCCTCGATGCGGAGCTGCATCCGGCCATCGCCGCCAATCCCTACCTGGCCTTCCGCTTCGTCGCCGATGTCAGCGGCGAGATCGTCGTCACCTGGCACGAGGACACCGGTGAAACGCTGGAGGAGCGGGGCTTCCTGGAGGTCCGGCCGGCATGAGCCTGCCCGGCCCGACGAAGGCCCTCTGGGCGATCGCCCTCGCCCTGCTGGCAAGTTGTTCGGGCGGCGCCTCGCCCGGCCGGGTCACGCCTGACCGGGTCACGCCTGACCGGGTCGCGCCCGACCGGGTCGCACCCGTCACCCCGGAGGCCACGCCGTCTCCGGCAGGACGATCCGGCTACAGCTACATGGGTGCGGAGCTGCGTGCCCTGCAGGACGACAGCTTCGCCAATCCCGGGATGCTCTGGGTGGATCGCGGCGCGACGCTCTGGAACGAGGCGCCCGGCGGCGGGGCGCAGCGCTGCGCCGACTGCCACGGCGAGCCCTCGAACCTCGCCGGCGTGGCCGCACGGCTGCCGGCGTGGAGTGCGGCCCGCAGTCGTCTCGAGAACCTCGAGATGCGCATCAACGTCTGTCGCACCCTGCGCCAGGGTCAGGACGCCTGGCCCTGGGAGAGCGAGCCCCTGCTCGCCATGACGACCCTCGTCGCCCATCAGTCCCGCGGCACGCCCCTGGACGTGCGCATCGACGGCCCGGCCGCCGCGGCCTTCGCCCGCGGTCAGCGCGAATTCGAGCGGGAGCGGGGCCAGCTCGGCCTCGCCTGCAGCGACTGCCACAGTCGCTACGCAGGCGCGCGCCTGCGCGGCGATCTGGTCAGTGAGGGCATGATCAACGGCTTCCCGATCTACCGACTCACCTGGCAGACCCTCGGATCACGACAGCGCATGTTCCGCTGGTGCAACGAGGCGGTCCGGGCCGAGCCCTATCCGGCCGGCCACGAGACCTACCTCGACCTCGAGCTCTACCTCGCCTGGCGCGCCCGCGGCCTGCCGATCGAGACCCCCGCGGTGCGACGATGAAGGGCGCAGCGACCGCCCGGGTCAGTCCGTGAGTCGACGGCGGATCCGCTTGTAGGCCTGCCCCAGCTCCTCACCGAGCAGCTCCAGGGCTCCGGCGACCTCCTTGCCTGAGGCAACGGCTTCCTTGCGCACGTTCTCGGCGCGGGACTCGAGATGCTCCCACTTCTCCTCGAGTTCCTCCCACTCGTCCTGGACTTCCCGGGCGGCCAGGTGGAGCCGCACCTTCAGATCGTCGCGCTCGGTCCGCAGCTCCGCGAGGGTCTTGCGGATGCGGGCCTCGATGTCCTCGTTCATGACCATGCTCCTGTGCTGTGCGAGTCCCCGAAGGCCTCCGGTCCCACCGCACCCCCTCGATCCGGAACCGCGCCTCAGGCGCACACCGTCCTCGGGGGCTGCGGGCCTCTCGACCTGCAGTACCCGAGACCCGAGCCTGTGGTCCCGCGGATGCCCGTGCATTGCCCGGGATCAAGGGAAGGGATCAACGCAGCAGGCGAATCGCGGTCAGGAAGGCGAGCGCGCCCAGCACGGCGATGCCGAGGCTGCGCAGATCGAAGCCCTGAACGGACCCCCAGCCGAGCTGGGTGCCGATCCAGCCACCGATCACGGCACCGAGGATGCCGATCACCGTGGTCACGACCAGCCCGCCGGGCGCGCGTCCCGGCATCACCATGCGCGCAAGGGCACCGGCGATCAGTCCGAACAGCACCCAGGAGAGGACGCCCATGGCGGACTCAGGCCTCCGCCGGGGTGCGCTGCATCATGCGATCGAGCTCCGCCGGCGAGATCCCGCACTGCCGGACGACCTCCATGTCGAGTTCCGTGGCATCGAAATCCCGCACCATGGTCGAGAACTCGAGCAGGATGTGTTCCGGAGCGGTCATGTAGATGGAGGTGCAGAAGCCATGGGGAATGGGATCGGAGACCGCATGCCCCCTGGCGCGGATCCGGTCGCGCATGGCGAGCAGCGCCGCCTCGTCGGCGACGTTGAGGGCGATGTGCTGGAGCGTACCCCAGGCGACCGCGTCCCCACCCCAGCTCGGATAGGTCAGCCCCTGGACCGGCTCCCGCTCCGCGGCATCCGCGGTCTGCACGAAGGAGAAGCAGCAGTCGTCGTTGAGCCTGAGGAAGGCGTGCATGGCCCCTTCCACACCGTGCATCCAGAACAGCCCCTTCAGCTCCAGGCCGACCACATCGGTGAAGAATTCCAGCTGGGCCTTCATGTCCTTGGTGCAGTAGGCGACATGATTGATGCCGTTGGGCGTGCTCATGGGCGAATCCACCGTCATGCTCGGGAAAGCGGTACCCCCGAGTATGGAAAGGGGCACGGAGCCACGCAACCGTGGCCGCTGTGCCCGGAGCCCCGTCGGGAACGACCGACGCGGGGCGCCTGCCTCGGGACAGGACCGGTGTCCCTGTCTATGCTTGGCGGGTCCGCATCCTCGAGGAGAGAGGCGCCATGAGCGTGAGTGGAATGATCTTCCTGGGCATCGTCGTCGTGCTCGTTCTCGGCACGATCCTCATCTACAACAAGCTGGTGGATCTGAAGAACCGCTTCAAGAACGCCTTCGCGCAGATCGAGGTGCAGCTGAAGCGGCGCTATGACCTGATCCCGAACCTGATCGAGGTGGCCAAGGGCTATCTGGCTCACGAGCGGGAAACGCTCGAGGCCGTGGTGAACGCCCGCAACCAGGCGTCCTCGGCCCTGCAGGCCGCGGCGCGCGATCCGGGCTCCGCCGACGCCATGGCGAAGCTGGGCGGGGGCGAAACCGCCCTGGCCGGCGCCCTGGGGCGCCTCAACGTGGTCGTGTAGCAGTATCCGGACCTCAAGGCGAACCAGACCATGATGCAGCTGTCCGAGGAGCTCACCTCCACGGAGAACCGGGTCGCCTTCGCCCGGCAGGCCTTCAACGACGCGGTCATGCGCTACAACACCTACCGGCAGAGCTTCCCGCCGGTGATCCTGGCCGGATTCTTCGGCCACGGCACCGATGCGAGCCTGCTCGAGTTCGCGGACTCCGAGCAGATCCAGGCGGCGCCCCAGGTCTCCTTCCGCTGACGGCGCTGCAGCGCGGCGCCTGTCCATGGCCAGCAGCATCGACTTCTTTCAGGCTCAGGCGGATGCGCATCGCACCACCCTGCGCCTGATCGCGCTGTTCGCCGGCGCCGTCCTGGCCCTGGTGCTGCTGACGGTCCTGATCGTCGCAGCCGCCATCGCCTGGGGATCGCCCCCCGTCGGCGTGCTCAGCTGGCAGAAGCTGTTCGCTGCGCTGTCGCCGTCCCTGCTGCTCGGCGTCGCCGGCGGCGTGCTCGCGGTGGTGGTCATCGCGAGTCTCTTCCGCCTGCTCTCGCTGTCGCGCGGTGGCCGGGTCATCGCGGAAAGCCTCGGCGGACGGCCGATCCCGCCGAACAGCGACGACCCCCAGGAACGCCGTCTGCTCAACGTCGTGGAGGAGATGTCCATCGCGTCGGGCGTGCCGGTCCCACCCGTCTACGTCATCGACGAGGACGGCATCAACGCCTTCGCGGCGGGCTACGGCCCCGACGACGCCGTGCTGGGCGTCACGCGCGGAACCGTCGAACTTCTCGATCGCAGCGAGCTGCAGGGGGTCGTGGCCCACGAGTTCAGCCACATCCTCAATGGCGACATGCGTCTGAACATCAAGCTCATGTCCGTGCTCTTCGGAATCCTGGTCATCGGCATCCTTGGACGCAGTCTGATCGGAGGTCGCCGCGCGAGCAGCGCCCGATCCTCCCGGGGCAGCGGTACGGCGCAGATCGCGGTGGTCGGGCTCGCGCTCATGATCGTCGGCTACGTGGGCACCTTCTTCGGCAACCTCATCAAGGCCGCCGTGAGCCGTCAGCGCGAGTTCCTCGCCGATGCATCGGCCGTGCAGTTCACCCGCGATCCGAATGGCATCGCCGGCGCGCTGCGCAAGATCGGGGGGCTCGGCGACGGCTCGCGCGTGCACGGCGGCCAGGCCGAGGAAATGAGCCACATGTTCTTCGCCCAGGCCGTGACCAGCCTGTTCGGACGCCTGCTCGCCACGCACCCGCCCCTGGACAGCCGCATCCGCGCCGTGGATCCGACCTGGGACGGCAACTACACCCTGGTCAGCCGGGATGCGCGCGTCCCCGAGCACGGCGGTTCACCGGCATCCGAGCCCCTGAGCGCCCTGCACATCACCGACGCCGCCGCCGGCCCTGCGGCGGCCACGGCCCTCGGCCTCGCCGCAGCCGTGAATCACGCCGGCCGCGTCACGCCGGGGGACGTCGACCGGGCACGGGCCCTCATCGACGGCCTGCCCCGGGTCTTCCACGACGCCGTCCACGAACCTCACGGCGCCCGCGCCGCGATCTACGCGCTGCTCGTCGCGGACGCGCCCGCGCTGCGTGAACGCCAGCTCGAGTTGATCGATGCGCGCGCCGATACGGGCGTGCCGGCGCTGGTGCGCGACCTCCTGGACCACCGACCGATGCTCGCACCGGGGTCACGCCTGCCCCTGGTGCAGCTCGCCATGCCGGCGCTCAAGACCCTGAGTCACGAACAGTACGCGCGCTTCCACGAGAACCTGATCGCGCTGATCAAGTCCGATCGCAGCATCGCGCTCTTCGAATGGGTCCTCCACCGGGTGCTGCTCAAGGAGCTGCGACCCCACTTCGGTCAGGTCGAACGGCGCCGCGACGGCCGGGCAAGCCTGCGCGAGGAGCGCGAGGCCCTGTCCGAACTGCTGTCGGCGCTGGCCCGCACGGGCCACGGGGACGAGGCCACGGCGCGCGCCGCCTTCGCCGCTGGCGCGGCCCAGCTGGAGGCCGGCGATCTGGCCTGGCGGGGCGAGCAGGACCCGGACTTCACGCGCCTGAATGCCGCCCTGCGCCGCCTGCGCGGTCTGCATCCCCTGGCACAGCCGCGGCTCCTGAAGGCCTGTGCGCGAACGGTGCTCTTCGACGAAGTGCTCGTCGACGAGGAACGGGATCTGCTCCACGGCATCGCCGCTGCCCTCGACTGCCCCCTGCCACCCCTGAACTGAGATCCACCCGGGCCTCAACTCGGGGCGCCGAGACGCGTAGACTGCAGGCCGCGAGGGAGGCTGCCGGTGGCCCGAACGGTCGTGAGCACAGGCACGTGAGCGAATCGTCCAGACCCGATCCCCTGCTGTCGGCGCTCCCAGCGCCGCAGGACGGGAGCGAGGACGCCCCCCTGACCGTCGCCGCCGTCGATCTCGGCTCCAATTCCTTTCACCTCATCGTCGCCCGCTTCTCGGGGACGCGGCTGATCGTCCTCGATCGCCTCAAGGAAATGGTCCGTCTTGCCGCAGGACTGGACGCCAGCAACCACCTGCGCGAGGACGTCGCCGAACAGGCGCTCGAGTGCCTGGCCCGCTTCGGACAGCGCCTGCGCGGCATTCCCGAAGCCTCGGTCCGGGTCGTCGGGACCAACACACTGCGCAAGGCGCGCAACGGCGCGGCCTTCGTCGCCCGCGCCCGCGATGCCCTCGGCCACGACGTGGAGATCATCTCCGGACACGAGGAGGCGCGCCTCATCTATCTCGGTGTCTCCCATTCCCTCGAGGACAACTGGGATCGTCGCCTGGTCGTGGACATCGGCGGCGGCTCCACGGAGCTGATCCTGGGGCGCCAGTTCCAGCCGGAGGTCCTGGAGAGCCTCTTCATGGGTTGCGTCGGCATGAGCGCGGAATTCTTTCCCGGCGGCGACCTCACGGCCGCCGCCATGAAGGCGGCGGAACTCGCCGCGCGCCAGGAGCTGGAGCCGATCGAGACCGCGTTCCGGGAACATGGCTGGGATGCCGCGATCGGTGCGTCGGGCACCATCCTCGCGGTGCACGACGTGGTCTCCGCCATGGGCTGGAGCCGGGAGACGATCACGGCCGACGCCCTGAGCGAACTGCAGCGCGCCATGGTCCGTGCCGGCCACGTCGATCGTCTGGACCTCCAGGGTCTGCCGCGGGCGCGGATTCCCGTCTTCCCGGGCGGCGTCGCGATCCTCTCGGCGATCTTCAAGGCCCTCGGCATCGAACGGATGGACGTCTCGAGCGGCGCCCTGCGCGAAGGCCTCCTCTGGGACCTGCTCGGCCGCCGGCACCAGGCCGACATCCGCGAACACACGGTGACGGACCTCGCCGAGCGCTACCACGTCGATCGCGAGCAGGCGGCACGGGTCCAGGCGAAGGCCATGAAGCTCCTCGGCGGCGTGGCCGACGCCTGGGGCCTCGATCGCGCGGAAGTGGGGCCGCTGCTGCGCTGGGCCGCGCAACTGCACGAGATCGGCATGGACATCTCGCACTCGCAGCACCACAAGCACGGCAGCTATCTGCTCCAGCACATGGACATGCCGGGCTTCTCGCGCACGGAACAGGCACGGCTGGCGCTCCTCGTGCGCGCCCACCGACGCAAGTTCCCGACCTCGGAGTTCGTCGCGCGCGCGCCCGAGTCCGTCGAACTCATGCAGCGGGCCGCCCTGCTGCTGCGCTGTGCCGTGGTCCTGCATCGCTCCCGGACCCAGCACCTGTCACCGCGCCTCGTCGCCATCGAGGCCGATGCCGACGGCATGCACCTGGTCTTTCCCGATCGCTGGCTGCGCCGCCATCCCCTCACGCGCCTGGACCTCGCCGACGAAGCGCGTGTCTGGGCGGCCCTCGGCGTTCGACTCACCTTCGCGGACGCGAAGGCCCCGCGGACCGCTGAGGCTCCGGGACGCGAAGCGACGGCACCGAAGACCTGACGACGGCGCCGAGGCTCGGCCGCCGCCGGTTCCGTCTCAGCCGCTCGTTTCCGCAAGCTCGCCGAGCAGCAGCGCCTGCGCGGACCGGCGCCGCGCATTGCCCGGCGTCGCCCGCTTGTAGCTGCCATCGCTCTGCAACAGCCAGGCCTGGGAGTTGTCGGCGAGGTAGTTGAGCAGGGACTCATCGATGATGCGCTGGCGGATCCGCCGGTCCTCGATGGGGAAACAGGTCTCCACGCGACGGAAGAAGTTGCGTTCCATCCAGTCCGCGCTGGACAGGTAGAGCAGCTCCTCGTCGTCGCCGTTCTCGAAGTAGAAGATGCGCGTGTGCTCGAGAAAGCGACCGATGATCGAGCGCACCTGGATGGTCTCCGACACGCCGGGCACCCCGGGACGGAGGGAGCAGACGCCGCGCACGATGAGATCGATGGTGACACCCGCCTGGGACGCCGCGTACAGCGCCTGGATACTCTGCGGTTCCACGAGCGCATTCATCTTCGCGATGATCCTCGCAGGTCGCCCGGCGCGCGCGTGCGCCACCTCCGCCGCGATCAGATCGAGCATGTGCCGGTGCAGGGCGAAGGGTGACTGCACGACCTTCTTCAGCTTGGCCACACGGCCCATGGCCGTGAGCTGCTGGAACATCTTCTGGATGTCCTCGCCGATCGCCGCGTCACAGGTGAAGAGACCGTAGTCCGTGTACAGGCGCGCGGTACGTGCGTGGTAGTTGCCCGTCCCCAGGTGGACGTAGCGACGAAGGGTGCGCCCTTCGCGCCGGACCACGAGCACCATCTTCGCGTGGGTCTTGTGCCCGACGACGCCGTAGACGACGTGAGCGCCCGCCGCCTGGAGCGTGTTGGCCAGCTCGATGTTGGCCTCCTCGTCGAAGCGGGCACGCAGCTCGATCACCACCGTGACCTCCTTGCCCTCCCGGGCCGCGTCGGCGAGGGCCTTGACCACGGCCGAGTCGGCCCCGGTGCGGTAGAGCGTCTGCCGGATCGCGAGCACGTGGGGATCCCGCGCTGCCTGACGCAGGAAATCGACCACGGGCGCGAAGGACTCGAAGGGATGGTGCAGGAGCAGATCGCCGCGACGAATCACCTCGAAGAGATCGTCGTTGCGGCGGATCCGTGCGGGGATACGCGGGATGAAGCCCGGGTACTTCAGATCCGGCCGATCGACGAGATCGGGAATGGCCATCATGCGCGTGAGGTTCACGGGGCCGTTGCAGCGGTAGACATCCGTTTCCTCGAGTTCGAACTGCCGCACGAGAAAGGCTTCCACTTCCTCCGGGCAGTCGTCCGCCAGTTCGAGGCGCACCTCGTCACCGAATCGGCGCGCGGAGAGCTCCCCCTCGAGGGCGCGCTTGAGATCGTCGATCTCCTCCTCGTCGACGAAGAGATCGGAGTTGCGCGTGACCCGGAACTGATAGCACCCCGTTGCGCGCATGCCCGGAAACAGATCGCTCACGTGCTGATGAATCACGGAGGAGAGAAAGACGAAATCGTCCGGACCCGTCGTGGCCGACTCGGGCAGGCGCACCAGGCGCGGCAGGGAGCGCGGCGCACCGACGATGGCCATGCCGCTGTTGCGGCCGAAGGCGTCCTTTCCCTCGAGCGTCACGATGAAGTTGAGGCTCTTGTTGAGGACACGGGGAAAGGGATGGGCCGGATCCAGCGCGATGGGACTCAGCACCGGGACCAGTTCCCGGGTGAAGTAGCGCTTCACCCAGGTCGCCTGGCGGCGGGTCCAGTGGCTGCGGCGCAGGAAGCGGATGTTCTCCGCATCGAGGCGGGGGATCAGGACCTCGTTGAGGACCCGGTACTGCTCGTCCACGAGCGCATGGCCGATCTCGGAGATGCGCTTGAGCTGCTCCATGGGTCCGAGGTTGTCCGGCCCGCGCTGGGTCGCGCCGTAGGCGACCTGCTGCTTGAGGCCGGCGACGCGGATCTCGAAGAACTCGTCGAGGTTCGATGCAGCGATGCACAGGAAACGCAGGCGCTCCAGCAGGGGCACGGCCTCGTCCTTCGACTGATCGAGGACGCGACGGTTGAACTCGAGCAGGGCCAGCTCCCGGTTGATGTAGAGTTCCGGGCTGGCGAGATTGATGGCATCCATGACCGACGCATTCGACCTTGCGGCAAAACACGATTATGACAGACGCGCACGGACGACAGATGACAGTCACGCGCCACCCATGAAGGACCGCGACAGCAGCGACCAGCTCTACGCCGGACACATGCCCGAAGCGGGGTCCTTCCGCTTCGGTGACGACGTGGCCCGCGTGTTTCCGGACATGATCCGCCGCTCGGTGCCGGGCTACGCGGCGACGCTCGAGCTCACGGAGCGCCTCGCCGCCCATTTCTGCGTCGACGGCACCCACTGCTACGACCTCGGCTGCTCCCTCGGCGCGACCCTTCTGGCCTGTGCCCGGGGCGTGGCCGGTCGTGACGTCACGCTCGTCGGCGTCGATCCGTCGGCCGCCATGCTCGATCGCTGCCGCGAACGGCTGCGCGAACAGGGGATCGAGACGACGCTGCACTGCGCGGACGCGAGGGACCTCTCCTTCGCGCCGGCCAGCCTGGTCGTCCTGAACTGGACGCTCCAGTTCATCCCCCCGGCCGATCGCGATGCCCTGCTCGGGCGCATCGTCACGGCGCTGGTGCCCGGGGGCGCCGTGCTCGTGAGCGAGAAGATCGTCGATCCCGATCCGGAGGTACAGGCACTCCTCGAGGCCCTGCATCTCGACTTCAAGCGCGCCCAGGGCTACTCGGAGCTGGAGATCGCGGCGAAGCGCACGGCGCTCGAGCGCGTACTGATCCCGGAGACCCTCGAGGCCCATCGCGACCGCCTGACGCGGGCCGGTTGCAGGACGACCCTGTGCCTGCAGCGCCAGCTCAACTTCGCATCCATCCTCGGCATCCGCTCGTGAACAGCCTCAAGGGCATCGCACGACGTCTCGCTGCGGACGGCCTCGACGGCTGGCTCGACGGCGTGCCCGAGGCGGCTGCCGCAGCCCTGGCACCGGGGCGCCATGGCGATCTCCCACGTTGGCGTTCGGCCCTGGCAGCGCTGCCGCCCCTCGAGGCCAGCAGCCGGGACCTCGCTGCGCCCGCCGTCCGGATCGGCTCGGCGGGTGACGCGGACGACGAGACGCGCGAACGCCTTCGCGTCGCCCTGCAGGCGCTGATGCCGTGGCGCAAGGGCCCCTTCGAACTCTTCGGCGTGACCATCGATGCCGAATGGCGCTCCGACCTCAAGTGGTCGCGGGTCCTCGCCGCGGAGGTGCCCCTGGCCGATGCGCGGATCCTCGACGTCGGCTGCGGCAACGGCTACTACGCCCTGCGCATGCGCGGCGCGGGGGCGCGGCGCGTGATCGGCGTCGACCCCACGCTCGTGCACCTGATGCAGTTCGAGGCGCTGCAGCACTATCTGCACGACGACTCGGTCGATCTGCTTCCCCTGCCCTTCGAGGCGCTTCCCGAGGGGTCCGGCGCCTTCGATCTGGTCTTCTCCATGGGCGTGCTCTATCACCGCCGCTCGCCCCTGGATCACCTCGCCGCACTGGCCACGCACCTCCGCCGCGGCGGGTCACTCGTGCTCGAGACGCTCGTCGTCGAGGGGCCGGACGACCGCGTCCTCTGTCCCGCCGGACGCTACGCGCGCATGCGGAACGTCTGGTTCCTGCCCACGCCGGGCCTGCTCCGTCGCTGGCTCGAGCGCCTGGGACTCGTGAAGGTGAGGGTCCTCGACCTGAGCCCGACCCGGGTCGCAGAACAGCGGACCACCGCCTGGATGCCCTTCGAGTCCCTGGCCGAGGCCCTTGACCCCGGGGACCCGTCCCGTACGGTGGAAGGGGAACCCGCGCCCCTGCGCGCCCTGCTTGTGGCCGAGCGGCCCTGAGCCATGGCGATCGAGATCGAACGCAAGTTCCTGATCACCGACGCCGGCGTCCTGGCGGGGCGGGAAGGCGTGTCCATCGAGCAGGGCTACCTGCCGGTCGAGGATCCGATGAGCGTGCGCATCCGCATCCTCGAGACCGCGGGAGACGCCCGCGCACTGCTGACCATGAAGAAGGGGCAGAGCGCGCGCCGCCGCCTCGAGTTCGAGTACGCCATCCCGGTCGCGGATGCGCGCGTCCTGCTCGAGGAGGCCTGTGGCGCTGCACGGATCCGCAAGACCCGCTACCGGATCACATGGGCGGGCCGGGACTGGGACCTGGACCGCTTCGAGGACGCGAACGCACCCCTGTGCCTCGCCGAAGTCGAACTGGATGCGGAAGACGATCGGGTGACCCTGCCACCCTGGGTAGGACGGGACGTCACCGATGACGTCCGCCTCCTGAATTCCCGGCTCTGCCGACGGCCGCTGGCGCAGTGGCCCGACGAGGAGCGCCATGCACTGCTCGGAGACCTTTCGTGACCCTGCTCCGCTATCTCGGCAAGCAACAGCGCATCCTGGCGCTCTATCAGGCGTTCCGGGAGACGCCCGACAAGGGTCTGCACCCGATCCAGCTGTGCCGCGCGACCGGCCTCGACATGTTCGAGGTGCGCGCGCGCCTCGACGGATGCCCGGAACTCTTCGTGCGTCTGCCGCGCAGTGCGGACGGCGTCGTCCGCTACCGCCTGACCAGTGCCACGGCCGCGCTCACGGACGACGACGTCGAGGCCCTGGTGCTGGGGCGCGCACGCAGCGAGCAGCTCACGGTGACCGCCGGTGCCGTCATCCTCGTCAGTCTGCTGGTGCTCGTCCTCATGACGGTCATCCCCGCCACCCGCATGGGGCTGCTCTGAGATGGGCGCCGGGGACACCGCCGACCCCATGCCGCCCGTGGTCGAGGTGCCGGAAGAGCTCACCCCGGAACAGCGTCTGCTCTGGGAGCGGGTGGACGCCTTCAGCCGGGACCCCTTCGAGCGCCTTGCCGCCGACCTCGACAGGGCCTCGGCCGCCGGCGACGGCACAACCCGGCGCGCCACCATCGATGCCATCGCCGCAGCCGCCCGTGATGCGGGCCTCTTCGGCCTCGCTCAGCCGGTCCGCTTCGGTGGCGCCGGCGCGGACGCCGTGTCCCTCTGTCTCGCTCGGGAGCGCATCGCCGCGACGGGGCTTGCCGCCCGCCGCTTCGTGTTCGGGCCGGGACCCGGCCTGCTCGCGGGGGTCACGGGGACCCTGGAGAACCGCTACCTGGCGCCTCTGATGCGTGGCGAGTCGCGCACCGCGTTCGCCTTCACGGACGCGCGGGAGCAGACCACCTGGGCCCGGGAGGCGGCAGACGGCGGCTGGCACCTGCACGGCCGCAAGGCCTACGTGACCGGCGGCGCGGACGCGGACTTCTTCACGATCGTGGCGCGGCTCGAGTCCGGCGGTGCGCTGGCCGCGGTCGTCGACGCGACGGCGCCCGGGCTGACGCGCAGCGCGCCGTTCAGCTCCATGGACGGCTCCCATCACGTCGTACTCGATCTCGACGGCGTCCGGGTGGGTGCCGATGCCCTGCTCGGCGCGCCGGGAGAGGGCCTGCCCCGTGCGCTCGCGCAGATCGGCGACACGCGCCTGGCCATCGCCGCGGAGGCCTGCGGGCTCATGGCGTTCGCGCTGGGGCACCTGGAGGCGCGCCTGCGCGCCCGGGCGGGCGCCGGCGTCCCGCTCGGCGATCGGGAAGGCGTCCGGCTGCGCTTCGCGGACGGCCGGATCGACGCCTTTGCCGCGCGCAGCATGCTCTATCGGACGGCAAGACTCGTCGACGCGGGGCAGAACGCGATCAACGAGACCATCGCGACCAAGGTGTTCGCCACGGAAGCGGCGGGGCGGGTGATCGACATGGCCCTCCAGCTCGAGGGCGGCGCCGCCCTCGTGCAGGGCCATCCGCTGGAGCGGCTCTACCGGGAGGTGCGCGCCCTGCGTTTCACCGAGGGCGCCTCCGACGTGCTCCGCCTGGGCCTGGCTCGTGGACGCCTCGACCTGAGGAAGGGACGCCTGTAGCCCCTTCCCTCAATCGTCGATGGCGAGGGGGATCGAGGGATAGTTGGCCGAGCGGGTCCCGGGGATCGGATTGTTGTCGTCGCGGTGATAGGTGAACACCGCGGAGAGCTTCACCCGATCGGACCGGTTCATGCCGGCGGCATGGAAGAGCTTCGCGTCGAAGAACAGCACGTCGCCGGGGCCGAGTTCGAGCTGGACCGCGGAATCGATCATCGACCGGTTTTCCTCGAGGTCCGTGCGCAGGAAGAGCTCCGCGTCCAGCCGACCGCGATCCAGCTCCGCATGGTGGCTGCCCGGAATGACCGAGAGCGCACCGTTGCGCGCTGTCTCTTCGCCCAGCGCCAGCCAGACGCTCACCAGCTCCGGCCGATCGAAGGACCAGTAGCGGATATCCTGATGCCACTGCGTCTCGCTCGAATGACCGGGATACTTGGTCATGATGCAGTTGTGGTGCGTCTGGGCGACGCGCACCGGGCCACCCAGCAGCGACATGAGCCGGCGTGCGATCGGTGCGCTGGTCGCCCAGTCGCGGAAGATCGCGTCCCGGGTCATGGCGTGCAGCAACCGCCGGGGCGTTTCCCCACCTTCGTCGAGGCGGGATGCCGGGGCACCGGGATAGTGTACGTCCGCCTCGAACTCGGCGGGGCCGAGCAGGGGATCGAGGGCCGCCTCCACGGCCGCGCGCATGCGCTGGACGGTACCGGCGTCGGCCATGCGGCGCACGATGAGATAGCCGTGGCGCTCATAGCGCTGAAGATCGATCTGCGCGACGAAATCATCCGCAGTCGGGGGCTGGCTGGTCATGGAACCTTCCTGTGACGCGCCCGCGTCAGGACCTGCGCGCGGCGAGCGCCGCGGTCGGATTGTACAGCAAGTCCGCCGACTTGCATCGAGACCGGACCCAGCGCAAGGTGCGCGCTCCAGTCCCTGCGTCCCCGAACCGTCCCGATGCGCCCCCAGCTGCCGGCCTCCTGCGTCGCCCTCTTCCTCTCCCTGTCGTGCATCGCCGCCGAAGCGGCCGTGCTCCCGGAAACGCCCCCCCCGGGGCTGCGGATCACCGCCTCCGTCGCCTGCGACTTCCAGGATCGATGGTGGGAAGCGACCTTCTATCCCGGCGCGAACCTGCCGCTCGAGGTCCGCTGGCGTGCGCCCGGGACCTTCGGCGACCGCCCGCGGGAAGTGACCCGCCCCGCAGACCCGGAGATGCGCGATGCGCTCTATGGTCACGCGCGCGGGATCTTCGACGGCTTCGTGCTCCGCGACCGCCCGCTGCGGGTCACGCCCGGCACGGAACGCCCCTGGACCGGAGACCGCACGCTGAACTTCAGCGCCCTGGTCCTCAACGAGGGCCTGGGGCGCGTCGACCGCATCGATCTGGCGATCGACATGATCCCGGGCAGAGCCCTGGCGGCCCCCATCACGGCCTTCATCGACGCCCTCGCCGAGGAAGCGCGCCAGGTGACCCTGGAGCTCGACTGCACCTGAGTACCCTGCGCGGACGCGCAGGGCGTATTCTCGAAGGACCTCGCGGGCCCTGTGGAGGTGACGCCCCATGAACCAGCAATCCGCACCGCGCGCGACCCTCGGCCGCAGCGCCCTCGTGCTCGCCCTGTGCTGTCTCGCCGGGCCCCTGCTCGCCGCCGAAACGGTGATCGGCCTGACCAACGCCCAGCGCTGCTACGAGTACGCGCTCGCGGAAATCGGCAGTCTGAACGCCGCGGACGTCTGCACCGAGGCCATCGAGCGCGAGACCCTTTCGACCACGGACCTGGCGGCGACCTACTGCAATCGCGGTCTCATCTTCAGCCGCAGCAACCGCACCAAACGGGCCATCGCCGATTTCGACCAGGCTCTGGCCATGGATCCGACGCTGGTCCACGCGCTGATCAATCGCGGCAACGTGATGGTGCGGGCGAAGCGCTTCGAGGACGCGCTCAAGGACTACGAAGCAGCGATCTTCTACAGCGAGGGCCGCAATCCGCTCATCTTCTACAATCGCTCCATCGTCTACGAGAAGCTGGGCAGACTGGCCGACGCGCGCGAGGACCTGCTCCGCGCCCTGCAGCTGCGCCCCGACTCCCGGCAGTATCGCGAGGCGCTCGCGAGCCTCGAATAGACCAGGCCCGCGCCCGCCGTCAGTCCTCGACGCGCGACAGGTCGTGCGGGAAATGGATGCCCGCGCGCCAGTAGTGGAAGGCGGCCCAGAGGTTGCCGACGGAGCAGATCAGCAGGGCCCAGCGCAGGGAATCGTCCCCGTAGCTCGGGGCGAGCAGGTCGCTCACGAAGCCGACCACGGACGGCCCGAGGGCAAGGCCGATGATGTTGACCGTGAAGAGCAGCATCGCGGCAGCAACGCTGCGCATGCGCAATCCCACCAGGGTCTGCGTCTGGGCGAAGGTGGTGGCCTGATAGAAGTTGCCGAGCATGACGGGAATGATGAGGAACAGGAGCGCCACGGTCGCGTTCCCCGTCAGGTAGACGCCGATTCCCGCCGGAAAGCAGATCGCGAGCGCCACCGCGACGACCCAGAGATACCAGCGTGAATCCCGGGCGCCGTAGCGATCCGCCAGGCGCCCTCCGAGCGCGATGCCGATGCCGCCGGGAATGCCGAAGATCAGGCCCAGCCAGGTGCCGATCTCGCCGGACGACATGCCGTGGGTGCGCGCGAGGAAGGCCGCCGCCCAGGAAATGAGCCCGTAGCCGACGAAGGCCGCGAGGCCCCCACCGATGGCCATGTGCACGAAGGAGCGGCGCGCGACCAGATAGGCGAACACGCGGCCGATGGCGGGTTGCGCCGCCTCGGGATCGACGGTCTCGCGGGCCTCCGACATGCCTCGGGGCGGCTCCTGCACCGTGAAGCGGATCACCAGCGCCAGCAGCAGACCGGGAATCCCCACCACGAAGAAGGCCACGCGCCAGCCGAAGAACTCGTTCATCCAGCCACCCACGAAGAACCCGAACAGGATGCCCACGGGAATCCCGAGCGAGTACAGCCCCAGGGCCGTGGCGCGCTGATTCGCCGGGTAGTAGTCGGAGATCATGGAGTGCGCCGGCGGACTGCAGCCCGCCTCGCCGACGCCGACACCGACCCGGAAGGCCAGCAGCTGCCAGTAGTTCTGGGCCATGCCCTGGGCGGCCGTGAAGAGGCTCCAGACGCCCACGGCACCGGCGATCAGATTGCGACGGTTGCTGCGATCGGCCAGGCGGGCGATGGGAATGCCCATGAGCGTGTAGAAGATCGCGAAGCCGAGACCGGTGAGCAGGCCCATCTCCGTATCGCCGACACCGAGCTCGAGACGGATCGGCTCGACGAGAATGCCGAGGATCTGCCGATCGATGAAGTTGAAGGTATAGGTGACGACGAGCACGCCGAGGACGTAGCGTCGCGTCGCCTCGGAAAAGAGAACAGACGGCGGCGCCGCCGCCGTACCGGTGGTGGTCATGCTCCTCTCCCCTGCGATGATTCCGCGCCGGCCGTGCCATGACGCGGTGCCGGCAGCGGACCCCGTCCTGCCGCTGCCGTGACGGCGCCTCAGCGCTTGATCTGCCCCTTCACCATGTTGAGGAACTTGTCTCCCCAGGGCGGGGCAATACCTGCGAGCCGCGCCACATCCAGGCGCGTCTGCGTGAACACGGACTTGGCATGGCTGAAGCGACGGAAGCCGTCGAGGCCGTGGTAGGCGCCCATGCCGCTCGGCCCGACCCCGCCGAAGGGCAGATCCTCCTGCCCGACGTGCATGATCACGTCGTTCACGGTCACACCGCCGGAGGTCGTGCGCGAGAGCACGCGCTTCTCCTCCGCGGCGTCGCGGCCGAAATAGTACAGGCCGAGCGGACGATCGTGCGCGTTCACGTAGTCGATGGTCTCGTCGACGTGATCGTAGCGCTTCACCGGGAGCAGCGGTCCGAAGATCTCGTCCTGCATGATCTTCATCTCGTCGCTGGGGTCGAGCACCAGCGTCGGCGGGATCTTGTGGTGCTCCTGCTGACGGAAGTCCTCGTCCGCAGGATTGATCTCGAGCACCTGCGCACCCTTGTCGCGCGCATCGTCGAGATAACCCTGCAGTCGTTCGAAGTGACGCTCGTTGACGATCGAGGTGTAGTCCGGGTTGTCGAGCAGCGTGGGAAACATCCGGGCCACGGAGCGCCGCGATGCGTCGACGAACTCGTCGAGGCGTTCACCGGGAACCATCACGTAGTCCGGCGCCAGGCAGATCTGCCCGGCGTTGAGCATCTTGCCCATCATGATCCGGTCCGTGGCCTGCTGCAGATCCGCGCTCCGGCCCAGCACGACAGGAGACTTCCCCCCCAGCTCGAGGGTCACGGGCACGAGGTGCTCGGACGCTGCGCGCATCACGTGGCGCGCAACCGAGGTCGCCCCCGTGAAGAGCAGGTGATCGAAGGGCAGCCCGGAGAAGTCCGCACCGGTCTGGGGCCCGCCGACGATGGTTGCCACCTCGTCCTCGTCGTAGGCGCCCGCGAACAGCTCCGCCATGAGCGCCGAGGTCTCGGGCGTGTACTCGGAAGGTTTGATCATGACCCGGTTGCCGGCGGCGAAGATGCCCGCCAGGGGGGCGAAGGTGAGCTGGACCGGGAAGTTCCAGGGGCTGATCACGCCGACCACGCCCAGCGGCTGGTACTCGATCCGCGCCTTCGCGCCCATGAGGCGAAAGGCCAGATCCGGCTTGCGCTTCTCGGGGCGCATCCAGGCCCCTACGTGCTTCCGGGCATGCTTGAGCGGGCCGATGGAGCTGGCGATGTCCGTGAAGAGGGACTGATGCACGGAGCGATGGCCGAAATCGGCGCGCATGGCCTCCGCGAAGCGCTCTGCATGATCCACGAGCAGGCCGATGGCGCGATCGATCCGGTCGATCCGCGTCTCGAGACTGACGGGGCCCTCGTCGAGACGCGCCTGTCGCTGCTTCGCCAGGATCGCCAGCATGGTCTCGCGCGGCGTGTCCTCGCGCTCCGTGGTCGTCGTGTTCGCCTGAGTGCTCATGGGGAGCCTTCCTGTGCGGGTGCCGTGGGCCGAAGTCTACCGCAGGCGATCCGAAGACGACCGAGCCCGGCCCTCGGCGCGTCAGACCACCGGGGGATCGATGGGCTCGTCGCCCTCCAGCATCACGGACCGAAACGCCTCGACGCCCCGGACGACGTCACCGAGTTCGTCGAAGCGGGCGATGTGGAAGAGCGCCTCGCCCTCGTTGACGAGCGGGATGTTGTTGCGACCGATCAGGACGCCCGCAGCCGGGGCCCGGATCTCCACCTCGCCCTCACCCATGGGGGAGCTGACCTTGCCGAGCAGGTCGTCCTTCTTCACGTGCGCGCCGAGCTCCGCATGGGGTCGGAACACCCCGTCGATGTCGGCCCGGACCCACTGGGAGGATCGCGCGACGAAGGGCGCCCAGCTGCGCGACCGGGAGCGCCTCGACGGCGGCAGCATGCCGAGGTGCCGCATGACCCGGATGCAGCCGCGCACCCCCGCCCGAATGCTCGCCTCCTCGAAGCGCAGCGCCTCACCGGCCTCGTAGACGAGGGCCACGATCCCGGCGTTGCCCGCCACCTCGCGCATGGAGCCCGCGAGCGGCGAGGAATCGAGGATCACCGGCAGGCCGAAGGCCCGCGCCATGGCCGCGACATCGGGCTGACTCATGTCCGCGCGGATCTGCGGCAGATTCGATCGATGGATCGCGCCCGTATGCAGGTCGACCACGTGGGTACAGAGATCCAGTACTTCGCGCTTGAACAGATCCGCGACGCGCGATCCGAGAGAGCCCCGTTCGCTGCCCGGAAAGCATCGATTGAGATCGCGACGGTCCGGCAGATAGCGCTCACGATGGATGAAGCCGAATACATTGACGACCGGCGCGGCGATCAGCGTGCCGCGAAGCCGGCCGAGGGCACGATGGCGGAGGATCCGGCGGATGATCTCGATGCCGTTGAGTTCGTCACCGTGGATCGCCGCCGAAAGAAGCAGCACGGGGCCGGCTCTCCGGCCACGGAAGACCTGCAGGGGGATGTTCAGGGCCGTGTGCGTGTAGAGCTGCGCCACCGGCAGATCGATGGTGACGTGGGTGCCGGGCTGCACCTGCGTGCCGTGGAGGGTCAGCGGCCCCTGCGCAGGGGCGCGCTGCTCGAAGCCGCGGATCGCGCCCTCTTCAGCCTCGGCCACGGGTCCGCGTCCGGTTCGGCTTCGCCTCGCGCTCGATGAAATCGATGATCATCCCGGCCACGTCCCGACCGGTTGCCTCCTCGATGCCGCGGAGTCCGGGCGAGCTGTTCACCTCGAGCACGAGCGGACCGTGATTGGACCGGAGGATGTCGACGCCGGCCACGTTCAGGCCCATGGCGTTCGCCGCGCCGATGGCCGCCTGCCGCTCCGCGGGCGTGATCCGCACCACTTCGGCGCTGCCGCCCCGGTGCAGGTTCGACCGGAACTCTCCGGGCGCACCCTGCCGCTTCATGGCCGCGACCACCTTGCCGCCGACGATGAAGCAGCGGATGTCGGCGCCGCCGGCCTCCTTGATGAATTCCTGCACCATGATGTTCACGTTCAGCCCCATGAAGGCCTCGATGACGCTCTGCGCGGCCTTCGGATTCTCCGCCAGCACCACGCCGATGCCCTGGGTGCCCTCGAGCAGCTTGATGACCAGGGGCGCGCCCCCGACCATGCTGATGAGGTCGGGAATATCGTCCGGCGAGTGCGCGAAGCCGGTCACCGGCATGCCGATCCCCTTGCGGGCGAGGAGCTGCAGGGAGCGCAGCTTGTCCCGCGCGCGGGTGATGGCCACCGATTCGTTCACGCTGTAGACACCCATCATCTCGAACTGGCGCACCACCGCGGCGCCATAGAAGGAGATCGAGGCTCCGATGCGCGGAATCACCGCATCGAAGCCCTCCAGGGCCACGCCCTTGAAGTGCATGGAGGGCTTCGCCGAGGCCATGTTCATGTAGCAGCGAAGGGTGTCGATGACCTGCACCTCGTGGCCGCGCTCACGGGCGGCCTCGACGAGGCGCCGCGTCGAGTAGAGCCGGGGATTGCGCGACAGCACCCCGATCTTGCGTGGTTCCTTCATGAAGCACGTCCGGTCGATGGATTCGAAGGCGACCCGCCCCGGGGGTCGCCTCGGTCTGGTGCTGGCAGCGGGCGGGACATCAACCCTCGCGCCCCCGGGGGCCGTGGCCACCGACGAGGTAGGAGCGACCCGGATCGACGAGAAAACGTCCACGCACCGCGGTGCGCCCGAGCAGCATGCGGAAGAGCATGTCGTCTCGCGACGTGAGCGTCAGCTCGATGGGCCAGTGGGCCTCGCCGAGGGCGACGCTCGTCTCGATCACGAACCGCGACTCGCGATGCCCGCCGGAATCCCGCACCTGGCGCTCGTCGACGACGGGCGCTTCGCAGCGGACCACGCGCGTCCGGTCCCGCTGACGCGGATGCATGGAAAAGCGCACCCAGGGCGCGCCGTGCCGTTCGAAGGGCTCGAGCTCGAAGGCGTGCAGCGCCGACGTCCGGGCGCCCGTGTCGACCTTGGCCTTGACGAGCGGGATCCCGAGCTCCGGCAGCGCCACCCACTCCCGCCAGCCCACGATCGCCTTGCTCGCCACGCGCTCGTCCACACCGCTTCCGTGACGGGACCCTAAGGGATTTGGCGATCCGCTGCGAGTACGGGCCGCTCAGCGGTCCGCGAGCAGACGCCGGCCGACGATGCCGCCGAGGGTGCGCACCAGCCAGCGCGGCTGGACCTGGGTCCAGAGCGTTCCGAGCCGATTGGCGAGGCCGGGGACCCGGATCACCTCACCCTTCATGGTCGCCTCGAAACCCTCGCGAGCCACGGCCTCGACGCTGGACATGAATGCGGGCGGGATCGCCAGCGCCGGATTGACGTCGTTGACGCGCTGCGCCATCTCCGTGTCGGTGATGCCCGGGCAGAGCGCCGTCACCGTGACACCGGTTCCCTTGAGCTCTTCGCTCATGGCCTCGGTCAGGGCCAGCACGAAGGCCTTGGTCGCCGCGTAGGTGGCCAGACCCGGGACCGGCTGGAAGCCCGCTACCGAGGCGACGTTGAGGATGCGGCCCCAGCCCCGGCTCACCATCGGCTCGAGCAGCGCGCGTGCGATCAGCGTCAACGCAGACACGTTGAGCTGGATCATGCGCTCGAGATCCTCCGGGTTCGCGAGGCGGAAGGCGCCGGCCTCGAGGACGCCCGCGTTGTTGACCAGGATGTCCACGGACAGCTGACGCTGCTCCAGGGCGACGAGCAGCGCGTCGGCCGCGCGCGCCTGGGCGAGGTCGAGGGGCAGATCGACGGCGCGCACCCCGTGTCGCGCCCGGAGTTCCTCCGCCAGCGCCCGCAGCGCGTCTGCGCGCCGCGCCACCAGCACCAGGTCGTGTCCCGCGGCAGCGAACTGTCGCGCCAGCGCCTGACCGATCCCTGCCGAAGCGCCGGTGACGAGCACCGTCCGTGTCTGCGTCTCGCTCATCGCTGCTGATCTCCGGTGAGATTCGCACGCGGCGCTTCTGCACCGTCGTCGTGGATGACGCCCTCGGACCGCACTGCGCGATCGGGCGCCGTACCCGCTGCAAGGGCGACCCCTGCTGCGGCCGCGCGGAGCGCGTCATCGGGGGCCGAGGGCTCGACCCGTCCCCCTGCAGCGCCGGCCACGAGCTCGTCGAAGGCCGTGCGCAGGCAGGCGGAGAGTCGTTCCGGGTCCGGCACCATCTCGCGGCACGCCGTGAAGGACAGCGTGAGGTGATCGCAGTAGCTGAACACCATGAAGGACAGGCCCATGCCGTCGAAGAGCGGCGCCGTGCCGAACTGCGTGACCATGCGCGCGCCAGCCGCATAGCGAGGGCGATCGGGACCCGACAGCTGGGTCACCACGCAATTGAACAGCGGCTGGTGCCGATTCGCCAGGCTGAGCGTCGAGTAGAGCCGTGCGGCGGCCCCGGCGAGCGCCGCGGGCACGAAGGAGGCCGCATCGGTCATGAGGCGCGCGCCTATGGCGCGTGTGAGCGCCCGGGACGGACCCGACGCCCGTGCCACGTAGTAGAGCCGCTGCATGGCATCGGGGATGTGCGTGCCGAGGCTCAGGTTCACGGGCTCGACGAGGACGCCACGGGCGCGCTCGTCGGGCACGGGCACCGGCGTCAGCGCGACCAGGGAGGAAGCGGGCAGTTCGTCCTTCTCTCCGAGGTAGCGGCGCAGGGCGCCCCCGCAGAGCGCGAGCAGCACGTCGTTGCTGGTGACGCCGGGCATCGCATCCCGGATCGCGTGCAGCGCATCCAGGGAGAACACCTGCCCCTCGACCACCCGGTGAGCGGAAATGGCGCGATTGAAGCGCGTCCTCGGCACGGGCCCCACGCGGCGCAGGCTCGCATCGAGAAAGCCCTCGGCGACCCTCGCCAGCGCCGGCACGGAACGCAAGGCCACCTCGGCCAGCCGGAAGGGGCGGAGGATGGAATGCCCCCAGGCACGGGCCAGCAGGGCGGCCGCACCCGGGCGCGCCTCGGCCTGCCAGGGGCGCGCGGGGGGGGACGGCGGCGCGGCATCGGGGAGGACGTCGTTGAGCACGTCGACGAGATCGAAGCCGGACAGGCCGTCGATCGCGGCGTGATGCACCTTCGACACCAGGGCGTAGCAGCCCTCCGGCAGGCCTTCCACCCGATCGAGGCCCTCGATGATCGTGAACTCCCACAGCGGCTTGGTCAGATCCAGGGCCCGCGCGTGCAGGCGTGCAGCCTGAATGCACAGCTGGCGCCAGTCGCCCGGGGCCGGCAGCGCGATGTGGCGCACATGGAACTCGAGGTCGAATTCCTCGTCCTCGACCCAGTAGGGGTGGTCGAGATTCAGCGGTACCCGGACGACCTTCTGGCGCAGGGCCCGCGCCAGATGCAGGCGCGTGTCGACGGCCTCGAGGATGGCCTTGAACGCCTGCACGCCTCCGGGCACCGTGTGCTGGTCGTAGATCGTGATCGCACCGCTGTGCATGGGTGCATTCGGCGTCTCGAGGTAGAGAAAGGACGCTTCCTGCGCGGTCATCTGTTGCATGGGTGGATGGTGCTCCGGAACACGGCCGACAGTGCGGCACCAGGGGTCGGGAAAGGGTCGAGCGCGCCGGTCAGGCGGCGTGCCCGGCGGGATCGGGCTCCGCGGGGCCGTAGACCAGACGACGCCAGCCCTCGCGCGCGAAGGGCGTCCAGGCGCCTTCGGGGAGGGCCAGGCGATCGGCGATCGCCCAGAGCACGGCCGGATTGAAACCGAGCCCGCAGTGACTGCCCCGTACCTCGATGTTGTCCGTGAGCGGCGACGGCGGCTCCCGCGAGATGCGCCAGGACACGATGCCGTCCGTACGGCTGTAGATCGCCGTACAGGGCACCGGCGGCGGGGCGAGGCGCGGCCATCCTGCGCCGCCGAGCCCTTCGGCCATGGCTTCGGGCGCGATCTCCCGCCGGGTGACCCCCTCCACGAAGCGATGGATGCTGGTCGCACGCTGATCCGCGCCGATCGGACTTCCGAGCGTGATCACCTGGCGGATCCATTCGGGGCAGCGGGTCGCGAGGAGCCGCGCCTGGACCCCACCGAGGCTCCAGCCGACGAGACTGACCGGGCGCCCGGCCGTGGCTTCGCGGAGCTCCGAGAGCCGCGCGAGAAGCTGCCCTTCCATGTGCGGCGAGTCCACGGGGCCCATGTTGCGCCCGAGCAACCAGCCCTCGGCCTGATAGCCCTGCTGGACGAGGAAGCGGCGCATGGGCGCCGTGCTCTGATCGGACGCCGTGAACCCCGGGAGCACCAGCACGCCGTGGCCGTCGCCCCGCGGGGCGCGGGCGAGCAGGCAGGCGGCGGACCCCAGGGTCGCGAACTCGGACAGGGCGCGCGGCGCCTCGAGGAGCGCGAGCACGCGCGCGGGCGGCCCGATACGCGCCTCGACGTTCCGCGCATCGAGGCTTGCGGAGATTTCGGTCATGAAGACATCCGAAGGAAGGCCAGGCGATCGTCACGCCCGGGATTGTGCGGTGCACCATGGAGACCGACGAAGATAGCGAGCCCACCGAGGGCCGGTCAAGAGACCCCGTCAACGGATGGGCGGCCGGACGCTCCAGGGCCCGGAACAGGGTCACGGACCGCTGGATGCGCCGGCGGGAACCTTGACCCGGCGCACCCCTGACCGTGTAATCGGGTCGCCTCGGGCCCTTGCCTGCCCGGGGGCGGCATCCAGCCTGTGGAGGACGAGTCTCGCGTGCCGCACATCCTCGTGGTCGACGACGATGAACTGATCCAGCGCCTGCTCGAGAACATTCTCGTGCGCGCCGGCTACCGGGTGTCGTCCACGGCCGATGGCCGTGGTCTCCATGACGCCTTCGAGGCCGGCGACGTCGATCTGGTGCTGCTCGACATCCGCCTGGGACGGGAAAACGGCTTCGATCTCGCCAGGGAGATCACCGAGCACTACGACGCCCCCATCATCTTCGTGACCGGCGACCAGGATGTATCGGACAAGGTGATCGGGCTGGAACTGGGCGCGGACGACTACATCACCAAGCCCTTCGATCAGCGCGAACTGCTCGCCAGGATCCGCGTGGTCCTGCGCCGTCGCCAGGACGCGTCGAGCCCCGCACCCAGCGCCGGCCCCCGCAAGATGCGCTTCGACGGCTTCCTCCTCGACCTCGACGCCCATGAACTGCAGGGGCCCGACGGGGCGCTGGTGGAACTCACCGCCATGGAGCTGCAGATCCTCGCTTGCCTCGCGCAGCGCCCGCGGCAGGCACTCACCCGCAACGACATCTCCCAGGAAGTCAGCGGCAAGCCCAGGGAGCGGCGGGATCGCACCATCGACGTGGTCGTTTCCAAGCTTCGACGCAAGCTCGAATCGGCGTCTCCGATGCAGGTCGATCCGATCCAGACCGTGCGTGGCGTCGGCTACAAGTTCATCTCGGAGGTCGCCGCCCTCTGAGGCCGGCCCCACCGTCCCCTCGCAGCCCGGAACAGACCGTGTTCGATCTGCTGATCTTCGACAACGACGGCACGCTCGTCGATTCAGAGTTCCTCTGCCAGGTGGCCATGGCCCGGGAGCTCGCCGCCCGCGGGCACGCCGCGGACGCGGAGGAGCTGAGCCGTGCCTTCCGGGGCTGGGAGCTCGCGCGCACCCTCGAGGTGCTCGGCGAGCGCTATGGCACGCGCTTCGGGGACGAGTTCGTCAGCGCCTACCGCGCGCGCATGATGGCGCTCCTCGCCACGGAGCTGCGGCCCATGCCCGGAGCAGGGGATGCCCTCGATGAACTCGCGACCGGGCCCTGGGCCCGCTGCGTGGCCTCCGGCGGGCCGCGTCCGAAGATCGAGCTGGCCCTGGAGATCACGGGGCTGCGCCACCACTTCGGCGACGCGATCTTCAGCTCCTACGACATCGATCGCTTCAAGCCCGAGCCGGATCTCTTCCTCCACGCCGCCGCCGCCCTGGACGTGACGCCCGACCGCTGCCTCGTGATCGAGGACAGCGCCGTGGGCCTCGAGGCCGCGCGTCGGGCCCGCATGACCGTGGTCCACGTGGCGCCGGACGCCGTCGACGCCGACGGGGTGTTCGCCCTGCGGCGGCTCGACGCACTGCCGGAGCTGCTGGCTGCGCTCTGAGGGCGCGGCCCCACCGCTCCGGTCGGAGCGCTCACAGTCAGCGGCGGACACGGCGCTGGCGGAGGCGCCTGCGGGGCGGTGCGCCTCACCGTCGGCGATCGCGACCCTGGCGTTCCCGCAACGGAGCAGGTGCGCGTGCTCGAGCCCTTCGATCGCCCGGATCCGTCACGCGCCCGGGAGACCGGCGGTTCTGGCTCGGCCTCGCGGTGGTGGCTTCCGCGATCCGCCTCCACGGCGGGAACCTGACCGCCGAGGACCCTCCCGGCGGCGGCCGGCTCGCGACCCTGACCCTGCTCCGGTCCGTCAGCGCCGCCGCGCGAGAAAGGCCAGGCGACGCGGTAGCAACGGCGCCTCGCCCCAGGATCGGCGCACGCGTACCGCGAAGCCTGCGGCGCGCAGCACTGCGACCACCTCTTCTCGCGCCGGAATGCGGATCCGGTGGACCTCGTCGCCCCGGCGCCAGGCTTCGCCACGGCGCCGGTAGGTGACGATCGTGCGCCTGCCGCGGTCCCCGGCGTCGACGAAATCCGTCGCCACGAGCCAGTCCTCGCCCTCGCGCCAGCCTCGTCCCGTCAGGGAGGGCGCGCCCTGCACGATCAGATCGAAGAGGAGGAGCCCACCGGACGGCAGCGCGCCCCCGACACGGCGGACCAGCTGGCCGAGGGAGCGGGCGCGTCCAGCGGTCGGCAGATAGTTGAAGACCTCGCCAAGGGCGACCACGGCGTCCGCCCCGACGAGGTCTGCCTTGTCCGCAGTCCCATCGAGTACGGAGACGCCCGGCGCGCGCTGCAGCGCGCGGCGTCGCAGCGCCGGCGAGGGCTCGACGCCGACGGGCCGGTGGCCTGCCGCCTGCAGCGCCGCGAGCAGGTCCCCGCTGCCGCAGCCGAGCTCGACCACGCGCGCCTCGAGCAGACCCGCGCGGGCCAGCTCGGCGAGGATCGTCGGTGCCGCCGCCGCGGCGTGTCCCGCGAAGCCGGTGGCGTGGATGTGGGCGAGGTCCTCTCCGTAGAGCGGACCGGCACCGTTCACGACGGCGTCCGGCCCAGCTTGCCGACGAGCTTCCCGACCTTCTTCTCGCCCTTGCGCGTCTGCCCGCCGACTTCGAGGAAGCGGCGCATGTTGGTCTGCGCGGCCTCGGTGCGCAGGAGGCACTGGAAGAGGTAGGCCTCCTCCGCGAGCCCCTCGGCCAGGGGCCGCTCCGCAGCGTCCACGGAGGCCTTCGCGAGGGCCACCGCCTCCGGCGGGAAGGAGGCGATGCGGCGGGCGAGCGCGTCCACGAAGGGCCCGATCTCGTCGGCCTTCAGGGCGCGGTTGAGATAGCCCCAGGCCTCCGCCGTCTTCGCATCCAGGTCGTCGCCGCCGAGGATGATCTCCAGCGCACGCCCCCGGCCCACGAGCCGTGGCAGGCGCTGCGTGCCGGTGCCGCCGGGGAGGATCCCGAGGGGGACCTCCATCTGGCAGATCCGGGTCTTCCCTCTCACGCCGAAGCGCAGGTCGCAGGACAACGCCAGCTCACTCCCACCGCCGCCCACACGGCCCTCGATCTGGCAGATCGTGACCTTGGGCATGGCGCGGAATCGCTCGCACATCAGGTGGTAGTCGTTCAGCGTCTCGCTGCGCCGCGCGGGCTCGTCCACGGGAAAGCCGAGGATCGCCTCGACGTCGAAATGCGCGAGGAAGAACTCCGGATTCGCACTCTTCAGGACGACCGCGCACACGGACTCGTCCGCTTCGACCTCGGCCGCGAAGGCGGCGAGCTCCGCGAAGAGCGCGAGCGTGATCAGATTGATCGGCGGATTGTCGAGGGTCGCGAAACACACCCCCGCGTCCAGCTCGACGTGAATCAACTCGTAGTCGTAGGCCATGACACCCCTCCCCTTGCCGGCACCCAGTCTATGCCCGGGAGCTGGCGTCGCGCGACGACGACGTCGCTCAGCGAGGCTTGTCGAGAGTCTCGATCAGGGTCAGGCGCGCGTTCGAGAAGCGCAGCAGGCGGCGGAAGCGCTGCGGGCCGAACTCGTAGACCCACTCCTCCACGAGCAGAGGCAGATCCAGACCTTCCGTCTCGCCCGGCAGTCCGGATCGAATCGCGCGTCGGGGATGGATCAGGATCTGCTCGCGACTGACCGGTTCCCCGCACGCACTCAGGACCTCGCTCTTGTGCGCGCCCGTGTCGACGAGGCCCCCCGGACACCGCAGCGCCAGCGCAGCGGGCGAGAGAAGCCAGGCAAGCAGCACCAGTGCGGACCCGAGGCGTCGGGACCGGCGAGCACGGGACCGGCGGGCACGAATCACCATTCGGCGCTTCCGCGGAAGGGACGGCGCGCCAGTGTCCGGCGCCGCCCGCCTCGACGCAACGCGGCCTTCGGGGCGCCGCCGGCCCCTAACCGGCCCCGAGCACCCGATCGATGCGGTCACGATAGGAGCGACTCATCTTCAGGCTCGTGCCTCCCTCGAGCACCAGGAAGAACTCGCCATTGATGTGATTGCGCACCTTGGTCACCCGCGCGGCGTTGACGAGGGTGGACCTGTGGATCCGGAGGAAGCGGTCGGGATCGAGCTGCGCCTCGAGCGCCTTCATGGTGCTGCGCATGATGTGCGTCTGTCCCGCCGCATGAATGCACATGTAGTCGCCGGCGGCATCGACCCAGTCGATGGTCGCGACCGGGACCAGCGTGGTCTCCGCACCGTCGCGGATCACGAGCCGCTCCGGAAAGCCGGGCCCCCGATCCTCCGCGTCGAGCGCGCCCGGTATGGAGCCGTCATCGGAGAGCGTGCGCACGAGCTCCAGCAGCCGCGCTTTCTCCGTCGCGGCGCCGCGATCCCCGAGCAGCCGGCGGGCACGCCCGACCGCTTCCGCAAGGCGCTCCGACTCGACGGGCTTGAGCAGGTAGTCCACCGCATGGAGATCGAAAGCCTGCACCGCGTACTGGTCGTAGGCCGTCACGAACACCACGAGGGGCATGGCGTCGGACTGGAGTTCGCGCACGAGCGCGAGCCCGTCCATCCCGGGCATCTGGATATCGAGGAAGAGAAGATCCGGCGCCTGTTCCGCGATGCAGGCCAGCGCCTCGCGTCCGTTGCGGCACTCGCCGACCACGTCCACGCCATCGATCTCCTCGAGGCGCAGGCGCAGACCCCGCCGCGCAAGACCCTCGTCGTCGACCACCAGGGCACGCAATGGATCGGTCACGGCGCGATCTCCCGGGTCTCGAAGGGAATGCGGAGCTGCACGCACAGGCCGTGCGGGTGCGCGGCGCACAGGCGCAGTTCGTGCGCGTCACCGTAGACCTGACGCAGGCGATCGCGGGTGTTGCGAAGCCCCACGCCCCGCGCGTCCCCCTCGAGGGAGAAGCCTTCCGGCAGGCCCGGGCCGTCGTCGGCCACCTCCATGACCAGGCGGTCACCCTCGACCGCGGCGCGGATGCGGATGCAGCCCCCGTCCTCGCTGCGCGCGACGGCGTACTTGATGGCGTTCTCCACGAGCGGCTGCAGGATCAGGCTGGGCACCAGCCCGCGCCCGGCCGCTCCCTGAAGGTCCACCTCGATGCGCAGGCGTTCCTCGAAGCGGACCTGCTCGATGTCGAGGTAGAGCCGCAGGGCACGGACCTCCTGATCGAGATCGACCTTCTGCATGGGATCGCTGTCGAGGGAGTGGCGCAGGAAGCTCGACAGGCGCGTGACCATGCGATTCGCCTGGTCTCCCTCCCGGGCGAGGATGAGCGTGGAGATGGCGTTGAGCGTATTGAAGAGGAAATGAGGATTGAGCTGATAGCGCAGCATCCGCAGCTGGGCGTCGCGCGCCGTCGCCATGGCCTCGAGGGCGCGGGCACGCTCCGCGACGAGCATGCGGTAGTACTTGATGCCGAAGTAGAGGGCACTCCAGCCGAGGATGATGTACCAGGAGGTCACGACGCCGCGCAGGTAGCTCAGGCCGTGCTCGAAGCCGTACGTCTGCGCGCTGGCGTCGCTGTAGAACTCGAACAGGGCGACGTTCTTGGAGACCTGCCAGAGCGCGGCCACCACGTAGGACGCACAGCCCGCGACCAGCACGCGGGTCAGGAGCTCGCGGTCCCAGATGGCTCGGTAGATCTCGCGGAGCAGGCCCGTGAGCAGCATGCCGGTGACCATGCCGGCCACGATGGCGAGGTTGTAGGCCGGCCGCGCACCCCAGTACAGACCGGAGGCGACCCAGGTGAGCCCCCAGCCGGTCCAGCCGATGGCCTGCAGGATCCAGAACTGCGCCGTGCGATGGCCGACGAATTCCGAGGCTGCGAGCAGGCGCCCCACCGGATCCGCGGACGCCGCGCGACGACGCGGCGCCACCTCCACCGCCTGGGGCGTTCCCTGGTTCATGGCCCGATTCTAGGGGAGCGCGTGGTCCGTGACCGTCCCTTCGTCGCGCGATGCGCTCGCCTCGCCGCGCATGCGGCCCCCGGTCCTAGACCCTGCGCGCTACGGCAGCGCCCATCGCGGAGCCCTGCTCCACGACGGCCTCCCAGAAGGCCGCGAGCCGCGCCGGACCCTGTGCGCCTGCGGCGGCGAAGCGGGCGTTCGCGTCATCGCGATGATGCAGTTCGTCCTCGCGAAAACGCTGCAGATGCAGCTGGAGCCAGCGGTGTTCGGGCAGGGACTCGAGAGCGGTGATCTGATCCGCATAGTGGCCGTCGACGAAGCGCTCCACCGCCGCCACGGTGCGGTACACGGCCCGGGGACCGAGCAGGGCGGGGCCGGCGCCGAGGAGCCATCCGGCGAGGCGCCAGAGCAGCCCCAGCTTCGTGTGCCAGGCCACCGGAAGGTGCGTCAGGAAGAAATCGAGGTGGGTCTGCTCCGATGCCCTGTGCGCTTCGGCGAAGGCGCGGAGGGTCGGATCGCGGCTCACGGCGAGGATGCCGCGGTAGATCCACACGGCGCCGAGTTCTCCCGCGTGATCCGAGCGCAGCTCGCGCAGCAGGAAGGGGGGCAGTTCGGCGACGGGGGCCTGGCGAAGCGCGGGCATGACTGCATCCTGTACAGGTTTCGTCTAGGATCTGCGTCCATCGTACATGATCTGTCCATTCCCAATCAGGAGTCTCTCCGTGCAGGATCTGACCGACGCCTACCTGCTCCTCACCCTCGCCTTCGGCGGCGCCATGCTGATCGGGGGCCTGGCCTTCGCCGGCGGGACCGTCGCGCCGGTCGCGGTCCGGGTCCTCCCCGAGGACGCTGCCGCCCGCTTCCTGCGGGCCTTCTGGCCCCGCTACTACCGGGGCGGCGTGCTTGGTGGCCTCGCGCTCATCGCGGCCCTCGCGGCGCTCGTGCCCAAGGGACCGCTCGGCGTGCAGTACACCACCGTACTCCTGGCCCTCGTCTCCCTGTTCACGATCTGCCTGTGGCTGCCGCTGCGCATGATTCCCGCGATCAACGCGGCACGGGACGCTGGCTCAACGGGCTTCGATCGCCTCCACGGCGTGGTGGTCGCGCTCACCGGATGCGCGCTCCTGCTCGGGGTGCTCTTCCTCGCCGCCCTCGGCTGGGTCCTGCCCGGCCAGTACATGATCTGGATGCAGTAGCGGACCGGAAAGGTCGGCGCAGCCTCGCCGTCTCCGAGTCATGGCGTCGCGCCCTGTAGGCGCGCGTTTCATCGGCGGCGGAATCATCCTCGGCCACTCGACTCGTTGTGCCTCGACAGGATCCACCCGGGCCGAAAGAGATCGGCGAACCAGAGCCCTCCCGAGCAGGAACGGGGCCTGCGGCAGAACTGCTCCAGGCGGACTCGCCCGGACTCGTCCTCGAGCCGAAACGGTCGCCGCTGAAGCCGGCTCCCACGACGGATCGCTGGACAGCAGAATCTGACCGATCACGCCCTGTGGGCGCGCGCCTCAGCGGCGACGGCGGCGCCCTCGATTCAGTACGCCTCGATGCGGTCCACCTCGAGGCGGAAGGGACCGTCGAGTCCGTCGTAGATCATGAGGCCCAGGCTGGTGACGGCACCCGGATCGAGCGCCGGTCCGTCGAGCCAGCGCCCGCGGAAGTGGGGGCGGAAGCGGCCGAAGGGCAGCTTGCGCTCGCTGCGGATGCCGGCCGGTTCCGTGGCGAACTCCGCCCAGTAGGCCGTCCCATCCGCGGTCTCGATCCGGAAGATGTAGCGACGCCCGTCTCCCGCCAGCTGCAGGCGAAGGCCCTCGAAGGCGGACAGATCGAGGGGGCGCGACTCGGACCGGATCGACGAGAAGCCACCGCCCTTCGTGTTCGTCACGCCCGTGAAGAGGAGCTGCCCCGCCTCGATGCGGAAGCTGCCTCGGGAGCGGCCACCCATGACCCCGTCATCGACGACGTACCAGCCCAGGTCCGGCGTTCCTGCATCGAAGGCGGTGAGCAGCATGGGCGTTTCCCGAGCAAGAGAGGTGAGCGCGCCGATACCGCTGCCGAGGCAGACGCCGAGGCAGAGCAGCAGCGCGCGCCCGCTGCGCCGGAGCTCAGCGCGGAGTGCCGGCCACGCTCGGCAGGGTGCCGGAGGTCTCGGCCCAGGGCACCGCGCTGGCCGTCCAGATGTGCATGGACGGCGCGAGCAGGAACGGATCGTCCAGGGTCCCCGCCTTGACCACCATGACGTCCGGATTCGCCGACACCTCCGAGAACAGCGGCGTGCTGCAGGTCGGGCAGAAGCGGCGCGTGACCTGCGCGCGGCTGTCCGCCGCCACGGTGAAGGCACGAGTCTCGCCGTGACTCTCCAGCGCCGCCTTCGCAACGAGGGCGACCGGGGCGTAGGCGCCCCCCGATGCGTACTGGCAATCCCGACAGTGGCAGTGCCCCGTGAAGAACGCATCCGCCGTGGCGCGATCGCACACCGCGCCACAGCGACAGCCCCCCTCGAATCCGCTCACGCTCGCCCCCCTCCTCTGTCAGAGCTGAACCGGATCGATCTCCACGCGCGCTGCCGTGCGCGCGCCCTCGAAGCGCATGCGCATGGCGTCGGGGATCGGCTGCGAGCGGTGATCGCCGATGCCCGCGCAGACCCAGACCACCTGACCGCTCGCCCGTGGCCGCGTCTCGCCCCGGGCAAAGATCGCGAGCTCGAAGGTCACGCTGGACCGACCGATCCGACCGGGGCGCGCCGCGACCGCGATCACCTCGTCGAAGCGGATCGGCGCGTGGTAGTCGATCAGATTGCGCACCGTGTGGAAGTCCACCGGCTCGGCTCCCTCGCGGCTGCTGCCGTAGAGGATGCCCAGGTGCCGGAAGTACTCGGAGAGGGCCGTGTCGAACCAGGTCAGGTAGTGGGCATTGAAGACGATCTGCTGACCGTCGATCTCCGAATAGCGCACGCGAAACAGGCACGCGAAGGGGAAATCGCCGGGGCCGCTGGCGGCCAGCGACCGAGCCTCGTCCTCCACCGAACCGCTCCCTGCCAAGGCCATGTCCTCCTCAGGCGTTGCGGGCCATGAGCCCGCCGTCCACGGGAATCACGGCGCCCGTGATGTAGCTGGCGGCGGGCATGCAGAGCGACACGGTGATCTGGGCCACTTCCTCGGGCTCGCCGTAGCGCTTCAGGGCCGTGCGTCGCTTGGCGAAGATGGTCTTGTGCTCGTCGGGTATCGCATCGGTCATGCCCGTCCGGATCGGCCCGGGGCAGATGCAGTTCACGGTGATGCCTTCCGGGCCGAGTTCGACGGCGAGGGAACGCGTGAGGCCGGTGACGCCGGTCTTCGCGGCCGTGTAGGGGCTGCCCATGGGCGTCGCGCCGAGCCCCTCCGTGGAGGCGATGTTGACGATGCGCGGCGCATCCGAGCGACGCAGCCAGGGCAGAGCTGCTCGCACCGTGCGCACGTGCGCCGTGAGCAGGACCGCCAGATGACGATCCCAGATCTCCAGATAGTCGTCCGCATCGATCGGGGTGAAGCGCGAGATGCCTGCATTGTTGATGAGGATGTCGATGCCGCCGAACTGCTCGACCACGTCCGCGAACACCCGATCGACGGCCTGCGAATCGCTGACATCCAGGGTCCAGCCGTGGGCCTGCCCCCCTGCCTCCTCGATGGTGCGCATCGTCTCGGCGAGGCCGGCCTCGTCGAGATCCATGGCGGCGACCTTCGCACCCTCGTCCGCGAGCAGGTAGGCGGTCGCGCGCCCCATGCCGCTCGCCGCGCCCGTGACGATGGCCACGCGGTCCTTCAGGGATCGATCTCCAGTGGTGATCCTCGGTCTGACGATGGTCATTGCTCCCCTCCCGAAGCCCCCGGCGCCGTCTCACGCCGGACCGGCCAATGTGTACAGGACTTTCTGGCGTGCCGTCACCTCCAGTAGGCTCGGAGGCGGGGCATCAGGGGAGCGCAGCACATGTATCCGGGTCACTGGGGGCGCGTCGCGCCCGGCAAGGCCGCCGCGATCAACGCGACCAGCGGCGAGGTGCTCAGCTACGGGCAACTCGACGCCGCGTCGAGCCGGATCGCGAACTGGTTGGCGGATCACGGCCTGGTGCCGGGCGATCACGTCGCCCTGTTCATGGAGAACAACCTGCGCTTCTTCGAGATCGCCTGGGCAGCCTTCCGCTCCGGCCTCTACATCACCTGCATCAATCGCTATCTGACGGCCGACGAAGCGGCCTACATCGTCGAGGACTGCGGCGCACGCGCGGTCTTCGCCTCGCACGCCCGCGCCGAGGTGGCGGAAGCGCTCGTACCGCGCTGCCCCGAGGTGGACCACTTCCTCATGTGCGACGGCGTCGCTGCGGGCTGGAAGTCGCTCGAGCGCAGCATCGCCGACAGCCCCGTGACCCCGCGCGGCAACGAGCCGGCCGGCGACGCCATGCTCTACTCCAGCGGCACCACGGGACGCCCGAAGGGGATCAAGCGCCCGCTCTCCGGGGCGAGCATCCGCGAAGGCACGCGCATCAATGCGGCGCTCACGGGGCAGTACCACTTCAGCGAGGCGAGCATCTATCTGTCACCGGCACCGCTCTACCACGCGGCCCCCTTCGCCTTCTCCATGGGCGCCCAGTCCCTGGGCGGGACCGTGGTGATGATGGAGAAGTTCGATCCCGTCCTCGCCCTCGAGCTCATCGAGCGGTGGCGCGTGACCCACAGCCAGTGGGTGCCGACCATGTTCGTGCGCATGCTGAAGCTCGACCCGGCCGAGCGCGCCGGCTTCGATCTGTCGACGCACCGCGTGGCGATCCACGCGGCGGCACCCTGCCCCGTGGAGGTGAAGCGCCGCATGATCGAATGGTGGGGGCCGATCCTCTACGAGTACTACGCGGGGACCGAATCGAACGGCTCCACCTTCATCACCAGCGAGGAGTGGCAGGCCCATCCGGGCTACGTCGGACGCGCCGTCAACGGCGTGATCCATATCTGCGACGAAGAAGGTGAGGAGCTGCCGACCGGCGAGGCGGGCCTGGTCTACTTCGAGCAGCCGGAGCGGCCCTTCGAATACCACAACGCGCCGGAGAAGACCGCGTCCTGCCAGCATCCGAAACATGCGAACTGGACCGCGCTCGGCGATGTCGGCTATCTGGACGACGACGGTTACCTGCACCTCACGGACCGCAAGGCCTTCATGATCATCTCCGGCGGGGTGAACATCTATCCGCAGGAGGTCGAGGATGCGCTCGTGCTCCACGACAAGGTGGCGGACGTGGCCGTGTTCGGGGTGCCCAACGAGGACATGGGCGAGGAGGTGAAAGCCGTGGTGGAGCCGGCACCCGGCGTCGAGCCCGGCCCCGCTCTGGAAGCCGAGCTCCTGGCCTTCGCCCGCACCCATCTGGCCCACTACATGGTGCCGCGTTCGGTCGACTTCATCGCGGAAATGCCGCGCCTGCCCACCGGAAAGCTCTACAAGCGTCTGCTGCGGGACCGCTACTGGGGTCGTTCCGACACGCGGATCGTCTGAGCCGCCGGGGCGCCGGTTCCGTGCACGGCCCGACGCAGCAGGGGTTCGGCCTGCCGCAGACCGGCCCGGGCCGAGTTGACCGCACGGGACCGGAGCGAGTAGAAAGCGCCATGCGTGGCGCCGGGGACCGGCGTCCAGCCCTTGTCCATGTCATCCGTCCCGTCCGTCCCGACGTGCGGGCGCGGCAGCGTCGGTCCTTCGGACCGCCGACGCACCCACCGTCTGGAGCATCGTGCAGTGAGCGAGGATCGCCCCCGAATCATCCGTCGGCGAGGCTGGACAGTCTGCGCCCTTCTTCTGGTCGCCGCTGCGGCAGGCGCCGCGGAGATGCCTGCCGCGTCGCGCTTCGCGACGGCAGGCGACGCCTGGACGGACAGCACGCTGCCACCCCTGCCCACGCTGACGCCGGAGATGGAGCGGCAGTGGGAGAACACCCTGGCCGGGATCTACGAACTGGCCCTGCGCAACGATCCGGTGCTCTCCGCAGCGGAAGCCACCTACCGCGCGGGCCTCGAGGAGCGACGCATTGCCCGCGCCGGCCTCTTGCCGCAGGTCAACGGCAGCTACCAGACCTCGGACGTGGAACAGGAATCGCGCGGTGCCTTCGCGGCCGGTGCGCAGGTCTTCCCGAACGAGACCGATTCCACCATCGACGCCAGCAACTGGAACATCGCCCTCGAGCAGCCGCTCTTCGATCTGGGTGCCTGGTTCAATTTCCGCCGCGGCGCCGAGCTCTCCGAGCAGGCCCGGGCGACCTTCACCCAGTCGCAGCAGGACCTCATCGTGCGCACCGTCGGCCGCTACTTCGACGTGCTCAGGGCCGCCGCGAATCTGTCCGCCTCCCGCGCCGAGGAGAACGCCCTCGCCGCCCAGCTCGACCAGGTGCAGCAGCGCTTCGAGGTCGGTCTGGTCGCGATCACGGACGTCTACGAAGCCAAGGCCGGCTATGACACGGCGGTGGCGAACCGCATCGCCGACGACGCCGCCCTGGACGTCGCCCTGGAGATCCTCTCGACGATCACCGGGCGCCCCCATGCGCAGCTGTGGACCCTGCGCAAGGCCTTCCCGGTCATCGATCCGACTCCCGACGACGTGGAGCCCTGGCTCGCCTTCACCCGCGAGCACAACATCGATCTGCTCGTCTCCGCGCTGGGCCGGGACGCAGCCATGCAGGCGGCCCGCGCCGCCGCATCCCAGCACCTGCCCCGGGTCAGCCTCAGCCTGTCCCACACGGAGAGCCAGTCGGACGTCGACCAGTTCGATCTCATCAGCCAGACCGCGAGCAACTTCGCGCGCGACAACCAGCAGGACGTGATCGCCCTGAACGTGACCGTGCCGGTGTTCTCCGGCCTGCGCGTGAGCGGCCAGCGCCGTCAGGCCTACGCCCGCTATGACAGCACCGTCGAGACCTACGAGGGCACGCTCCGCAACGTCACCCAGGCGACCCGGGCCTTCTACATCAACGTGAAGCGGGACGTGGCGCGCACGCGGGCCCGCGCCCAGGCGATCATCTCCACCCAGTCCGCCCTGGAGGCCGCGCAGACCGGCTACGAGGTCGGCACCCGCAACGTGGTCGACGTGCTCATCGCGCAGCGGGCCGTGTTCTCCGCGATCCGCGACCACGACAACTCGATCATCGACTTCGTGCAGGACGTGGTGTCCCTGAAGCGTCAGGCCGGCATCCTGACCCCGGCGGACATCGTCGAGCTCAATCGCTGGCTCGAGCCGCCGGCAGCGCCGACCGCATCAGGGAGCGCGACGGGCACCCCCACCGGCGCGGGTCCGCGCCCGGGCAACGTCGAGCTCTGACCCACCGCGGCGCGCCGCACGACCTCACCAGTCGTGCGGTTCGCCGTTCCATTTCAGGAATCGACCGGTCGTCTCCAGGGTGAGGGCGTCGATCACGTCCATGATGCCCGCCGCACTCTCGTCCACGGTCAGATCCGCGCCGGCACCACCCATGTCCGTCTTGACCCAGCCCGGATGGATGAGACTCACCGCGATCCCCCCCTTCTCGAGCTCGAGCGACGCCAGGCGCATGACCTTGTTCACCGCCGCCTTCGACGAGCAGTAGGCATAGGACGTCGGGAACTGCAGGGACAGCGCGCCGAGCTGGCTCGTGATGGTCACGGCCTTGCCCAGGGCGGCGCGCTTCAGGGGCGCGTGGAGTGCCTGGAGGACCCGCAGCGGGCCCATGGCGTTCACCGCGAAGGTCTCCGCCCAGCCGTCGTAGTCCATGTCCCAGAGGGACTGATGCGCCCGCGCCGGCCCGGAGATTCCGGCGTTGTTGATCAGCACGTCGACGGTCTCGTCCGCGAGCGCCGCGCCGAGCGCCGCGACGGAGTCCGCGTCCGCGACGTCGAGCGCCTGCACCCTGACGTCCGCCGGTCCGGCGGCGAGCTCGGCGAGGACCTCCGCCTGCGCCGGCGCGCGACAGCAGGCGACCACCGCATGGCCCGCCGCCGCATAGCGTTTGGTCAGTTCCAGTCCGATGCCTCGATTCGCACCGGTGATCACCAGCCTTGCCATGCTTCGTTCTCCTTCTCGCTCGATCGAGCTGCCGCCCGGGGCGACGGTCGCGGCAGCCTCACAGCTAGCCGCACTCGGATGCCCAGACGACACGGCGTCGGACACACGCGCTTGGCGCCGGCACGCACCGCCCGCGCGTCGCCTGGCCGCAGCCGGACC
>JAZBPI010000025.1:0-24898 GCA_036351555.1 Pseudomonadales bacterium
CCGATCGCGCCGCGCTCCGCCTGATCCAGCACCGGCCCTTCGGCGGGAGGCACGCTCAGGCGCCCGCTTCTCCGGCGGCCCAGCAGCGAGCGGCCTCGGCCTGCAGCGGCGGGAACAGCCGAAGCTCTGCGTGGCCGAAGTGCTTGCCGAGGCGAGCAAGGTAGGGCGACCAGCCACCGTCCCCGAGCACGGCCACGCGCTCGAGGTGTTCGTGATGGATGCGTACCAGCCCGAGGTGCGACAGGAGCGTGTCGAGCGCATCCCAGACCCGCTCACCGGCGCCTGCCGGATCCCAGGCCTCGTCCTGGACGTCGAGTACGAGCCCGCGCAGGCGACCATGGAAGCCGACCAGACCGTCCCCCGCCGCCGCGTGGCCGAAATCCCTCGCCTCGAAACGACCGCGGACCTGCAGCTCGAGGAGCCCCCGAACGGCATCGGGCAGCACCCGGATCCCCGGCGCGGCGCGCACGCCTTCGACGGGGGCCGTCGAGGGCGCCAGGGCAACCCAGGCCAGCCCGAGCGCCGCCAGGGACCAGGCGGAGGCCAGGAGCGCGAGCATGGAGCCGAGCATCTGCAGGGCCAGGAGGTCGCTGGTGACCAGGGGATAGATCAGCAGGGTCTGCAGCAGGGGCAGACCCACGTAGATGAACGCGAGCGCGAAGCCCGCGCCCCGGCCACGTGCCCAGACTGCACGCGCGTCCCAGGGCTGATCGAGGGCCAGGGGCGGGAGCAGGAGCGCAGCCCGGCCGGCCACCCAGGACGACACCAGGGCACAGACGGCGATGCCCGGGGTACCGAGGAGCGCGACCGGGGAAAGGGTCATCACGGCCATGGCGACCACGAGCGTCTGCAGACCGATGCCGCCGAGGTAGCGCCACTGTCGGCGCCCCCAGCCCACGAGACCGAAGGGCGGAACGGCACCTTCCCCTTCCAGCACCAGCCGCAGCACGTGGATCGACAGGAGCACGTGCAGGGCGAGGCCGAGCAGCACCGCGCCCGGAGACGCCGCCTGGGCGGCCTCGGGCCGCCACGCCGCCCAGCCGTCGAAGGCGAGGTAGGCCACGGCCGGGAGGGTCAGCGCATGGGCGAGGCCACGGCGGCGCTCCCAGAGTACGAGCAGCGCGCCCAGAAGCGTCCGGCCGAGCGCGATGCGTGCATCGAGACCGTTCAGAGAACCTCCTCCAGGGCTGCGACCAGTGCGTGGGCCGAACTGCCGCCCGCGAGCACGCCCGGCTCCATGCGGTTCACCACGAAGGCGAAGCCGAGGCGACGCGACGGATCGGCGAAGGCCAGGGAGCCTCCGGCGCCGGGGTGGCCGAAGGCGGCGTCCGAGGTGCCGAAGGCGAGCGCAGGGCGGGACAGCATGAATCCGAGGCCGAAGCAGGTCGATCGGCCGAGGACGCGATCCGCTCCCTCGCGCTGCGGACGCGTGGCCTCGGCGAGGAATTCGCTGCCGACGAAGGGCGCACCGCCCAGCGCGAGCGCGCCGTAGACGGACGCCAGCGCCCGTGCGGTCCCGTGCACATTCATCGCGGGCAGTTCAGCCCGCCGGAACGCCTCGCTGTTCATGTAGCCCCGCGGCGCCGGGGGCCGCGCGAAGGCGACTGCGGCCAGGCTGTCCTCCCGCATGGCGCGCAACAGGGCCTCCGCGGCAGGATCCGGCCCCAGGGCGGCCGGCACGAGTTCCGCGCAGCGCCCCAGCTCCGAAGGCGGGACGCCCAGCAGCAGATCGAGATCTGCCAGACCCGCCACCTCCCGGGCGAGCCAGGCACCGAGCGTGTGCCCGCAGACGCGGCGCAGGGCTTCTCCGAGGAGGAACCCCTGGGTACGGGCGTGATAGCCGTGCCCGTCGCCCGGGGGCCACCAGGGCTTTGTCGCCGCCAGCACCGACACGACCCGAGGCCAGTCGTAGAGGGCCTCGAAAGGCAGGTCTGCCGCGGGATCGAAGCCGATCATGCCCGCGGAGTGATCGAGGCAACCGCGAAGCGTCACCGCGTCGCGTGCCGCACCGGAGAATTCGGGCCAGACCCTCGCCAGCGGCGCGTCGAGGTCGAGCAGGCCGCGCTCCGCGGCCTGCAGCACGCACAACGCCGAGAGTCCCTTGCTGGCCGAGAAGAGACTGACGAGGGTGTCGCGCCGCCAGGGCACCTGCCTGCGCCGATCCATCCAGCCGCCCCAGAGATCGACCACGAGGCGGCCATCGAGGCTCACGGCGAGCGCCGCCCCCAGCTCCACCTCGGCGAGCCGTTCGACGAAGTGCTGTCCGAGCAAGCGGAAAGCCGGGTCACAACGTCCGCCGACGCGCGGCAGGCGTCGCGCCGAGGTGCGCAAGGCCGCAGGATTGTCCGGGGCGGAGTTCATGGCGCTACTGTACACGGCGCCCGGTCGTCATCGACGAGCTGCCGCCGGCCTCTCACACGCCGATCACGTCGCCTGCGCGTTCATGGATGCCCCACGAATCGACGGGCCCCGCCTGCACGGTCGATCCCGCGCAGCCACGGCCCCCGCTCAGGATCGAAGACAGCCCATGAAACAGGTCGCCTGGGGCGTGCGGATCGCCTATGCCCTGCCCGCCTTCGCGCTGGCCGTCGTCGGGATCCCGATCTACGTCTACATCCCGAAGTTCTACACGGACGTGATCGGCGCGGACATCACCCTGGTCGGCTTCGTCCTGCTCGCGGTCCGGCTCTTCGACGCGGTGAGCGACCCGGTCATCGGCACCCTCTCGGACCGGACCCGCACCTGCTTCGGCCGCCGGCGCCCCTGGATCGCCGGAGGCGTCGTGCCGCTGACGGTGGCGATCCTGCTCCTCTTCTCGCCCCCGGCGCTCGGCCCCGACGCCGCCGTGATCTGGTTCGGTGTGGGCATGTTCGCGGTGTTCCTGTTCTGGACCGCGATCACCGTCCCCTACGAGTCGCTCGGCCCGGAGCTCAGCTTCGACTACGACGAGCGCACGACCATCCTGTCCCTGCGCGACGGCATGCTCATTCTCGGGACCGTGATCGCCGCGGCCTCACCCGCCCTCGTCGAGGGCATGCTCGGCCTGTCCGGCGACGCGGCCGGCGAGCGGGCGAAGTTCCGGGCCGTTGCCATCGCCTACGCACCGATCATCATCGGCGCCTGCCTGTTGTGCGCGTACATGGTGAAGGAGCGGGCGCGCAGCCGGACTGCGGCCCCCACCAGCCATCCGCTGCGGGCCATGCGCCGCCTGGCCGGGAATCGCCCCTTCGTGATCCTGCTGGCGTCCTACACGGTCGCCGCGATCGGCAGCAACCTGCCGGCGACCCTGATCCCCTTCTACGTCGAGTACGTGATCGGCGATCCGGACGTGGAGAAGTTCCTGCTGCTCTACTTCGTGACCGGCGTGCTCCTGCTGCCCCTGTGGGTTCGGGCCGCACGACACATCGGCAAGAAGTGGGCCTGGATCGTCGCGGCGTCGATCAACGCCGGCACCTTCGCTGGCGTATTCTTCCTTGGTCGCGGGGACGTTACCGCCTACGCTGTGCTCGTGATCCTGTCAGGCATCGGTTTCGGCGCGACCCTCGCGCTGCCGTCCGCCATGCAGGCCGACGTCATCGACTACGAGGAATTGCGCAGTGGCCAGCGGCGCGAAGGCGAGATCATCGGCGTCTGGGCGGTTTCGAAGAAGCTGGCCGCGGCCTTCGGCGTCTTCGTGGCCTTTCCGATCCTCGGCCTTGCCGGCTACGAACCCAACGTGGAGCAATCGGAACCCGTGGTGATGGCCCTGCGCGTGCTCTATGCCCTGGTCCCGAGCCTGTTCAATCTTCTCGGGCTGGCGATCGCGCTCGCCTATCCCATCGACCGCGAGGCGCATCTGCGTATCCTGTCCACCATCGATGCGCGCCGCCGAGGGATCGACGCGCCCGACCCCCTGGTGCCTGCGCCGTGAACAGCATCGCTCGGCGTCTCGTCACGGTCCCGCTGATCTTCCTGCTGACCGCGATCATGACGCTGAGCCTGCCCCTGTGGCTGCCCGTCTCCGCGCTCGTCGGCCTGCTGGTGCCGGCCGCGCGCAGCGCGCCGCGAGTCCTCGCCTTCCTGACCGCCTACCTGTGGTGCGAGACCCTCGGCGTCGTCACGGCCGGCTGGATCTGGCTGAGGCACGGCCTGGTGCCGGGCCCCGGCGCACGCGCGGCCTTCGAACGCGCGAACTTCACCCTGCAGTTCTGGTGGGCGAACGCCCTGAAGCGCTCCGCCGAGACGCTCTTTCGCCTGCGGTTCGACGTCGAGGGAGACGAGGTCCTGGGCGGGAGCGGGGTGATCATGCTGCCTCGCCATTGCAGCTTCGGTGACACGGTCCTGCCCGTCGTCTTCTACTGCCTGCCCCACGGCCGGCGGCTCCGCTACGTGCTGAAGAAGGAATTGCTGTTCGACCCCTGCCTCGACATCGTGGGCAATCGCCTGCCGAACTACTTCGCCGATCGCTCCTCGGAGAACACCGCTCGCGAGGTGGAGGGCATCGCCCGCCTCCTGGACGAGCTGCCCGAGGACCAGGGGGTGTTGATCTATCCCGAGGGTACCCGCTTCTCCCCGGAGAAGCGCGCACGGATCCTGGACCGGTTGCGCGAGAAAGGGGACGGCGTGGCCCTCGCGCGCGCCGAGGCGCGACCGCGGCTGCTGCCGCCTCGCCTCGGCGGATCCCTGGGGCTTCTGGCCGCGAATCCCGGGCGCGATCTCGTGTTCTTCGCCCACACGGGCTTCGAGAACTCCGCGAGCTTCGCGCAGCTCTTCAACGGCAGCTGGCTCGACACCCAGGTTCGCCTGAAGTTCTGGCGCGTCCCCTTCGCCGAGATTCCGGATGACGAGGACGGTCGCCGGGCCTTCCTGGAGGCTCAGTGGGATCGCATGAGCGACGAACTCGAACGCCTCGTCGCACGAGGCTGAGCGCGATCGACCGCGCTACTCCGTATCGAAACGGGCGCGTTCGGAAACGAGTTCGAGGTGATCCGTGGACGGCGGTGGCGGTGCCGCGGGCGCTCGCGCCGGCGCGTCCTGGTCGGGATCGACCAGCTCGAAGTCGGGCACGACCACCGCAACGGGAGCTTCACGACGCAGCGTTTCCAGATCCGCGCCCAGCGCCGCGAGGGACAGACCCGAGAGGTCAGGCGTGGCGGGCTCCGATTCCGCCCTCACCTCGGGGGTGGCATCGTCGTCCATCAGGCGGAGATGGGAAACGTCCGGAGGCAACGGCGTCGGCGCAGGCGCCAGGACATCCTCGAGTGAGCCGCTGTTCGGCGGTGCCGCAGAGAGATGATCCGTGGGAATCTCGGCGACCGGAGCCGCCGGGCGCTCCCCCTGCGCAAGCAGATCCGAGCCGGTGGGCGCCAGTGTGAAGGCGTCGGGGCCCTCGCCCGCCGCCGGACCCGGCCCGGACGGTGCTGCTCCAGAGCGGACGCGATCATCGGCCGCAGAGCCGACAGGCTGTGGCTCAGCGGGGGCCGCGTCGTCGACCCCGGCGCTGGTGGCCGACATCGAGGCGACCGGTCCAGCCTCCGCCGCGAGCCGCTCGGCGAGCGTGGGCTTTCTCGGCACGGCAGCCGGCGGCGAGGCAGTTTCTGTTCCGGTTCCAGTCTCCGGCGCGCGCGCGATGCGCAGACGCGCCCCGGCCTTCCGGAAGGCCGCCTGATAGCGCGCCGCCGTATCGCGATCCGCTTCACGCTTGACCACGATGGCCTGTCCGCTGAAGAGCGCGTCTGCACGGGCATCGTCGACCTTGAGCAGCGCCTGCAGGCGCTGCTTGACGACGGCCCCGTGCTGACCTTCGAGGATTTCCCCACGGAAGGAGAGCAGATAACGCTCTTCTTCAGTTTCGGCGGTCATGACGACATCCCCGCGGCTCCGAGACCCTTCCCTGCCTTGGAATCATAGCGGGTTGCCGGTGCTTGCGCTCCCGGCGCACACTCGCGCGGGGCCCTGGGGAGGAACCATTGATGGCAGATCTGCTCACGCTTTCCGCAAAGGTCATCGACGAGGGTGTCGACGATGGCAGCATCGGTCCGCTCAATCGCATCAATCACGAGCTCTCGGTGATCGCGGACGACATCGCCATGGTCGAGGCCTTCTCGCACTCGATCGTGTTCCGCACGGATGCGGGGCTTGCGGTGTTCGACACGAGCGGCGCCCAGGGCGGCAGTCGCGTGGTCGACGCGATTCGCGGCTGGACGGACGCACCCTTCGACACGGTCGTGTACACCCATGGTCATGTCGACCACGTCGGCGGCAGCGGCTTCTTCGCGGAGGACGCAGCGGCACGGCGACACCCCGTGCGCTGGGTCGGCCACGAGAACGTGCCGCGCCGCTTCGATCGCTACCGACTCACGGACGGCTACAATCGGGTCATCAACGAGCGCCAGTTCGGCAACTTCAAGCGGCGCGGCTACGGCATCGGCGACAGCGCCGAACGCTTTCTGCCGGCGGCCGCCGTCGCTCCGGACACGGTCTACCGCGACACCCTCGCTCTCGATGTCGGCGGCCTCGAGCTCTCGCTGCGCCATGCGCGAGGCGAGACCGATGATCACAGCTGGGCCTGGATTCCCGAACATCGCGCGATCTGCGCGGGGGATTTCTTCATCTGGAACTTTCCCAACGCCGGCAATCCGCAGAAGGTGCAGCGCTATCCGCTCGAGTGGGCCCGCGCCATGCGCTCCATGATGGCCATGGACGCCGAGCTCTTCCTTCCCGCCCACGGCCTGCCGATCCAGGGCCGTGACAGGATCCGGCGGGTGCTGGGGGATGTCGCGGACACGCTCGAGCAGCTCGTGGGCGACGTGCTGGCACTCATGAACGAGGGTGAGACCCTCGACACGATCATCCACGAGGTCCGGGTCGCGCCCGAGGTTCTGGAGCGACCCTGGATGCGTCCCATGTACGACGAACCGGAGTTCGTCATCCGCAACGTGTGGCGCCTCTACGGTGGCTGGTGGGACGGCAATCCGTCGCGCCTGAAGCCCGCCCCCGATGCGGCCCTCGCCCGGGAGATCACGACCGCAGCGGGCGGCGCCGGGGCGCTCGCGAAGCGGGCCTTGGAGCTGGCGGACGCTGACGACCTGCGCCTGGCCTGCCATCTCATCGACTTCGCCGCCCTCGCCGAGCCGGACGACGGCGCCGTGCACGCGCTGCGCGCCGAGATCTATCAGCGCCGCCGCAACGGCGAGACGTCGCTCATGGCCAAGGGCATCTTCGCCTCCGCCGCGAACGCGTCGCGGGCGAAATCCCCGCAGCAAGACGAAAGTTGAGGAAGAGTGTCGAGCGCTGGCCATGTGCGAGTTCTGCGCGATCCAGCGCGAAGTTCGGCACCGACACGGCGCCGATCGATCGCGTGCGTAGCGATGGGCTGCGCGACCCGCGCCAGGAATGCGCCCGATCGACGCTCCCAGCGACCCCGCAAGGACGAGCACGGCTGTGCCCTACGGCATCAGAGCATCGGGTGTCGCGCCGCGCCACCGGTCTCGCGCTCGTAGTAGTCGGCGACGCGCAGGAGCATGGCCTCGGAGAGATGAGCGCCCACCAACTGGAATGCCAGAGGCATGCCCTCCGACGTGAAGCCGGCCGGCACGGTGACGCAGGGATGACCGCTGTAGTCGAAGGGCGCGGTGAAGGTGATCGGTTCGGCGTACTCGGATTCCGCGAGATGATCCATGGCCCGTACGGACGGGGGCGTGAAGGGCATCGCGGGCAGCACGAGGAGATCCACCTGCTCGAACACACGATCCAGTGCGCGACGGTAGTGCTCCCGCGCGCGTTCGATGGCCGCGTAGTCCATGGCCGTCGCACGGTGACCGAGGTCGAGCAGCGCGGCGAGGGCCGGACCGTAGCGACGGCGCTGCGCCGGAAAGGTCTCCGCATGGGCGAGCGCGGCCTCGGTGCCGCAGGTGATCGCCCAGCCGCTGATCAGGGCACTCGCATCCGGCAGCCGGATCGCCCGGCGCGCTGCACCGCCGCCAGCGATGAGCTCGGCCGCGTCGAGCGCCGTGTGCACCACCTCCGCCTGGACGCCGTCGCGGATCCACTCATCGTCGATCCCGATGCGAAGCCCCTTCACCTTCCCGGTGAGCGCCGCCTCGTAGTCGGGCACGGGCACCGCCAGGGAGGTCGGATCCCGATCGTCATGGCCCGAGACGACCGCGAGGAGCCGCGCGGCATCCCGCACGGAGCGCGCCATGGGCCCGATGTGATCGAGCGACTCCGCGAGAGGGAAGGCCCCGGCGCGACTCACGCGTCCGTAGGTGGCCTTGACGCCGACCAGGCCGCAGGCCGCCGAGGGAAAGCGGATCGAGCCGCCCGTATCCGTGCCCAGGGCGCCGAAGCAGAGACCGGCCGCCGTGGCCACGCCCGACCCGCTGGACGACACGCCGGGCCAATGGTCGACGGCCCATGGATTGCGCGGCGCCTCGATGTCCGGATGGTGATTCGAGAAGGCGCCTTCCGTCAGCTGCAGCGTACCGAGCAGGACCGCGCCCGCGGCCTTGAGGCGCGCGACCGTGGTCGCGTCCCGTTCCGCCACGCACTGTGCGAACACCGGCGAACCGACCCCACAGGGATGGCCCGCGACCTCGAGCAGATCCTTCACGGCCAGGGGGACGCCGTGCAGCGGCCCCAGGGGTCGGCCCGCGGCGCGCTCCGCATCGAGGTGCCGCGCGCGCAGGAGCGCGTCGTCGGTGAACACCTGCGCGAAGGCGTGAAGGTGCGGATCGAGGCGGGCGATCCGCTCGAGCTGACTGCGCGTGACGGCCTCGGAGGAGAGCTCTCCCCTGCGAATGGCCTCGGCAAGGTCGACGAGTCGGGTGTAGCAGTCTTCACTCATGGACAGATCGCTCCGGAACGAACCTGATCAAGGATGCGACGAGGGCGATCACCGACCCGGGCGCACCGCTCAGCTGCGCATGATCGCCGTCAGCGTCGAGAAATCGGTGACCGCATACTGCCGATGCACCCTGCGATCCCTGAATTCGAGGCGGGTCATGAGATCCAGGCGCCCTTCGCTTCCCCGGGCCGCGATGCCGAACAGCTCGCGGACATGGCGCCCGGCGAGCACCAGGTGCAGGGCAACGTGATCCCCCTCGGCCACGGTTTCCAGCACGGCCAGCACGAGATCGTCGAAGGCATGCTGGAAGGTCGCCAGCAGGCGCAGGTACCCCTCGATGGGCAGCGTGTCGTCATGACTGCCCAGGGCATAGCGATAGTCGGGACCCGCGAGGGCGCGCACCGCATCGGGATCCCGCTGTCGCCAGGCGGTCTCCATGAAGCGCACCGCCGCCCCGCGCAGGCCCTCGACGGAATCGAAGCCACCGAAACTCACGTGTCGCGCGCCGCGAGGCGACGACGCAGCGTGAGGAAATCGGTCACGGAGGTCTGGCGCACGAGGCGGTCCGCCTCGAAATGGAGAACGCTCATGACCTCGAGGGAACCGACCCGACCGGTAGGCTCGGTGCCGTAGAACGGACCGCTGTGCTCGCCCAGGAGGCTGTAGTGTGCAGCGACCCTGCCCCCTTCGCAGAGCACCCGATGAAACAGCAGTTCGATCGGCGAGAACGCCGCACGGAACCCGTGCACCGTCTCCAGATAGGCCGACAGGTCCATGGTGCGCGTGCCGGCCGAGAGCGCATAGCGGAAGTCGTCGGACACCAAGGCGCGCAGCGGTGCCTCGTCACCGCGCGACCAGAGCGCATCGAGCAGGGTCATCACCTGTTCTCGTCGTGTGTCCATGGCGTCCACGACCCTAGAGACCGAGTACCGCACGCGCGATGATGTTTTTCTGGACTTCCTTCGAGCCACCGAAGATCGACGCCGCCCGACTGTTCAGGTAGCGCCCGGCAGCCACCTCGCAGGCGCTGTCTCCGAGCTCCGGGGCATTGTTGTCGCGACGGGCGATCAGCCCGTAGTGCGGCAGACCGAGGTAGCCGATCACCTCGAGGCGCAGCACGTTGAGTGCCTGTTCGAGATCCACGGAGGTGTTCTTCTGCAGGGACGAACCGGGCCCGGGAGAGTCCCCGTCCGCAAGACGACAGAGGGCCTGCAGCTCGGCGACTTCGAGTCCGCGGATCCCGATCTCCAGTTCGACGACACGCCTGCGCAGGTCGTGGTCGTCACCGAGGGCGACCCGGTCGAGGAGCGCCCGGAGCTCCTCCAGGGCGACCTTCAGGCGGGCAGCGGCCCCGCCCCCGCCCCGCTCGAACTCGAGCAGATACTTCGCGACGGTCCAGCCCGCGTGCTCCGGGCCGACGCGGTTGTCCCGGGGGACCCGGACGTCGTCGAAGAAGACCTGGTTCACCTCGTGATCACCGGCCAGGGTCAGGATGGGCTTGACCGTGATCCCCGGTGTCGCCATGGGGATCAGCAGGAAGGTGATGCCCGCCTGGGGACGCGCGTCGGGGTCCGTGCGCACGAGACAGAAGATGTGATCCGCGAACTGCGCGTGGGTCGTCCAGATCTTGGTGCCGTTGACGATGTAGTCCTCGCCGTCGGGCACCGCCCGGGTGCTCAGGCTGGACAGATCGGACCCCGAGCCCGGCTCCGAGTAGCCCTGGCACCAGTAGTGTTCGCCACTGAGCATGCGCGGCAGGTAGTACTCCTGCTGCGCCGGCGTGCCGTAGCGGAAGAGCACGGGCGCGAGCATGCGCGTCCCCAGGGGAATGAGTCCCGGGGCGCCGGCGCGCGCGCATTCCTCGTTGAAGATGTAGCGCTGCGTGGCCGTCCAGCCGGGCCCACCGAACGCCTTCGGCCAGGTCGGCGCCGCCCAGCCCTTGCGCTCGTGCAGGATCCGCTGCCAGCGCATGGCGACGTCGCGGTCCGCGAAGACCGTGGTCTGCCGGCGTGCTGCCTCGCGCAGGTCGTCCGTCAGCGCCTCGTCGAGAAAGGCCCGCACCTCGTCGCGGAAGGCCTCGTCGGACGCATCGAAGCGGAGATTCAGTGCCATCGGTGAAGCGCCCCTGCAGCATCCGGAATCCAATAGTTACAGGTTCGGCGGGACCCTGTCTCGCACGGCGCCGTTGCCGGATACTCGACCGGGAGCGGTGCGCGGAGCGCGGCGCGAAGAACGCGGGGTGGGAGGCGCGGATGACGCATGACTTCACAGGGCGCACGGCCGTGGTCACGGGCGGCGGGAGCGGGATCGGCAGGGCCACCTGCCTGCAGCTGGCCGCCTCGGGCGCGCGGCTGCTGGTCGTGGACATCGATGCCGAGGCCGCTCGACGGTGCGCGGAACAGCTGGGCCCCGGGAGCCGTTCGGCCTGCTGCGACGTGGCGGACGCAACAGCCCTTGCCGACTGCATCGGAGAGGCCGCCGAGCACTGGGGTCGCCTCGATGTGCTCGTGAACAATGCGGGGATCGGTGCCCTGGGGCGCACCCCGGAGATCGATCCAGCGACCTGGCGGCGCGTGATCGAGGTCGATCTCGGCGGCGTCTTCCATGGCTGTCGTGCCGCGCTGCCCTACATGCAGCGTCAGCAGCGCGGCGCGATCGTCAACGTCGCGTCCCTGTCGGGCCTCGCGGGTGACCATGGTTTCGCTGCCTACAGCGCGGCCAAGGCGGGCGTCGTGAACTACACGCGCAGCCTCGCCCTCGATCATGGGCGGGAGGGCATCCGGGCCAATGCGGTCTGCCCCGGCGTGATCGATACGCCCCTGCTCGGCCCCATGGCGCAGGCCGAGGCCCTGCGCGCGGAATGGTGCGCCGGCCTGCCCCTCGGGCGCTTCGGCACCGCGGAGGAAGTCGCCGAGGTGATCCTGTTCCTCGCATCGGACGCAGCCAGCTACGTCACCGGCCACGCCATGGTGGTCGACGGCGGCCGCCATGCCGCCACGGGACAGCCCAATTTCACCGAGTGGTTCGCGCGCTTCGCTGCCGAGGCAGCGGATCGCGGCTGATCGGGTGCGGCGCGGATCGGCCGCCGCGCCGGGCAGCCATTCGAGAGACGGCCAGGGTTCAGAGGGGGTAACGCGATGAACGACGACAGGCTCGCCCACTGGCGCATCCTGATCACCGGCGGTGGCAGCGGCATCGGTCTCGGCTGTGCCCGGCGATTCCTCGCGGACGGCGCCAGCGTCACGCTCATGGGGCGTTCACGGGCACGGCTGGAAGCGGCCGCCGCGGGCCTCGGGGCGTCGGAACGCCTTCGCATCGCGGAAGGCGACGTGGCCGTGGAGGCCGATCTCGAGCGCGCCGTCGCCATCGCCAGCGACGACGGCCGTCGCCTCGACGTCGCCGTGGCGAGCGCGGGAACCGGCGGCCTCGCGCCGATCGTGGCGCAGTCCCTGGAGGACTTCGATCGGGTCATGCGCACCAATCTGAACGGAACCTTCCTGACGCTGAAGCACGCCGGCGCCGCCATCGCGGCGAGTGGCGGTGGCGCCCTCTGTGCCATCTCGTCCATCGCAGGCCTGCGCACGCATCGCTTCGGCGGCGCCTACTGCGCGAGCAAGGCGGCCATCGACATGCTCGTCCGCAACACCGCGGACGAGCTCGGCGTGGCCGGCGTGCGCTGCAACTCCGTGCTCCCGGGGCTCGTCGAGACGGACCTCAGCCAGGCCCTGCAGGACGACCCGGACGTCCTCGCCGACTACCTCGACTGCATGCCGATCCGACGCACGGGGACCGTCACCGACGTCGCAGAGGCCGTGCGTTTCCTCTGCGGTCCCGAGGCGAGCTGGATCACCGGCGTGCAGCTGTCCGTGGATGGCGGCCAGCATCTTCGTCGAGGCCCGAACTGGGAGAAGTTCGCGCGCATGGCCTACGGCGACGCGGCAGTGGAGGGTCGTCCGTCCTGAAGGCCGGTCAGAGGGCGATCAGCTCGAATACGGCGGCCTGCTGCGGCGCCGGGAGCTGGAGCCCGAGCCCGGCGCTGACGAGCCAGGCACCGTCGATGACCTCACCAGGCGCACGCCAGCGCGCAGCGCCAGCGAGCGCCACGGGTCGCGCATCCGGCTCCGGAGCGGGCTCGGCGAGCAGGACGCGGTAGGACAGGGACGGATCCAGACCCGCGAGGCGGACGCGCAGCCCCCGACCGGGAATCCGATCATCGAGGCGCAGCACGATCAGCAACGCACGCCGACGATCCGCGGCGACCACGAGACGCACGAGATGATCGTCGTCGTGCAGCGGCGTGTGCACGGCGCCCGCGTGCAGCAGATCGCGAAAGCGCTTGTAGCGCAGCACATGGGCGGAGAGCCGCGCGCGCTCGACGTCCGTGAGCGCCAGGAGATCGAGCTCGAGGCCGAAATGGCCGAGCAGCGCGACCGCGGCACGGAAATCGATCGACGCGACGCGCCCCGTGACGTGCGCGCGCGCCGGACCCACATGCACACCGCTGTATTCCGGCGGCAGGAACGGCGTCGCACCTGCCATGATGCGGGCGCGCGTCACGGGATCGTTCGCGTCACTCGTCCAGACGCGGTGCGTGAAGGCGAGCATGCCCCAGTCCGCCCGTCCGCCGCCGCTCGCGCAGCTCTCGATCTCGACCTCCGGATGGGCCGCGTTCAAGCGCTCGAGGAGCTCGTGGAGCGCTCGGGTCTGCGCGAGGTGCCCGGCATGCCCGGTGCGCGCGGACTCGGTCAGCACCCGGTTGTGATCCCACTTCAGATAGCCGATCGCGTAGCGTGACAGCAGTCCGTCGAGGACGGCGAAGAGATGGTCGACGACGGCGGGCTGCGCGAGATCGAGCACGCGCTGGTGCCGCGCCGTGACGCCGCTGCCGTCGCGCGCACCGCGAATCCATTCCGGGTGCGCGCGCGCGAGCTCGCTGTCCGGACTGACCATCTCCGGTTCGACCCAGAGCCCGAATTCCATGCCGAGACCGCGCACCCCGTCGATGATCGCCTCGAGCCCCTCGGGATAGCGCGCCGCGTCCACCTGCCAGTCGCCCAGCGCTCGCCGATCGTCCCGGCGACCGCGAAACCAGCCGTCGTCGAGAACGAAGCGCTCCACGCCGACCGCGGCCGCGGCCGCGGCCAGGGCGCGCAGGCGCGCGGGCTCGTGGTCGAAGTACAGCGCCTCCCAGGTATTCAGGTGCACGGGGCGCGGCCAGCGCTGCCCGGTCCTTCGCGCGACGCGGGTCCGCACGATCTCGTGCAGGCGCGCGGTGATGCCGTCGCGCCCCGCCGAACTCACGGCACACCACAGGGCGGGGGTGGTCAGGGTCGCCCCGGCCTCGAGTCGCCCCTCCCCCGGGTGCAGCAGCACGCCCGCCTGGAGCACGCGGGTGCCGTCCGCCAGGCGATCGATGCGCAGGCGGTGATCCCCGCTCCAGGCGAGCGAGACCGCGAGGATGCGGCCACGATCCGCCGTCGCCATCCCCTCGGAAAGAAGCAGCATCGGAGGTCGATCGTGGGAGGACCGACCGCTGCGCGTCTCGCGCAGGAAGCTGGACTCGGCGAGCGCCACGGGACGCTCGCGGAACTCGCCGCACCAGTCACCGGTGGTCTCCAGGGCCGTGTCCACCCAGAAGGGAAGCGGCAGGCTGAGTACGGCGAGCCAGCGGACGTCGATGCCATCCGCGCCCCGATTGTGTAGCCGCGTCCTTGCCCGGAGCCCACCGCTGGCCCGATCGAGCATCAGTTCCGTCTCGGTCTCGAGCTCGGCGGCAGCATCCTGCTGGACGAGACAGCAGCGCCCCGGCGTCGCATCCGTGGTGAGCTCGGTGCGCTCCGGCACGAAGCGCCAGCGACCATCGTCGCGGAGGTATTCGAGCGCGGGGGCACCGCTGTCGCCGCGGCCCGCACCCGGCAGGGCCAGGGCGGGCAGCGGTTCGTCGAGCCGTGCACCCCAGCGTTGCGCGGACGGCAGCACCATGCCGTCCGTGCGCGGCGCGGGACCACGCCAGTCGCCGTACCAGGCGAGCACCCCGTGCCCGGAGCGATCGACGACCACGCAGAGCGCCGCGGCGTCCGCGTCGGGCCCGCCTATGGCAACGAACCGCTGTTCCTCCTGCTCCGTCACCTGTGCTCCGGGGTCCGCTTCGCCATGGCCCTGCTAGACTCCCACGCCTTGCGCAGCCCACGCGATCGATGCCTGTGACCGTCCCCCTCGATCAAGACGGCGCCTTCTGGTTGTTCGGCTACGGATCCCTGATCCATCGGCCCGACGTTCCCTGGATCGCGCGGACCCCTGCCCGACTGCACGGCTGGAGCCGCCGCTTCTGGCAGGGCTCCCATGATCACCGGGGCCTGCCGGAGGCACCCGGTCGCGTCGTGACCCTGATCCGTGCCCCGGACGCCGTCTGCGCGGGCATGGCCTACCGGATTCCTTCCCGGGAGCGCGATCAGGTCCTTGCACGGCTGGATCACCGCGAGAAGAACGGCTACGAGCGCGAACAGGTGCGCCTGGAGATCGGCGCCGGCGAGACCCTCGATGCCCTGGTCTACATCGCTCCGCCCGGCAACTTCGCCTGGCTGGGACCTGCCGACGATCACGCCATCGCATGGCAGATCGCCCACGCCGAGGGTCCCAGCGGGCGCAATCGCGACTACCTCCTCGAACTGGCCGCGGCCCTCGCGGCGCTGGCCGCCGAGGACCCGCACGTCGAGGACCTCGCGGCGCGTGTCCGCGCGCTGATCCCCTGAATCAGCGGCCACCGCATCGATGACAGGCACTCCCCCGGGCACGCAGCATGGCTGCTGCAGCCGGGTCACTCCGTGACCCCGGCCCTGGCGGCCGACATCCCGTGACCGAAGGTGCGGACGGGCTCGCGCCCCCGGCGATCAGTCGAAACGCGCACTCTCGTGCTCGCCCATGCTCGTGAGCGCCCAGTCCGATCCGCGGCGCTCGAAGACGAAGATCCGTCGATCCGTTCCGGTGTTCCTGCCTTCGAAGAGATACTCCGCGTGGACGACCAGGGTCTCGTCCCCGATCGGCTCGACGCGCAGTCTCGTGAAATCCCTGAGCGTCCAGCCCATGGGGCTGAACACGCGAGCGTGCTCTGCCTTCATCTGCGCGCGAAGGTCCGCCTCGTCGTAACCCTGAGCGCAGGCCACGATCAGCAGGGTCGCGAACAACAGGGCGGCCCATCCTGCGGCTCGGGTCCTCATGGCCATTCCTCATGCTGTGCGTCGGTGCCGATCGGCATCCGCGACGGAGTGATGGGCAGGGGACGAAGACGGCCCCGCCCGGACCGGGATCACGCAATCCTGTCTGACCAGCAGCCTCGAACCTCGCCGGGTACATCGAGCTCAGCCACAGGCGTACTCGTAGGTCACCCAGTCCGTCCGCTGCGCGACCCGCTCGTAGAGACCGCGGGCCCGGAAGTTGTTCTCGCGCGTGATCCAGCGGAAGGCAGGCCATCCACGCGCGCGGCCGATGGCGGCGAGTTCCCCGAGCAGGGCCTCGGCCACGCCGCCCCCCCGGACGGAGGGGTCCACGAAGAGATCGTCGAGGAAGCCGAGCGTCGTCGCGCGGAGCGGTGAAGGCATGTCCCGGAAGTGGGCGAGCCCGACCGCATGTCCCCGCACGGCGAGACGTCCCTCCACGGGATGATCGGGATCGAGCAGCCAGCTCCAGAGCCTGTCGGCCCGCTCCGTCGTGAGCGGCAGCGCGTAGAACGCCGCATAGCCGGCGTAGAGACTCTGCCAGGCGTCCCGGTCCCCGGCTTCGAGCGGGCGGATCTGGAGGCCGACCAAGGCAGACGTCAGGGCGCGGGCTGAAGACTGCGGTAGCGCCGCGCGACGGCTGCGGAGACAGGCAGGAACAGCGCGATGCCCAGGGCCACGGCGACCAGGCCCAGAGGCGAGCCGAAGCCGGCGGCCCCCACGCCCAGGACCACCAGGAACACGGCCGTCGTGAGCACGAGGCCGAGGGGCAGCAGCGACCACTCCCGGCCATCGGCGAGGCGGATCGCCTCGCGGGTGTCGAGGGGCAGGCCGACCGCCACGGCGGGAAGCTTGAGGGCCGCGGTCCCGGTCACCAGCAGCGCCATGGGCAGAACCAGCCAGGCGATGCCCACGCCCGCGAAGGCGCCGGCCCCGTCGGCGGGCACGAGCGCCAGGGACACCAGGGCGATGACGGCGACGACGAGCTTGGCGGTGATCAGCGGCCCGGCCACGGTGGCGAGGAGGGTCCCGGCCCAGGCCAGTACCGTGCGGGGCCCCGGCGAAGCCGCCTGACCGAGCACCCCGCGCTGAACGGAGATGCCGCTCAGCGCGAGCAGCACCAGCACACTCCCCAGGGCAAGGACCCCGACGGCCATGCGGAGCGGCAGGACATCAATCAGTGTGGCCGCGATCGTGGCGACGGCCGTGATGGCGAGTATCGCCGCGGCCAGCATCAGACCCTGGCGGCGCGCGACGGCATCAGCGAATACGGGACGCATGGGACCCCTCCCTTTTCGACTCCCTCACTCCCTGCGCCTATCCTAACCACAGTCGGCAACCCTCGGGAAACCCCCGCATGCGCCTCGATCACCTCGCCCTGCCGGTTTCCGATCCGGAACGCACCGCCAGCTTCTGGTGTACGCACTTCGGTCTGCGACGCGATCGCGACGGGAAGGAAGTCGCCCTCTTCCTGGCCGATGGCGCCGGCTTCCGCCTCGCCCTCCTGCGCGGCGAGGCGAGGGCGGACGCGACGGCACTTCACATCGGCATCCGACAGGACACCGTGACCGAGGTCGAACAGCTGCACGACAGGCTGATGCGGGCCGGCATCGCCCTGAGCGAACCGCTCACGGAGGAGGCCGACTACGTCTACTTCCGCTGCCGGGATCCGGACGGCTACGGCATCGAGGTGTACTGGGCGCGCGTCCCGCGCTGAGGCTCAGGCCCAGTCGCTGCGCCGCCGCCGACCGCCGATGGCGGAGATGATCCAGGCGAGGAGACTGCCGAGCAGCACGGCGGCCGCGCCCCACTTGATGCCTTCGGCACGGTTGTCGGAGGCCAGGCGCACGTTGTCCGCCGTGAGCGTCTCCACCTGGTTGCGCAGGGTCGCCGCCTCACCCTGGAGCGCATCGAGCGCCGCCGCCGTCTCCAGGGCCCTGGCAGAGGTGTCCCGGACCCGTGCCAGCTCCACGCGCAGCCGTTCCGCTTCCGAGGTGGCCTCGGCGTAGGCCGAGCCCAGATCTCCGGCTTCGCCCTGCACGTCCTCGAGCCGGGCCTTCAGGGCGTCACGCTCCTCGCGCGCCCGCGCCAGTTCGCGACGGGCCGCGGCGAGTTGATCGCGAGCCACGGGCTGGTCGGTGGTGTACTGGGCCTGGATCCAGCCCTCCTTGTCCCGGGCACGGATGCGCAGCCAGTCGTCCTGCTCCTCCAGAACGGTGATCGGGGTGCCGCTCGGCAGGAAATCGATGATCCGGTTCTGGAAGGTCGGGCCCGTGCGCATGTCCACGCGGAGCTCGTCGTGGATGTAGCGCTGGGGCGCCGGCGCGGCCAGTGCGGCGCCGATCGAGAGCAGGCCCGCGCTGCAGAGCACGAACTGAAGGAGGCGCCTTGGGATCCGATGCATGCGCGGGAGTCCTCGATGTCCGCAGGAAAGAGCCGGTCGCACTGTAGCGAATGCACGGCGCCGGGCTCCACTCCCGGAGGCCCGAAGCGGAACCGCGTTCACGGCGCCCGCCGGGGCCGGGTGCGGTTCAGAGGAAGCGTTCCGGCGCCACGGACGCGCGCGACAGGCCACGGTCCTGCACATCCTGCGGCAAGGGCCGGGCGAGGATCTCCGCCGCGCACCAGCGCGCTGCGGCATCGGCGGTCTGGAAACCGGTGCCGCCCTGTCCCGCGCACCAGTAGAACCCCGGCAGGGCCGGATCGAAGCCGAAGACCGGCACGTCGTCGGGGGCGAAGGTGCGCAGCCCAGCCCAGGTCGCGAGGAATTTGCGGACGCGCAGGTCGGCGCACTCCTCCGCCCGGTCGACGGCGATCGCGAGATCCATCTCCTCGGGGCGGACGTCCGCCGCGACGACCGGAGTCTCGTCGGCGGGAGAGATCATCAGCGCGCCCCCCTCGGGCTTGAAGTAGAAGCTCTTGCGCAGCGACGAGACGGCCGGCCAGGCACTGATGTCCTGGCCCGGGGGCGCGTCCACGAGCACGGCGGAGCGGCGCTTGGGGACGAAGGCCAGGGGCGACGCACCGGCCATGCGGCCCAGACCCTCGGCCCAGCCTCCCGCAGCATTGACGACCGTATCGGCCTGCGCCGTGCCTGCGCTGGATTCGATCCGGTAGCGCCCGCCGTCGCGGACGACGCTCGTGACCTCCGCGCCCCCCCTGAAGACACCCCCATGGGCGCGCAGGCGACGCAGCCAGCCCTGGATCATCTCGTTCGTGTCGAGGGCGAGCGCGTTGTCGTCGTAGACGGCGCGCGTGGCGAAGCCCTCGCGAAGCACCGGCAGGCGCCGGTGCGCCTCGTCCATGGACACCTCGGCAATCGCCGTACAGCGCGGCTGCCAGCGCGCGAGATAGTCGTCGACGTCCGCCTCGGCCCCGACCGGTGACAGCAGCAGATAACCACGGTGGTGGCAGAGCGGGACCTCCGTGAACCCATCCGGAGGCGAGCGCAGGAATGGCAGGGTCGCCATGGTCAGGGCGAAGATGGGGTCACTGCTGTAGGGCTCGATGTAGATGGCCGCGGAACGCCCCGAGGCGTGATAGGCAGGCTGCGCTTCGCGCTCGAGCACCAGCACGCGCGCCGAGGGCGCAAGCTCGCCGGCAACCGCCACGCCTGCGATACCGCCTCCGACCACCACGACGTCGAAACTGCCGAGATCCTCACTCACTTTTTCGCGCCTCACTCACACCTGCCTCTTTCACCTCTGCCAAATCCTCGGTGTCTACGGCCCGCGCGGGGGCATCGCCCTCGGGGCGCGATCATGGCGGATCCTCCGCGACAGGACGAGGGGCGTCGCATCAAACCGGCGCTGGCTCTGCCCCGCGCTGACGTCGCTGCGGGTCATGGCGCGCGCCGGGCCCTCCTCCGCGCTTTTTACTACGGACACAAATTGTTCTGGAGCCGCCACCAGGGTTCGCATTCCTTCTACGCCACATAACCTAATGTAATTGATCGGGTATTTTCGTTTGACTGAGGCAATAAGTGTTGATGTATCCTTCGTGCTCGAAATTTTCGTCTTCTCAGCCACCCGGATGAACCATGTTCAAGAAATCCAGGCTCTCCACCGCAATTCTTGCTGCATCGACGCTGGGCGCACCGGCCGCGCAAGCTGCCATCGCAGAGGTTGTCGTCACGGCCACCAAGCGCTCCGCCAGCACCCAGGACATTCCGGTCGCGGTTCAGGCGCTGGACCAGGCGGCGCTCAACGACCTCGGCGTGACCGACTTCAAGGACTACCTCATCCAGATGCCGGGCATCACCGCAGGCGGCAGCGGGCCCGGCCAGAACCAGATCTACATTCGCGGCGTGGCGTCCACGACCCCGAACCTGACGACCGCGGGGGTCGCCGGCCTGGCGCCGAACGTGGCGCTCTATCTCGACGAGCAGCCGCTGGCCCAGCCCGGGCGCAATCTCGACGTGTACACGGCGGACATGTCGCGGGTCGAGGTCCTGGCCGGACCCCAGGGGACCCTTTTCGGCGCCAGCTCCCAAGCGGGCACGGTTCGTCTGATCACGAACAAGCCGGATCCGTCGGGTACCTACGCGAACGTGCGTTTCGGCACCGAATACACCCCTGACGGCGAGCCCAGCAACAACGTCGAGGGCATGCTCAATCTACCCGTGAATGATCGCCTGACGGTCCGCGGCGTGGTCTACACGGACAATCAGGGCGGCTGGATCGACAACGTGCGCGGAACCCGCGACGCGAGCGAAAGCGCCCGCTTCCGTCCGGAGGGGACGGTCCGCTCCAATGGCGTGCCCGTGAGTGCACAGCGCAGCGGCTTCCAGGCCGGAGCGGATCTCTCCGGCGTGACCTTCCTCGAGGCGGACAACGGCAGCCGTACCGAGAGGGACTTCAACGAGACGACCTACGCCGGCGCGCGCCTGAGCGCCCTCTACGACATCAACGAGGACTGGAGCGTCCTCGTCACGCACATGCGCCAGACCCTCGATTCCGAGGGCGTGTTCTTCGCGGATCCGGGCCTCGACGACTTCGAGATCCAGCGCTACGAGGATGACTCCATCGAGGACGGGTTCCACAACACGAGCTGGACCCTCGACGGCCGCGTCGGCGAGCTGGAGGTGCTCTACACCGGCGCCTACACGGATCGCCAGACTGATCAGGTCGTCGACTACTCGGACTACCTGTTCGTCGGTCAGTACCTGCCCTACTACATCTGTGACGGCTCCGTGAGCTATCCGGGGGGCGCACCGACCGGCACCTGCCAGCCGCCCAATCTCTTCGTGAAATCCACGACCGATACCGAGGTCCAGACCCACGAATTCCGCATCACAACGCCGCAGGACAAGCGGGTACGCGCCACCGTGGGCCTGTTCTACAGCGATCTTGAACTGGCCGAGCGGAACGATTTCACCTATCCGGGGTCCACCAACGCCGTGAGTTTCGACGGCATCACCACGGGCTTCGCCCCGAACATTCCTTTCCAGACCGGCTACCGGTCCGACGAAGGCCCGTTCCCGGAAGGTGTCGTCTTCCGCAACGACATCCTTCGGACGGACGAGCAGTTCGGCGCCTTCGGCGAGGTCACCTTCGACGTCACGAACGACCTGGCGCTCACGCTCGGCGCCCGCTACTACGACATCGAAGTGGACTTCGACGGCAGCGCCAACGGGTCGTTCTTCAATTTCGGCGGCACCACGATCGCCGACGACTGCCAGGCCTTCGGGACGGATATCAGCGATCTCTACAACGGCGACGGCCAGTTCACTTTCCGCGGAGTCTGCCAACCCGACCAGACAACCTACACGACCGAAGACTCGGTGGCGGACATCGTCGCCAGCGGCCGCACGGAGGCTCAGGCCCAGCAGATCTTCAACGCGGTGCGCGCGCCGGATACGGCGTCTACCAGCGGCGTGATCGGCAAGGCGACGCTCACCTGGCGCCCCACGGACACCTCCCTGCTCTACGCCACCTGGTCCGAGGGCTTTCGCCCGGGCTTTCTGAATCGGCCCGGGGGCGCCGTCAGTGGGACCGGCTACACCGTGCCCTTCGAGCTCGACACGGACGAGGTCGTGAACTACGAGCTGGGCTGGAAGCTCGACCTCCTCGACCGCACGCTGCGCTTCAACGGCAGCCTGTTCCGCGTGGAGATCGACGACCTCCAGACGACGATCTTCGATCCTAGCATCACCAACCTGTTCTTCTCGGACAATGCCGCGAATGCCGAAGTCACGGGGCTGGAGGGGGACTTCATCTGGACGCCCCCCGCCGTCGACGGACTGACTGTGACGGGCGCGTTCTCGATCCTGGACACGGAAATCACGGACGTCCTGATTCCCACGGACGATGTGCGCGCGGGGGACGAGCTCGCCTACGCGCCCCAGTTCCAGGGCAACCTTCGCGCCCGCTATCAGTGGTCCCTGGGCAACGGCATGACCGCACACGTCACACCGATCCTGTCCTACTCCGCGGAGTCCTTCAGCGACGTGATCGTCATCAATCGCGACGAGATCGGCAGCTGGGCCCTCGTGGATCTCCGCGCAGGGATCGCCAACGGGAACTGGACCGCAGAGCTCTACGCAGAGAACCTGTTCGACGAGAAGGCCGAGCTTCAGCGCAACTACGTCAATGATCGCGAACGGGTCATCTACGCCCGGCCCCAGACCTTCGGCCTGCGGGTATCCTTCGACTTCTGACGCCGAAAGGCACGCGAGCCCGACGATCGAGCGCTCCTCTCCGAGGGGCGCTTTCGTTTCCGGAGGACGATTTGACGGAACAGGCTCGAGAGGCGCAGCTGCGCGCGGTCCAGGAGCAGCTGGCACGCGGCGCCCTGGCGGAGGCGCGGTCGCTGCTCGACAGCTGGCTCCGCGAGGACAGCGACGACCCTGACGCTCTCTACTTCAGTGCCGTCGTTGATCGCTACGAGGGCGACGCCGAAGCGGCCCTGGCGACGCTCGAGCGCCTCAAGCGCCTGGCGCCGAGTTTCGGTCGCGCCCATCAGGAGGAGGGCCATCTGCTGCGCGCCCTCGACCGCCCGGAGGCCGCGGTCGCCGCCTATCGGCGCGCGACGATCCTCAACCCCGCGCTGGAGGCAAGCTTCCGGGCCCAGCTCGAGCTCCTGCCGGCCCTCGGCCGCAACGACGAGGCCCTGCCCGTCCGGGCACAGCTCGAGCATCTGCTGCAGCTACCGAAGCCCCTCCGGACCGTCACCGACCTGTTGTCCCAGGGGAAGCTGCTGAAGGCCGAGGACCTGTGCCGACGATTCCTGCAGAAGGCACCGCGCAACGTCGAGGGCATGCGTCTGCTCGCCGACATCGGCGCGCGCCTCGGCGTGCTCGAGGACGCCGAGTTCCTCCTGGAAAGCGCGATCGCCTTCGCGCCGGATCACATCGGCGCGCGCATCGACTACGTACAGGTGCTCCGCAAGCGCCAGAAGTTCGAGCGCGCACTCGTGGAGGCACGATCGCTCCTCGAGCGCGATCCGGACAGTCCGCAGTTCCAGTCCATCTATGCCATCGAGTGCATGCAGACCGGCGACTACGACACGGCGCTCGAGACCTTCGACCGCGTGCTCCAGCGGCTACCGGAGGATCCGGTGACCCTGACCTCGCGAGGACATGCCCTGAAGACATGCGGTCGCGGGGACGCGGCGATCGCGTCCTATCGGGCCGCCCTTTCCAGCCGGCCCGCACACGCCGAAGCCTGGTATGCCCTGGCGAATCTGAAGACCTATGGCTTCACGGACGACGAGCTCGGGCGCATGCATGCGCTCGAGGAGGACCCGAACCTGACCACCGCCGATCGAGTCCACCTGCACTTTGCCCTGGGCAAGGCGCACGAAGACCGCAAGGATCACGGCGAGGCCTTCCGTCACTATGCGGAAGGGAATCGCTACAAGCGTGCGCTGAGCCGCTACGATGCAGACCGCATGCACGAAGAGCTGCAACGCACGGCGGAAATCTGCTCGGCCGGCTTGTTCGCGGCTCACCGGGGTGAAGGCTGCCCGGCGCCGGACCCGATCTTCATCGTCGGCCTGCCCAGGGCGGGATCGACGCTGCTCGAGCAGATCCTGGCCTCTCACAGCCAGGTGGACGGCACCCTGGAATTGCCGAACGTCCTCTCGCTCGTTCAGCAGCTCCGCCGACGCGGGGACGGCGCCGGCGCCTACCCGCAGATTCTCCGCGAACTCGACGGGAACGCCCTGCGCGACTTCGGCGAAGCCTATCTCCGCGACACGCGAATCCACCGACGCGGAGCGCCATACTTCACGGACAAGATGCCGAACAACTTCCGGCACGTCGGGCTCATCAAGCTGATGCTGCCGAACGCCAGGATCATCGACGCCCGCCGCCACCCGATCGCCTGCTGCTTCAGCGGCTTCAAGCAGCTGTTCGCGGAGGGGCAGGAGTTCAGCTACTCGCTCACGGATATCGGCCGCTACTATCGAGACTACGTCGCGCTCATGGACCACTGGGATGCGGTGCTTCCGGGGCAGATCCTGCGAGTGATGCACGAGGACGTGGTCGCGGATCTCGAGGGGCAGGTCCGACGCCTGCTCGACTTCTGCGGCCTGCCCTTCGAGCCCGCCTGCCTGGCTTTCCATGAGACCGAGCGCGTGGTCCGCACGGCGAGCTCCGAACAGGTCCGCCAACCTCTGAATCGCAGCGGTATCGAGCAGTGGCGTGCCTTCGAGCCCTGGCTCGATCCCCTGAAGATCGCCCTCGGCGACGCGCTGGACCGCGAGGCTCCCGTTCGCTGAGGCTCAGCTCGGGGGGCGATCGGGCTCGATGGGCTCCGTCCGCGCATTGACCCACCGGGAGTAGTGGGAGAGCAGATCGTCGATGAGCGATTCCTTCGTGAGACCGAGCACGTCGTAGCGCTCGCCCGTGGACGAGCAC
>JAZBPI010000026.1:0-9674 GCA_036351555.1 Pseudomonadales bacterium
ACTCCTCGGACGCGCGCTGCTCGAACAGCAGGGTGGCCTGAAGGCCTTCGAGGCGCTGGCGAGCCTGCACCTCGGCGAAGGTCGTGGTCGCGTGCTGCGTCCCGGGGAACGGGTCCGCATCTCGCCCCGAAGCGCCCAGCCGGCCCGTCCTGCCTCGCGCGCGCTGCCCGCCTGAGCGCCCCGGTCCCTGCGTGGCGGCCTCCAGAGCCATCTGTTAGCGTCGAGCGCATCGACAGCGGCCCGGTGTCGCCGTCTGCTCTCCGGGAGGGCGCCCGCGTGAAGTTCGGACTCTTCGGCATCAACTTCGGCGTCTGCGCCGATCCCGATACAGCGGCCGAGGTGGCCGAGGCCGCCGAGGATCTCGGCTTCGATTCACTCTGGACCGGCGAGCACGTCGTGCTGCCCGATCCCCAGGCGCCGCCGTCACCGGCCTCGCCGCTCACCCCGATGCTCCATCCCTCGACGGCTCTGGCCTTCGTCGCCGCCACGACGGACGAGATCCTCCTCGGGACGGGCATCACCCTCATCGCGCAGCGCAATCCGCTCGTGCTCGCCAAGGAGATGGCGAGTCTCGATGTGCTCAGTGGCGGACGACTGATCCTCGGTGTGGGCGCGGGCTATCTGCAGGCGGAGTTCGACGCCCTCGGTGTGCCCTTCGAGGAGCGCGGCCGCCGGACGGACGAATACATCCGCGTGCTGCGCGAGCTGTGGTCGAGCGACGCACCGTCCTTCGAGGGGGCGTTCGTGCGCTTCTCCGGGGTGCAGGCGAGACCGAGACCGCCGCGCGGCAGGGACACCCCGATTCACGGCGGGGGCATGTCCGCCGCGGCCTATCGCCGTGCCGTGTCGACCTGCCAGGGATGGTACGGCTTCGCCATGGATCTGGAGTCGACGTCCGAATCGCTGGCCGGCCTCGACCAGGCCGAGGCGGCGGTCCCGCGACCGGCCTGGCTCGGCACCCTCGAAGTGAGCATCACGCCCCGCGAGATGCCGACGGCCGAGGATGTCGAGGCCTACGAGGATCTGGGTGTGGATCGTCTGATCCTCATGCTGCCCCAGACCGATGTGGCCGGCATCACCGCCTTCCTCGAGGAGGTTGCCGCCGAACTCTTCGACGAGGACGACGAGCAGGACGATGACGAGGGGTGATCATCGGGTGCGCTCGACGACCGGTCGTCGTCCTGCGGCGCTGTTGCGGTTGACGATCCAGGAGCGTGCGCGCAGCATGCCGCGCTCAATCGAAGGGGCCGCTGCGGCGACCCGCGACCCTCGAGGCAGGCTCATGAAGGGCACTCGCGACCAGGCCATGCATCAGTCCCGTGCCATGACGTCCGTCATGCACGCGGTACTGCCGTGCATGCACGGCGTCGGGTCCCGGGCGGGAACCTCCTAGCGCAGCGCTCGATCCAGACAGAGCAGCGCCCCGGAAAGCCCCGATGGACCCAGGTCCATCGGGGCTTTCGCGTTTCCGGGTGGTCAGTTCCTCGTTCGTCGCACCGCACGACGGACGCGCAGGGGATCGATGCGGTACGGCTCGAAGGGATGATGCAGTCATGGAAGGGCAGGCGATGGACAGCAGAGGTCTCCGGCGCAATCTCGTCGCCGTGCGGGGCCTCGCCTTCTTTCAGGTCTTCATGGTGGTGGTGCCCGTGGCCGTGCCGCTGTTCGGAGACCGCGGCCTGGATCTCGCCGAGATCCTCCAGCTGCAGGCGATCTTCGGCGTGACCGTGCTGCTCGCGGAAGTGCCGTCCGGCTACGTGGCGGATCTCTGGGGGCGTCGGCCGGCCCTGATCGCGGGTGCCCTGTTCCTCGGCGTCGGGCATTCGATCCTGCTCTTCGCGGAGGATTTCTCCGGACTGGCCGCCTTCGAGTTCGCCCTCGGCATCGGCGTCAGTCTGCTGTCGGGCGCGGATCTCGCCGTGCTCTACGACAGTCAGGTCGCGCTGGGCCAGGACGACCGGGCGCGTCAGCGTGGCCTCGGCAGCCTGTTCTTCCTGCGTTCGATCGGAGAGGCCGGCGCCGGCATCGCGGCAGCGATCGTGCTCTGGTTCGCGACGCTCGACGAGCTCGTGCGCCTGCAGGCCCTCGTCGGCTGGCTGCCGCTGGTCTTCGCGCTGGCGATCGTCGAGCCGCCGGGCGAGCGTCTCGCGGCCGGGACACACCTCGGCAACCTCGGCGCCGTGCTCAGGGCCCTGTTCGCATCCGGAGCCGTGCTGCGGCTGACCTTTCTCGCCCTCGGCGTCTGGAGCCTCACGACCTACTACGCGGTCTGGCTGCTTCAGGAGCAGTGGCAGGAGAGCGGGGTCGCGCTGCCCGTGTTCGGGGTGATGTGGGCGCTGCTCGCGGTCGTCGCGGGTTTCGCGGGGCGTCATGCGGCGGCCCTCGAGGAGGCCCTGGGGCCGGGCGCGCTGCTGACGACGGTCGCGTTGCTTCCGGCCGTTGCCTACTTCGCGCTCGGGAGCGTGTCCGGGGCTGCGGGTCTGCTGGCGGCGCCCCTGTTCTTCGCCGCCCGGGGTGCCGGCTACGTGCTGCTCCAGCAGGCGCTCAATCGCAGGCTGGCGTCATGCCATCGGGCGACCGCCAATTCCCTGGCGAGCTTCCTGTTCCGGGGTCTGTTCGCCTGCACGGTGCCGCTGGTCGGTGGCCTGCTGCGGATCTGGTCCCTGGCGGAGGTCAGCATGCTCCTCGGCCTGGCCAGCCTCGCGGTCGGCCTGGGCATGATCGTGCCGCTCGTGGCCGCGGTGCAGGCCGAGGGACAGCGACTCCGTTTCGAGTCGCAGGACTGAACGGCATCCGGCGGGGTCAGACGTGGACGATGTCCATGTACTCGGGGTGGTCCGGCTCCGTCCTGGAGGCGGGCGCCCCGATCCGGGCGCGGGCCAGGGGGCGCGTGCGCTTGCGCTCGTAGCGCCGTGCCGGGGTGTTCTGCACGGGCGTGAGCTCGCCGGCCTCGAGGCCGGTGCGGATGCGCTCGGCGGGAACCTCGCCGTAGTCCGTGGCGCGCTGGCGGGGGGGGCGCCCGAGGGCCGCGATCATGCTGCGCATGCGCGCGGGATTCGTTTCCTGGCCGTGGGCGGCACCGGCGGCCCGGGTGATCGTCTCGTTCATGAGCGTCCCGCCGAGATCGTTGCAGCCGGCGTCGAGGCAGGCCTGCACGCCGCGATGGCCCATCTTCACCCAGGATGCCTGGATGTTGTCGATGAGGCGGTACAGGGCGATGCGGGCCACCGCGTGGATCAGCACCGCTTCGCGGAAGGTCGGGCCCTTGCGCGCGCGACCCTTGAGATAGAGCGGCGCCTCCATGTGCACGAAGGGCAGCGGCACGAATTCCGTGAACCCGCCGGTGCGGGCCTGGAGATCGCGAACGCGGAGCAGATGGCGTGCCCAGTGCTCGTAGCGATCGACGTGGCCGAACATGAGCGTCGCCGTGCTGCGCAGACCGACGCCGTGGGCCGTCTCCATCACCTGGAGCCACTGTTCCGTGTTGATCTTGTCCGGGCAGAGCACGGCGCGGACCTCGTCGTCGAGGACCTCGGCGGCCGTGCCGGGGAGTGTTGCCAGTCCCGCCTCCTTCAGGCGCCGCAGGAAATCCTCGAGGCTCGCGCCCAGGGTCTCGGCACCCTGCCAGACCTCGAGGGGCGAGAAGGCGTGGACGTGCATGGCCGGCGCGGCCTGCTTGACGGTCCGGACGATGTCCAGATAGGTCTGTCCCGTGTATTCGGGATGGATGCCGCCCTGCATGCAGACCTCGGTGGCGCCGCGGCGCCAGGCCTCCTCGACGCGACGGTGGATCTCCCCGGCATCGAGGTCATAGGGTCGACCACGGAGATTCTCCGAGAGTTTCCCCTTCGAGAACGCGCAGAACTGGCACTTGAAGTAGCAGATGTTCGTGTAGTTGATGTTGCGATTGACGACGAAGGTCACCGCGTCGCCGCAGCGCTCCCGGCGCATGGCGTCCGCGGTGGCGCACACGGCACCGAACTCGTCACCGCGCGCCTGGAAGAGCCGCACGATCGACGCCTCGTCGAGGCGTTCACCGGCGCGCGCGCGGTCGAGGATCTCCGCCAGGTCGTCTCCGATCCGGCGCTTCTCGTCGGGCTGCTGCATGGCGTCGAGCAGGGCAGGCGGTGGCGCCAGCTCCGCGCCGGGCATCCAGTCGTCGGTGCGCGGATAGCCGTCTGCGTCGATCTGGCGCAGCACGGCAGTGGCCACGGCCGGATCGAGCCAGCGCTCCGGGCGCACCGCGTAGCGCGGATAGATCGTGAGCCGTTCGTGCAGGAGCTTGCCTGCAGCCGCGGTCTCCCGCGCGAGCTGTTCGAGATGCGGCCAGGGCGCCTCCGGATTGACGAAATCCGGCGTGACCGGCGAGACGCCGCCCCAGTCGTCGATGCCGGCAGCGACGAGCCGGGGCAGCACGCCCGGTGAGAGATTCGGGGGCGCCTGGATGCTCATGGTCTCCCCGAACAGCAGGCGCGTCACCGCAAGGGTCCAGAGCATCTCCTCGAGATCGGGTTCCGGCGCCATGGCCATGCGCGTGTTCGCCTTGGCGCGGAAGTTCTGGACGATGATCTCCTGGACGTGGCCCCAGCGATCGTGGAGGTCGCGGATCGCGAGCAGGGATTCCACCCGCTCGCGGCGCGTCTCGCCGATGCCGATCAGGATGCCGGTCGTGAAGGGGATCCGCGCGGCGCCGGCGTCCGCCAGCGTCTGCAGGCGCACGGCGGGCACCTTGTCCGGCGACCCGTGGTGCGGCATGCCCTTCTCGGTCAGCCGATCCGCCGCCGATTCGAGCATGATCCCCATGGACGCGGAGACTTCGCGCAGCGCGACGAGCTCCTCGGGCGAGAGCGTGCCGGGATTGAGATGCGGCAGCAGCCCCGTTTCCTCGAAGACACGGCGCGCCACCTCGGCGAGATACTCGACGGTGCTGCCGTGACCCATGGCCGCGAGCGCGTCGCGGGCCGCCCGGTAGCGCAGTTCGGGCTTCTCTCCGAGGGTGAAGAGGGCCTCGCGGCAGCCTGCGGCGGCGCCGGCCCGCGCCGTCTCGAGCACCTGCTCCACGGACAGGAAGGGACGCTCGACCTTGCGGGGCGTGGTGGCGAAGGTGCAGTAGTGGCAGACGTCGCGGCACAGGTGCGTGAGCGGGATGAAGACCTTGCGCGAATAGGTGACGAGCTGGCCGAAGCCGCGATCGCGCAGGACGCAGGCCGCCTCCATGAGGGCGGGCAGGTCCTGCGCGTCGGCCAGCGCGAGCGCCTCCTGCTCCGAAGGCCGGTGTCCGTCGCGGATGCGACGCAGCAAGGCGGCCATGTCCTCGCTCATGGGCAGTTCCTCGTGTCTGGAGCGTCAACCTTTCGCGGAGGGTACAGGGCCTTGCGCGGCACGCGCGATCTCCGCTTCCCGGCGCGATCGCGATGCTATACCGGAGCTCTCGAGGAACGCCACCGAGCGGCTGCGGCCTGCAGCCTGCGCCACGGCGCGCAGGTCCGCCGCCGTGTCCAGGTCTCGTGCCAGCCCCGGCCGCTCGAGGATCGAGAGCCGCGCACCGGCGCGTGCGGCAGCGCTGGCGTGGCGATGACGGCTGTCCTCTCCGTAGGCGACCTCGATCACGTCGGGCGGCGTCAGCACCAGGCAGTTGGTCCCCCGGCCCTCGTGGTCGGGGACCAGCGTGACCCTCGCTGCGGGGCCCGCGGCCGCATGGGCCTCGAGCACGGCGCCCAGTTCCGCGCTGGTCGCCAGGGGCAGATCCGCGTGGAGGATGCAGACCGACGCCGCGCCCTGCGAGCGTGCGTGGGCGATGGCCTGGTTCACGGCGCCGTCCAGATCGCTGGCGGTGTCGGCGAGGGTCTGGAAGCCGGCGGCCCGGGCGAGGTCGGCGGCCTCGGGGTCCGCCGTGACCACGAGGACCCGGGTGAGGCCCCCGGTCGCGGCGAGCATGGCGAACACGTCCTCGGCCATGGTGCGCGCGAGCCGGCAGCGTTCCTCGGCACTCAGCAGCGGCGCGAGGCGGTGCTTCGCCGACCGGAAGGCCTTCACGGGAACGATTGCCCACACGCTGGCGTGCCTCCGCTTCAGGATGCTGCGCGATGGTCCAGGGCGTCGAGGAAGTCGAGCGCGCGCCGGGCAAGGGCGATTCGGTCGTCGAGGCTGACCATCAGGGTCGGCGCGACCTCCGTGGCGACCCCCGACGCGCGGATCTCCTCGGCGAGCGACGCATCCTGCTCGTCGATCAGGAACCCGTCCAGCAGGGTGCCGTAGTGGGCTGCCACGGCACTGGAGGTCCGCGGCACGCCGAGCTCCTCCATCATCTTCGCGGTCGGCCCCTTGATGGCCGCCCCCGCGATGATGGGCGACACGGCGACCACCGGTGCCGGGCTGGCGTCCAGGGCCGCGCGGAGCGCGGGCAGCGCCAGGATCGGATCGATGCTCACGAAGGGATTGGAGGGGCAGATCAGCACCCCTGCGAGGGCCGGATCGGCCAGCGCCTCGAGGACCGCCGGGGACGCCCGGGCAGCCGACGCGCCTTCGAAGCGGAACCCCGTGACCGTCGGCGCACAGCGCTCGCGCACGAAGTAGTGCTGGAAGGCGAGCTCCCCGTCCGGCGTCGCGATCCGCGTGCGCACGGGATCGTCGCTCATGGGCAGGATGCGTTGTTCGATGCCGAGGCGGGTCGCCAGGGTGGCCGTGATCTCCGTGAGCGAGTGGCCCCGGGCGAGCGCGTCCGTGCGCAGCAGATGGGTCGCGAGGTCGCGATCGCCGAGCCTGAACCAGCTCTCGCCGCCGAGGCTCGCCAGCGTCTCCAGGCAGGCCCAGCTCTCCTCGCGCCGTCCCCAGCCGCGGTCGGGATCCGCCTGATCGGAGAGGGTGTAGAGCAGGGTGTCCAGATCGGGACAGATGTGCAGGCCCAGGTGTTCGAAGTCGTCGCCCGTGTTCACGACGAAGGTGAGCGCGTCCGCATCGAGGCAGTGCGTGAGGCCGAGGCAGAGTTTCGCGCCGCCGACGCCACCGGTGAGGGCGAGGATCCGCTTCCGCTGCCGGGTCACCGGAACATGTCCTCGGCCGCGGGTCGGATGAGCTCCGCAGCGGTCGCCGCCGTGTCCTCGACCGGCAGGCCGCGCAGGAGCACCGCGGGGGTGCCCTCTGCGGCCTGTCCCATGGCAAGGCTGGCGGCGGCGGCGATCTCGTCGGCGCGGCCCACCACGCTGACTTCCATGCGGCGGCCGAACAGGTCGGCGCGGCCGCGGAGATCCTCGAGGGTCGTGAGGCCGGCGCTGCCCAGGGCGATCCCGCAGGTCCCCATGCGCCAGGCGCGGCCCGCGCTGTCGTTGATGACGACGCCGATGCGCGTGCCCGTGCGGGTGCCGAGGGTCTCGCGAAGCGCCCGCGCCGACCGGTCCGGGTCCTCCGGGAGCAGCAGGGCCCAGGCGCCCGGGTCGCCGTCGGTGACGTTCGACTGATCGATGCCCGCGTTCGCGTGGACCCAGCCTCGACGGTGTTCCACCACGATCACGCCGGGGCGACCGGGCCGCTTGCGCACGACGCGCACCGATTCCCGGAGGATCAACTCGACGAGACGGGCATCCTTGCCGGTCTCCTCGGCGAGGGTCCGCGCCTCCGCACTGGGGGTCACGGTCGCGAGCGCGACCCGGCGGCCCTCGACCTTGGAGACGATCTTCTGGGCGATGACGAGGACGTCGCCGTCGGCGAGGACGAGTCCCGCGCGCGCGACGGCGTCCAGCAGCAGTGTCGCGAGGTCGTCACCCTCGGACAGGAGCGGGATGCCCTGCAGCACGTGCAGGTGCAGGCCGGAGATCATGGTGTCAGTGGTTGTCCTGACCGACGATCTTGATGCCCGCGTGGGAGATCTGTCCCTGCCGGTTGATCTGGATGAGGATCGAGGTCAGGGCCTCCGCTGCCGCGGAGTTCGCGATCGGCCCGGCGTGCCAGCCGGTCATGCCGGCCTCGGCGGCGAGGTCGATGACGCGCTGCCGTGCCTCCTTGTCGTTGCCCGCCACCAGCACGTCGCACTCGATCGAGAGATCGGCATCCTGGAGCAGGTCGGCGGCGATGTTCTGGAAGGCGGAGACCACCTTGACCTCGTCGCCCAGGAAGGCCTGCGCGGCGGCGGCGGCGCTGCCCCCCTCGGGCAGCTGCACGGTCCCGACCTTCGGCGGCCGCAGCGGCACCGTGACGTCGATGACGATCTTCCCGGAGAGGTGTGCCTTCACCGTCTCCAGCGTCGAGAGCTGATGGGCATAGGGCACGGTGAGCACGATCAGGTCACCGGCTGCCGCCGCGTCGGCATTCTCCATGGCCTCTGCGGGGGTGTCCGGGCTGATCTCGGCCAGGGCGGCAACGGCGGCCTGGGCCTTCTCGAGGGTCCGTGATCCGATCACGATGCGATGCCCTGCGCGGGACCAGCGTATGGCCAGGCCCGTGCCGAGGGCGCCGGTGCCGCCGAGAATCGCGATGGTGTCTGCCATGAAAGCACTCCGTCATGCATGAGGGGATCGATGGACGCCCCGCGGGAGCGGGCGAGCGCCGCGCATTATTCAGGAAAGGGTCCCTCGCGGCCAACGATCGGCGTTGGGTCGGCCGGGCAGGCCCGCTGCCTCGCGACACTCGACCGATTCCCGGCTCTGGCCAGGCCAGGGGGGCGTTCGCCGAGGGGCGCACCGATTCGAGGCGAAGTCGGCCTGGCGGGGCCCCGAAACGGGGCGTCCTGGCCCTGTTTCGACCCGCCCGCCCTTGACCCGGCGCCCCGACGCTGCTCGAATCGCCGCCGCGCGCACCGGACCGACCGGCCCGTCCCGACCCGGACCGAGGTCCGGGCCGGTCGGATCGCGAGACCGCGGCACGGCCCGAAGCACTTCGTCGCGGATCCGCGGTCCAAGGAGGAATGCGCCTGCGCGACGGCCTTCAGGGCACGTTCCCCTGACCGCGTCGCGATGACTTACGCAGTAGACGCCCCGAGAGGAGAGACATGCAATCCGACGCCCTCACCGAGGACAGCCTCGAGTCCCTCATTGCCGATGAAGTGTCCCGTGCCCGGCGACGGGCCCATCTGTCGCAGCGCGAGATGGCGACACGCGCCGGCGTGACCCAGGCCGCCGTCAGTCGTCTGGAGTCCGGAGATCGCCTGCCCCGCCTGGAGACGCTCCTGGCGCTCGCCGAAGCCAGCGGGCATGTGCTCGAGATCCGCCTCAAGCGCCCCCGCCAGGGCGGCGGATCCAGTCTGCGCCGAGGCTGAGCCGAGGCCGCGGGGCCTTGCTGGCGCGGCCGAAGGCTCTGGTCCATCCTTCAGGGTCGATCGGTCTTCCGGAATTGCGCCAGTCGTCATGCGTGTCCTAGCGCAGCAGGCCGCATCGTCGGCCATCGTGACGCTCCATTGCGATCGCGACGGATACATCGAACGGATCGCTGCACCGGCGCGACTGGCCTGGGCCCGATCGCGCTTCGCTGCAGGGGTGTCCCTGCCCGACGCCCTCGCGCTGACCGCCAGCCAACGGGCGACCCGTCGGACCCATCTGTCCGCCGAGGAAGTGCTCGAGCTCCCGAGTCTCGCGCTCGAGGGGGCGCGCTGGACCCTTCGCGAGATTCCCCAGTTCGACGAGACCGGTGCGGCGAACGGGTCCATCGCCCTGCTCCAGCAGGACGAGCGCGCCATCGATTCC
>JAZBPI010000027.1:0-17637 GCA_036351555.1 Pseudomonadales bacterium
CGGGGGAGGCCGCGCCCGCGGTCCGTCATGACCGCGCCTGCGGCGTCGGGCGTCGGGCGTCGATGCGACGCCTGCGTCCGATCGTTCTATCAGCTGCGGCCCCGCGCTGCGCGGAAAGCTTCGATCCCCGACGCACCGCCGATGCGTCGCTGGCGCGCTGCTCGACCGGCGGCGCACCGCGTCCGGAGGCGATGCGCGCGCCGGAATGGGTACACTGGAGACTCGAGGCTGCGCCCGAGCGCAGCGGGAACCTGGAGCCTGTCCCATGCGGTCTGCCGGCCACCTCAGCGCCTTCACGGGCGTGCTCGTCCTGGGTCTGCTCGCGTCCTGCGCGGCGCCCGCACCGAAGCAGGATCCGACGCAGGGCTATGCGGAGGCGCTCGACGCCGCGCTCGCCAATGCCGAGGATCCCCGTGCGCAGCTCTTCCTGCTGGATCTCGCGCCACACGTCGGCCTGCTGATGTCCACGGCGCCGGCGCGCTACATGCCCTGTTTCGAGCTTGCTGCAGGAACGCCCATCGAACTGGTGGCGCGCCTCGATGTCGATGGACAGGTGCTCGAGACACGGCTGGCCAGCGCGACCGAGGGCAACCGATGCTTCGCGCGGCAGCTCCGTCAGGAGGTGCTGCCACACCCCCCTGCGACGGACTGGTGGACCCGGATCTACCTGGAAGGACGCGAGGAGCCCGGCTTCTGAGGCACGTAGAAGCGCACCTGGCGGTGCAGCGGTGATTCGTCCAGATCCGGAATCGTGAACGCTTCCCGCTGCCCCACGAGCCGCCAGGCCGGGAGCAGCTCCGGGCGGACGCGCGAGTCGGCCAGCAGGATGTCGGCGGGCAGTGCGAGCAGGCGATCGAGGAGCGGCAGGTTGGCGCGGTCGTAGAGCACGTCCGCGATCAGGATGAGGTCGACGTCCGGCACCGCGTCGAGATCCGCGACCGTCTCCAGGGTCACGCCGTTGAGGGCCGCATTCGCCTCGCAGGCGAGACGTGCCCGGGGATCCTCGTCGCAGGCCAGGACTCGCTCGGCACCGGCGACGGCCGCGGCAATGCCGGCGACGCCGGAGCCGGCACCGAAGTCGAGGACGCGACGCCCGCGCACGAGTTCCGGAGCATCGAGGATGCGTCGTGCCAGCGCCTGGCCACTTGCCCAGCAGAAGGACCAGTAGGGCGGCTCTGCCTGCACCGCCTCCGCGACCTCGTGGGGCAGCGGGCCATCGGGCAGGTCCTCGCCGAGGAGCCAGAGGCGGAGGGCCGGTGCCGCCGGGAGCCGGGTCGCTTCGATACGCGCGCCCGGCACGAGCGCCGCGAGCGTCGCGCCCAGCGTGTGGGCGAGCGCGCGGCCATCGTCCGGCACAGTCGTCGACCTCATGGCGCCGGCGCGCGCCAGCCGTTGTCGAACTCCCAGGGCGTGCCCTCGATCAGCCGGGCGGCGATGGTCGCCGCCCGGTCCTCGATGCTCTGGGCATAGACGGGCAGCTGCACAGTGCGAATCTGCCGTTCCAGAACGTTCATGTCGCAGGCCGGATCGTCGCGGCAGGCCAGGCTCAGCCAGGCCGAGGCCTCGACGTAGTAGGGATCGTCGCGCGCGGGCGCAGGGTGATTCGAGACGAAGTCCGCAGCCTCGAAGTAGGCCCAGTGCCGCTGCGTGGTGACCGCGCGACCCAGGGCGGCGACCGCGGCGAGATAGCGCTCGTCCGACGGTGGCCACTGGTCGATCTGCAGGTACTGGGCGAGCGGATCACCGGCTTCGGCCGCACGGCTCCGCCAGGCGTCGCTCCACTGCTCCATGCGCAGACCGTCCGGCTTGCGGGCGACCAGGGGCCTGCAGCGGGGAATGAGCGCCGCCATGGCCGCGATCTCCTCGGGGTCGGCGCCGGGTCGGGTCGCGACCAAGGCGTCCAGGGCCGCCCGGTCCGGGAAGGCCGCGGCCATGTGGCAGTTCTCGATCGCGAATGCCGTGTCGAGCATCGCCGCCGCATCGCCTGCTTCTGCACGGGGGAGCGCCTCCTCGAAGTGCGCCTCGAAGTCCACCATGGCATGGCGCCCCTGCAGGCGGGTCGTCGCGGTCCAGGCCGACGCCGGCAGCTCGAAGGTCGCGGAATCTGCTGGGCTGTCCGCGGGTCGTGTCCTTTCTTGCTCGGGCGGCGGCGTGCGCTGACGGAGCGCATCGGCGACGGGCGCGGTCTCGCCTGGCTTGGGGATCAGTCCCGACGGGGCGGACGGCATCGTTTCCGGGGACGCCAGGGTGCCGCGGAAGGCGAGGGCGAGGAAGGCAACGCCGACGGCGCCCAACGCGAGGGCCCAGAGAGTTCGCATGGTGGGTCGACTCCGTCCGAACATCCCGCGTGGTCGCTGCTCGCCGGATCGCCGCCTCGACGCCTTGCCCGACCGCCAAGACCGTGCGAACGCCGTGAATCGATCCGACAGGTCGCTAGAGCACTTCGCTGTAGTCGCCGACGTGACGGTCGACCATGGCGCGGAAGGCGACGCGGCCGGCGCCGAACTTGACGAGATCCGCCTTCGCGAAGCGGGCTGCCTCGGCGGAGATCGGTCGGGCGTCACGGACCTTCATGTGGGCTTCTGCCACGCGCTCCATCTGCACGAAGCTGCCCACGCATTCGTCGACGCGATTCGCGACCGTGAGCAGGCCGTGGTTGCGCAGGATGATGGCGCGGTTCGACCCGAGGGCGTCGGCGATGCGCTGCCCGGCCTCGACGCTCTGCACCTGGACTTCCTCGTCGTCGAAGATCGCGTGGTCCTCGAAGAACACGCAGGCTTCCTGGGTGATGGGTTCGATGGGGCGCACCTCGGCCGAGAAGGGTGATCCCCACCCTGTATGCACGTGCGCGGCGCTCACCGCATCCGGTCGGGACCGCAGGATCGGGTAGTGGATGTAGTAGGCCGCCATGTTCAGGGTGCCGGCCCCCTCGACGAGTTCGCCCTCGGGACTGACGAGGACCAGGTCGTCCACCCTGGCGCGGTGATAGGAGATTCCGTAGCGGAGCGTCCAGAAGCAGTCGGTGCGCTCCGGATCGCGCGCGCTGATGTGACCGTCTCCGGCGTCACCCCAACGATTCGCGGCGAACAGACGATAGCCGAGCGCGACGTCGCGCTTGCGCTTCTCGCGGAGGACGTCGGGGGATTCGGAAAGGGTCGGGGTGTCCTGCTCGGCGGTGCTCATGGGGAGCCTCCTCGATCGATGCCCGCCGTGGATTCTCTCACGACGGCGTTCCCGGTGGGTGCAGCCCCGCCGCGTCCCCGGTGTTCCACCGTCAGGCACTTCGTGTGACGATACCGGCGGTCCCGGCGCCCTGTGATGGCGCCGCATGCACCCCGGGGGAGACCTGCATGCTCGACAATCTGCTCGGCTTCGCGAAACACATCGGCCGCAAGGTCTTCGACACGGATGCGGAGGCGGCGGACAACATCCGTGCGCACATCATCGCCGCGGATCCCGGCGTGGATACGCTTCGGGTCACCTTCGACGACGGCACCGTCACGCTCACCGGTCGTGCGATCGATCAGGCCGCGAAGGAGAAGACCGTGCTCATGGCCGGGAACATCAAGGGCGTGGAGCGCGTGGATGCAACGGGCATCTCCGTGATTCCCGGCGTCACCGCGGAGCAGCTCGAGCGCTCGGCCGCAGCGGCCGAAGCAGAGCGTCCCGCCGCGGCGGCGGGCACCGAGACGCGTCTCTACGTCATCGAGAAGGGCGATACGCTCTACGGCATCGCCAAGAAGTTCTACGGCAACGGCATGAAGTATCCCCAGTTGTTCGAAGCGAACCGGGAAGTGATCCAGGATCCGGACAAGATCTATCCGGGCCAGAGCATCCGCATCCCTGCCGCGGTCTGAGGACCTGTCCGTCGGAGCGCGAGCCCGGTCGCGGGCCGGGCCATCCCGCCCGGCGAGGGCGTGCGCGCGCGGTCCGACGCCGTTCTTGGCTGGAGTCTGAAGATGGCGGCAGTGAATCCCTGGCTCATCCTGTCCGTCGCGATCGCCCTGGAAATCGCCGGCACCGTCTGCCTCAAGCTCGCCGACGGCTTCTCCCACATCGTGCCGTCCGTGCTCACCTTCCTCTTCTACGGCCTCGCATTCGTGAGCCTCATCCTGGCCATCAAGCGCGTGGACATCAGCGTTGCCTATGCGATCTGGTCCGGCGTGGGCACGGCGGCCATCGCGGTGATCGGCATGACCTTCCTCGGTGAACCCTTCAGCTGGCATCGCGTGTTCTGGGTCGCGGTGATCGTGGTCGGGGTGGTCGGGCTGCAGCTGGGGGGGCCGGCGCGCGCCTGAGCCATGCGGCGCGTCCGCGCCGCTCGAGGTGCCGGTCGTGCCCGGCAGCCCGCGGCGGGCGGTCGTCGGAGAAGGCTGGCTCGGCACGCGGAATGCGGATACCTTCCGTTCTCGTTCGAGAACGCGGCCGCCTCCCGGCCGATTCCGAGCGCTCGATAGGGGAGCCACCACCATGACCGATCGCATGAACACGCGCGTGACCCTGGCCCGCCGGCCGGAGGGCATGCCCACGGAAGCGGACTTCACGGTGGAGACCCTTCCCGCGCCCGTCCCCGGCGATGGCGAGCTGCTGCTGAAGACGCTCTGGCTGTCCCTGGATCCCTACATGCGCGGGCGCATGAGCGATCGCAAGTCCTATGCGAAGCCCCTGGAGATCGGCGAGGTCATCACCGGCGGCGTGGTCGCCCAGATCGTCGAATCCAAGGATCCCGAGTGGCCCGTCGGGACCCTGGTCACGAACATGTCCGGCTGGCAGCAGTATGCGGTCACGAAACCCGGCGAGTACCGACTCTTCCCCGTCGATCCGGACAACGCACCGATCCAGACCGCCGTGGGCGTGACCGGCATGCCCGGCCAGACCGCCTACTTCGGTCTGCTCCGGGTCGGCAAGCCGATCGCCGGTGAGACCGTCGTCGTGTCCGCGGCGTCCGGCGCCGTCGGGGCGACCGTGGGCCAGATCGCGAAGATCAAGGGTTGCCGTGTGGTCGGCGTCGCCGGTGGGCCGGAGAAGTGTGCCTGGTGCCGCGACGAGCTCGGCTTCGATGCCTGCGTGGACTACAAGTCGCCCACCTTCGCCGAGGACCTGAAGAAGGCCTGCCCGGACGGTGTGGACGTCTATTTCGAGAACGTCGGCGGCGCGGTGCTCCAGGCCGTTGCGCCCCTGCTCAACGACGGTGCCCGGGTGCCGGTCTGCGGTTACATCTCCGCCTACAATTCGCCGTCCGACGCAGTCATCGAGCCGCCGGATGCGTGGCTCAAGCGGACGCTGGAGAATCCGCCGGAGACGCGGTTCTTCGTGGTCACCGAGTGGATCGCCGAGTTCGACACGGCGACCGCGCAGCTCGGTGAGTGGATCCGTCAGGGCAAGCTCAAGTACCGGGAGACCGTCGTGGAGGGCATCGAGCATGCGCCGACGGCATTCCGCATGCTCTTCACCGGCGACAACTTCGGCAAGCTGCTGGTGAAGGTCGCCGATCCGGAATAGCCGGTTCTCCACGCCGATTTCCCGAACCGACCTGGCGCGGGTTGCGCCAGCACGGGTCCTCGACGGTCGCCACAGCCGGGGACTCGAAGGCCGGGTCCGCCCGCGCGTTCGTGGTGCGCGGGAACTGGCCACGCCAGGTGCGGAGTACCGTCAGGAAGCCGGGATCGAATCATTCGTGGGCGGAATCCGTGGACGCCCATGACGACGCGGTGTCGGCGTCGGCCGACCGGTGCGACCACCGACTGCGTGCCGATGGTTGCGATCACGCGATCCTTCCCATCGCCCTGGCGCGCGGCGGAGATCGGCGTCCCTGCCCGACGAGCTTCGTCTTCCGCGATCTGCGGATTCGAGAAGTCGCGGAAACCCGGAGACCTTGCGCCACCGACGCGCGCATCCCTCGCCCGAAGCAGGATCGACGCCCCGCAGTCATCCGGTGCCGCAACGGCGCCGCGGTCGTCAGGCCGACCTTCGCCCCGGTAGCGCTTGGTTTTTCCCGACCGGCCGGCTACGGTGCGGCAGACCGCTCCTGCGGACTTCGACCCGTTCGCGCGCCGGCCGTGGGCCCCGTTCCCGTTCAATCCTTCAGGCTGTTCCTATGACGAACTATTCCGTCACCCACCTCGGCCGCGACCTGGCGTCCAGCCTCGTGGTCTTTCTCGTCGCACTACCGCTGTGTCTCGGCATCGCGCTCGCGTCCCAGGCCCCGGGCCTGGATGCGCAGTTCAACGTGCCCCTGGTCGCCGGCGTGGTCGCAGGCGTGGTGGGCGGGATCGTGGTCGGGGCCATCAGCGGCTCTCACACCAGCGTTTCCGGTCCGGCAGCCGGATTGACGGCCGTGGTCGCCATGCAGATCGCGACGCTCGGCAGCTACCAGGTCTTCCTGGCAGCGGTGGTGCTGGGTGGCCTCCTGCAGATCGGGCTCGGGATGCTGCGCGCCGGCTTCATCTCGGCGTTCTTCCCCACGAGCGTGATCAAGGGGTTGCTTGCCGCCATCGGCGTCATCCTGATCCTCAAGCAGATCCCGCACCTGCTGGGGCGCGATTCGGACCCGCAGGGCGACATGTCGTTCTCCCAGCCGGACCAGCAGAACACCTTCACCGAGCTCTTCGCGGTGGTCAGCGACATCCTGCAGGGGCAGCTCGTGGTCGGCGCGGCGATCATCGGGGTCGTCTCGCTGCTGTTCCTGTTCCTCACCGATCGCGTCGGCTTCTTCAAGCGGATGCCCGTGATCGCGCCGGTGGCGGTCGTCGTCTTCGGGGCCCTGGTCAAGCGGGTCTTCGACGGCATGGATCCAGGCATGCGGATCTATACCGAGCACCTCGTCAACGTGCCCGTCACCGAGAGCCTGGGGCAGGTGAGCAGCTTCTTCACCACGCCCGACTGGAGCCGGCTCTTCAGCACCGAGCTGCTCATCGCCGCCGTCACGGTCGCGGTCGTGGCGTCCCTGGAGACGCTGCTGAATCTCGAGGCCGTGGACAAGGTCGATCCGAAGCAGCGCAAGTCGCCGGCGAACCGGGAGCTGTTCGCCCAGGGATGCGGCAATGTCGCCAGCGGCATGCTCGGCGGCCTGCCGGTCACCTCGGTCATCATCCGCAGCTCGGTCAACGTCAGCTCCGGCGCGGCCACGAAGGTGTCCGCGATCTCCCACGGCGTCCTGCTGGCCGGCTTCGTGCTGTTCGCGCCGAACCTGCTCAACAGTATCCCGCTGTCGTGCCTGGCCGCGATCCTGCTGCATACCGGGTTCAAGCTCGCCAATCCGAATCTGTTCCGCTCCATGTGGCGCGAAGGCTGGAACCAGTTCCTGCCGTTCGTGGTGACCGTCGTGGCGATCGTGCTGACCGATCTGCTGATCGGCATCGTCATCGGCCTCGTCTTCGCGATCGGGTTCATCCTGCGCAGCAACGTACGCCGCCCCCTGCATCTGGTGCGTGAGAAGCACGTCAGCGGCGAGGTGCTTCGCATCGAGCTGGCCAACCAGGTGAGTTTCCTCAATCGCGGCGCCCTGCTGCGGGCGCTGGAAGCCGTGCCCAGGGGGAGCCGCGTGCTCCTGGATGCGCGCTCCACGGACTACATCGATTCCGACGTGCTCGATCTGGTCGCCGACTTCCACAGGGAGACGGCACCGGCCCGCGGCATCTCCGTGAGCCGCATCGGGTTCAAGGATCGCTACGTGGGCGGGGACGTCATCGACTTCGTCGACTTCTCCACGCGCGAACTCCAGGAGAACATGCTGCCGGAGCACGTGCTCCAGGTGCTGAAGGACGGCAACGAGCGTTTCCGGACCGGGCACGGCCTGACGCGGAACTACGCCCGGGCCGTCCACGAAACGGCCGACGGTCAGTTCCCGCTGGCCTGCGTCGTGAGCTGTATCGACTCGCGCAACCCGACGGAGATCATCTTCGACGTCGGCCTCGGCGACGTGTTCACGGTTCGCATTGCCGGGAACGTCGTCAAGGAGAAGGTGATGGCCAGCATCGAGTACGCCTGTGCCGTCGCAGGCGCCAAGCTGGTGGTCGTGCTCGGACACACGCGCTGCGGCGCGGTGACGGCTGCGGTGAAGCTCGCCGAGGATCATGCCGATCCTGCCGAGGCCACGGGCTGCGAGCACCTCGGCGCCATCGTCGAGGAGCTTCAGAAATCCATCGAACCCGCACGGGAGCTGCAGCGGGCGCGAGACATGATCAGACGGACCTCATGGGCCCGCGAGCCGGACGAATTCGAGGAACAGGAGGACTTTCCCGATCTCGTCGCCCGCGCCAACGTCGACCGGATGATCGAGGTGCTCCTGTCGCAGAGCCGGACGGTGGCCAGGCTGGTGGAAGAGCGCAGCATCGCCGTCGTCGGAGGCATGTACGACGTGCGTACGGGGCGGGTGCAGTTCTTCCAGGAAGGGCAGGATGCCGCGGAGCGCGCCTCGCGGGACAAGGAGACCGTCGAGGAGGCCTAGGCGCTGGCCCGGAACGGTGTTGGGCCCGTCCCTGCCGGCCCGTGCATGCCCGGGATCCTTCGAGCGACTTTCCTGTCGAGTGACCGGGCGAAGCGCGACGAGGTCGCCGGCGAGCGGACCATTCCGGCGCGCGGACGCGCCGGAATGGGGTGGATCGATGCGGAGCCTCAGGGACCGGCGCTGGCCGTCGGCGCGCCGAGCTCGTTCAGGTTGCGGACGAGCGCCTCGCCCGCGGTGCGAGGATTCACGGACTGATCAATCCGGCTGATGATGCCGTCCGGGTCGATGTAGAAGGTCCAGCGGCGTGCCATGCCACTTTCGCTCAGGACGCCGTATCTCGCGCTGACCGCGCCGCCCACGTCCGAGAGGATCGGGAAGCTGGCGTCGTTCTTCTCCGCGAAGCCGCGGTTGTCTTCCGGCGAATCGGTGCTCGCCATGAAGTAGGTCACGTCGTAGTTGCGGATCTGCTTGTCACTGTCACGCAGCGACTTGCACTCCAGGGTTCAGCCCCCGGTGAAGGCCTTGGGGAAGAAGGCGATGACCACGTACTGGCCACGGAGATCGGACAGCGTGTAGCTCGCGCCATCGGAGCCGGGAAGGGTCCAGTCGGGCGCAGGCTCGCCCACGGCCGGCGCGGCCCAGCTGCTCAGGGAGCAGGCGAGTGCGAAGGCGAGGAAACCGAGTTTTCGAAGCATGAAGGTTCTCCACGAAAGCGGAGACGCGATCATAGAGCATTCGCCGGCGACGCGTCCGGCCGCCGCAGGCGACCCCTTCCCGGGTCCCACCGCCGCCTCGCGCGAGGCCTGACCGCGTGCCGCTCGACGCGCGGCCTCAGCGGTGGCTCAGGGCGCTCGGGCCGATCGATGCGAGGGAGGGCGTCCCGGCGGCGCCCATGGTGATCGCCAGCTCGCGCCGCAGGATGGCCAGGGCCTGCTCCACACCCGCCTGGCCGAAGGCGCCCAGGCCCCACAGGTAGGGGCGGCCGATGGCGACGGCGGTCGCACCGCGGGCGATCCCCTTGAACAGATCGGTGCCGCGTCGGAAGCCGCTGTCGACGATGACCGGGAGGGCCCCGGACAGGGCTTCCACGACCTCCGGAAGTGCATCGATGGTCGCGCGGCCATCGCCCTCGGCGCGCCCGCCGTGGTTCGAGACCCAGACCCCGTCGACGCCGTAGCGTCGCGCCAGGGCCGCGTCTTCCCCCGTGACCAGGCCCTTGATGACGATCTTCTGATCCGTCAGGTCGCGCAGGCGGGCGACGAACTCCCAGCTCATGCCCGCGGGTATGAAGCCGTCCGTGGTCGCTGCGGGGAGGCCGCGATACATGGGCTTCACCGGATCGGCCGCGCCGCCGCTCAGGTGACAGGCCCCGCAGTCGCGATCGTCCAGGCGCTTGTAGCGCTCGAGGGTGAGGCGATTGCTGCCGCCTTTGAGATCGACGGTGATCACGAGCACCGGGCAGCCCGCGTCGCGACTGAGCTGGACCAGGGCGCGCGTGCGCGTCCAGTCCGGTGGCGCATAGAGCTGGAACCAGACCGGTTCGCCCCGTGCTGCGTTGACCTCCTCGACTGCGGTGGAACTCACCGTGGACAGGACCTGCAGATGTCCGCGAGCCGCCGCAGCCCGCGCCGTCGCGAGTTCCCCGTCCGGATGGAAGGCGCGCTGGCTGCCGCAGGGCGCGATCACCAGGGGCGTCTCCCACTCCCGGCCGAAGAGCGTGGTCCGCATGTCGATGCGCGACACGTCGACCAGTCGTCGCGCCCTCAGGTCGATCCGATCGAGGGCGGCGCGATTGTTGGCATGGGTCTCCTCGCCGTCGACGCCGGTCATGATGTAGCCGTAGTGCGCGGTCGGGACGCGCGCCTCGGCGACCCGCTGGAGATCGAAGACGTCGAGCGCGTCCTCGGCGCGCTCGACGAGTGCATCGAACAGGGGCCGCGGCGCATCCGCGCGGATGGCGTGCGCCAGCGCGCCGAGGCCGCCGGAGGACGCGAGCAACGGGCTGGCCGCCAGCCAGCGCAGGAAGCGGCGCCGACCTTCGTCGATGATCGGATCGGATCGGCGCATGGGCACTCCAGGGCAGTGGGCTTGGCGGAGCCTCGCCTCCCGTCCTGGCGTTCGTCAATTCCTGCATCGACTCCACGGGGAGCCTTGCCTCGTGGAGCCAGGGGCGCAGCCGGGGCTTCGGGGCACTAGAATGCCGAACGGCCCGCGCCGGCCCGGGGGCCGAATACCGGGGATGCATCCATCATGACCCTCGCTCATCGCTTCAAGCAGGTCGACGTCTTCGGCAGCGCGCCCGGTCGGGGCAATCCGGTCGCGGTCGTCTTCGATGCGGACGCGCTGACCACGGTGGACATGCAGCGTTTCGCGAACTGGACGAACCTGAGCGAGACCACCTTCCTCCTGGCGCCGACCACGTCGGATGCGGACTATCGCGTGCGCATCTTCACGCCCGATGCGGAACTGCCCTTCGCCGGTCACCCGACCCTGGGGACCTGCCATGCCTGGCTGGAGGCAGGGCACCGCGCCGCGCGCACCGGGCGGATCGTCCAGGAGTGCGGGGTCGGCCTGGTCACGCTGCGCCACGACGGTAGGCGCCTCGCCTTCGCCGCTCCGCCGCTGCGTCGCAACGGCCCGGTGGCGGAGGCCGATCTGCTGCGCATCTGCCGGGTGCTGCGCGTCGAGCCGTCCGCCATCCTCCGCGCGCAATGGGTGGACAACGGCCCTGGCTGGGTCGCCGTGATGCTGCGGGATGCGGCGGCGGTGCGGGCGCTGGAGCCGGATTTCAGTGCGGGCGAGGCGAGCGGCGTCGGCATCGTCGGTTCGGCGCCGCTGGGCATCGTCGGCAGACACGCCGCGGGCCCCGCGGCGATCGAGGTGCGTGCCTTCTTCCGAGCCAACGGCGTGCCCCTGGAGGACCCGGTCACCGGCAGCCTGAACGCCGCACTGGGCCAGTGGCTGCTGCGCGACAAGGTGCTGACGAGTCCCTATCTGGCGACCCAGGGTGCGGCGCTCGGCCGGGCGGGCGAGATCCACGTCGAGGCCGAGGGCGAGACGATCTGGGTGGGTGGGGATGCGACCACCTGCATCGACGGACGGGTCATCGTCGGGAGCGGGGCGTAGGGCCCCCGCTGCGAACGCGGTTCGGTGAAGCGAGGAGGGTCTGCTCCCCGGTCGTCGTTCACCGGATCGCAGCACGTCCGCCCGCGGTCCATCCATGGACCGCACATCCAGGGCTCCGGACGGGCGTTCCGGCAGCGCTGCTAGAGCCCGCCCGGGAACAGATCGATCTTGCCGATGGCGACGCCCCGGGCGCGGAGGATCGCGTAGGCCATGGACAGATGGAAATAGACGTTCATGGTCGCGAAGCCCGCGAGCCATTGCTCGACGGGGAGCGTCGGTTCCATCTGGCCGCCGGCCAGACTGACCTTGAGCGGCACCTCGTCCCGCCCCGCGAACTGTTCCGGCCGCAGGCGTCCGATGGCGTCCCGCGCCTCGGCGATGGCCTGGCGAAAGCCGTCGACGTCGAGCGTGTCGCCGAGCGCCTCGGGAAGGGGGAGGTCCGCGGCGCGGGCCAGCCAGCTGCGGGTGAAGGTGCAGACGACGCCCAGCTGGAAGCGCAAGGGGTGCATGTCGTCGACGAGCCGCCAGTCGAGGATCTCGTCCGCGTCGAGCCCCTGCTGCGCGGCGAATTCGGCGCCCTTGTCGAGGAGATGGGCCGCCGTGTGGAGGACGCGACCGTACTGGTCGACGAAGGTGAAGAGGCTGATCGTCATGGCTGTGGTCTCGTGCGGTCGGGATCGATCGGCCATCATCCCACGGTGGATGGCCCGCGGGCCGATCCGCTGCCCGCCTCGCCGCGGGTGCAGCGCGCTGGCCTTGCGCCGTCCTGCTGTGCTACCAAACGCCGCGTCCGTTGAACACCGGAGTTCCTGATCGTGAGCAACACCTACGACTACATCATCATCGGCGCGGGCAGTGCCGGCTGTGTCCTCGCGGCGCGCCTCAGCGAGGATCCGCAGTGCCGGGTCCTGCTCCTCGAGGCCGGCGGCAAGGATTCGAACTTCATGATCCACATGCCCGCGGGCGTCGGGTCCCTCATCTCCGGCGAGAACGAGAACTGGAGCTACTACACGGAGCCGCAGGCGCAGCTCGACGACCGCAAGCTGTTCTGGCCCCGCGGCCGCGTGCTGGGCGGTTCCTCGTCCATCAACGGGATGATCTACATCCGGGGCCACGCCCGTGACTACGACCTGTGGCAGCAGCTCGGACTGCCGGGCTGGAGCTTCGCGGACGTGTTGCCCTACTTCCGGCGGTCCGAGGGGAACGAGAACGGCGGCGACGCCTTCCACGGGGGCGACGGTCCCCTCGCGGTCTCCAACGCGCGCAACACGAACCCGCTCTTCGACGCCTTCGTCGCAGCGGGGCGCGAGGCGGGACATCCCTTCACGGACGACTTCAACGGCCCGCAGCAGGAAGGCGTCGGCCCCTATCAGCACACGATCCGCGGCGGCAAGCGCTGCAGCGCGGCCGCGGCCTATCTCACGCCGGTGCTCGATCGCCCCAATCTCACCGTCGAGACCGAGGCGCTGACCTCGCGCGTTCTCTTCGAGGGCAAGCGTGCGGTGGGCGTCGAGTACGAGCGTGGCGGCGAGCGGCGCACGGCGCATGTCGACGCCGAGGTGTTGCTGTCGGGCGGTGCGGTGAACTCGCCGCAGCTGCTCATGCTCTCGGGCGTGGGTCCGCGCGACTACCTGGCGGGCTTCGATCTGCCCTGCGTCATGGATCTGCCTGGCGTGGGCCAGAACCTCCAGGATCATCTCGACTGCACTCTGCTCTACGAATGCAGCCAGCCCATCACGCTCTACAGCATGTCGAATCCGCTGCGCATGCTGCTGACGGGCATGCAGTACGCGTTCTTCAAGAAGGGCGTCGCGACCTCCAACGGCCTCGAGGCCGGGGCCTTCCTGAAGACCCGCCCGGAGCTCGACCTGCCCGATATCCAGATTCACTTCGTGGCCGCCATGATGCGCGACCATGCGCGCGTGAAGGCCGATCGCCATGGCTTCACCGTTCATGTCTGCCAGCTGCGTCCGGACAGCCGGGGCTTCGTCGGGCTGCACTCCGCCGATCCGGCAGCGCACGCCCTGATCCAGCCGAACTATCTCCAGGCGGAGACGGATCTGCGCGTGCTGCGCGACGCGGTCCGTCTCGCGCGCAACATCGTCGCCCAGCCGGCGATGGACGCCTACCGAGGGCCGGAGTTCTGGCCGGGGGAGGGCCGGCAGACCGACGCGGAACTGGATGTCTGGATCCGCGCGACCGCGGAGACCATCTATCACCCCGTGGGCACGGCGAAGATGGGCCACGACGACATGGCCGTGGTGGACGAACGCTGTCGCGTGCATGGCCTGGAAGGCCTGCGGGTCATCGATGCATCGGTGATGCCGACCCTCGTCGGTGGCAACACCAATGCACCGACGATCATGATCGCGGAGAAGATCGCCGACGACCTCCGCGGTCGGACGCCGCCCGCACCGGAGTCCGTGCGCATCGCGGAAGACGAGGTGGTGTCGGCGGCCTGAACGGGGCGCGCGTTCCGGATGGGCCGGCCGCGCGGGAGTACGGAGGAGGGGGGAAGGCGATGATCGATCTCGAGCGCGATGGCGAACTCTTCGTGATGACCATGAACGACGGCGAGAATCGCTGGAACACCAGCTTCGTGCGCGCCATGGCGGCGGCCCTGGACGAGGTCGAGGCCTCGACGGGCCCGGCGGCCCTGGTGACCCTGTCCGCGAGCGAGAAGTTCTTCTCCAACGGTCTGGATCTCGACTGGCTCGGTGCCGAGGGCGAGCATCGCGGCGGTGACCGGTCCGTGTTCGGCGGTGAATTCATGGCGCTCATGGGGCGCATCATCACCCTGCCGATTCCCACGGTGGCGGCCGTCAACGGGCATGCCTTCGGCGCCGGCTTCATGGTCGCGCTCTGCCACGACAGCCGGGTCATGCGCGCCGATCGTGGCTTCCTCTGCGCCAACGAGATGCAGCTGGGGATGCGCATCCCCACCCCGGAGCTGGCCCTCTTCCGGCACAAGCTGCCCCAGCACGTGTTCTACGAATCCGTGCAGCTCGCGCGGCGCTGGGCGGGGCCCGATGCGCTGCAGGCGGGGATCGTGCAGCAGACGGCGAGCCTCGAGGATCTGCGCCAGGTCGCCTTCGAGCGCGCCCGGCAGCTCGCGCCCCTGGGAGCGCACCGGGCGCTCTTCGCCGAGCAGAAGCAGCGCCTCTTCGGCGAGAACGCGGTGCTCGACGGCCCGCACGGTGCGGCCTACCTGCTGGCGCACGCGGACAGCGTGCACTGATCGCAGACTCCGTGCGCCGCTGACGCGCGCTCAACGGTCCGCGCCTCGAAGCCGGATCCCGCAGGGATCGGCGAACAGGTCGGGCGTGCGGCATCGGGTCGCCACGAGGCGCACCGTCTCGCCCGCGCGTTCGTCCGCGCCGGTCCGAGGCATCTCCCACGCCCTGTGGGGTGGAATTCGCGAGTGGCTTCAGGGCGCGAACAGGGGAAAGGTCACGCCCAGCGCCCAGGCGAGCACCAGGCCCAGACCGATGCCGCTCGCCGCCGGAAGGCCCGTGCGCCGACCGACCCATCCGCCCATGGTGCCGAAGAGCAGGAAGAATAGCAGGATCACCGGCAGGATGATCACCAGGAAGAAGAGTGCCTCGAAGTTCAGGGCGACCGCGAATCCGAGGGACAGCAGGAAGGCCCCGCGCACGAGCAGCACGCGTCCCGTCCCGGCGCGTCCGCCTTCCGTGAGCAGCGCATCGCCGAGCATGTAGGCAATGCTGCCCAGCGCCAGACCGGCAATGATCGGAACTCGTCCGGCATGCGGGAAGAAGGACGCCACGTAGCGGTCCAGGACGCCACCGAAGATCAGGATGCCGAAGCCCGCCACGGCCAGGGCGATCCACAGGCTGCGGGCCGTCAGCTGTCCGGCGAGGGCGCCGCTGCGCGCGAGCAGCCCCAGCGTCAGGGCGCCGTAGAGGGCGAAGTGCAGCACCAGGTAGTCGGCGACGAGCACGGGCAGGACGCGCGTCCCCACGGGCCAGAGGACGAGCGGAACGACGAACGCGGGCGCGATCGCCGCCACGAGAAAGGGCCGCAGGGGCAACGGTCCGGCATGCGGCGTCCCCCGGGGCAGGAGCGCCGACAGCGGCCAGGCCAGCGCGATCACGGCGACGAGCAGGAGCATGATCCAGAGGCCCCGCGCCGCGACGGGGCCGCTGCTCGAGCGGCCGAAGGCGGCGTCGAGCCAGTCCCGAGCCGCCTCCAGGGACGTCGTCGCATAGAGCACGCCCACGTGCTCCACGCCGGGCGCGAAGACCACGCGCCGCCCGGTTCCGGCCGCCGGATCCCCGACGGTCACGCCTTCCCCGGCCGCGGGATCGGCGAGGTGAAGCGCGCGCAGGGCCTCCTCCCGGAGCATGGTCTCGAAGGCACCGACGATGATGAGCAGATCGGCCGGTGCCTCGGCCGTCACGGCGCGGGAGAACATGGAGACCGCAACGGTCGCCTGGGCCGCGGGGAGGCGCTGCGCCTGGCGGACCACGATGTCCGATGCCATGGAGTGGCCGAGATAGGCGAGGCGTCCATCGGCGCCGGGCAGGGTGAGGGCGGCCTCGGCGACCCGGGCGAGCTCTGCCATGAGCAGCTGCGTGGTTCCGCTCTCCTGGGTCACGTCGCCGGACATGGGCACGGGATTGCGCCCGTGGCCCATGAAATCGAAGGACACCACCTGATAGCCCGCCTGTGCGAGCGTCAGCGAGAAGGCGTCCATGAGCTGGCGGGAGCCCGCGAAGCCGTGAGCGATCACGACCGTGGGTGCCGGGGGGCTGTCGGGTTTTCGAAAGAGCGTCGCCGGCGTGCCGTCGGACACCGCAAGATCCTGGATCTCGAGGCCTGCACGGTGCATCTCCAGGGCCCGGATCGCGAGCGCGATCGCGAGCAGGGCGAGCCCGGCGACGATGAGGCGTGGGGCGGTCATCGAGTCTGTTCCTGTAGCGGGTCGGTGCGAGGCCGAGGCCGATCCGGCTCGCATCATGGCGGGGACGCGCGCCGGAGGCACGTCGAAATCCGTGATCCGGTATGGCGTCCTGCGTTGCAAATGATAATGATTCGCGTTCTAATGCGTGTGCGCTCACTCGGAGGCCCCCATGCATCGACGCACACACCGCGACACCGCCCGGACGCCGGCCTTCGAACCCGGTGCGCCGGTGGCCTGCCTTCGGTGCGCATCGTGAGCGCCGCAGCGGCGGACCGGTGGCATCCGCTCTTCACCGCGGCCCAGACTCATCAGGCTCGAGGCGAGCTCGGCGAGGCCCTTGCCGCCTACGACCGGGCGGTCGCCGCCGTGGATCGTGAATTCCACGAGGCCGAGGTTGCGGCGTCGTCGGCGATGCCGCTGCTGCTCGCGAAGCTCGTCAGTCACGAGAACCGCGCAGCGGTGCTGGAGCAGCTCGGCCGCGTCGAACAGGCCCGCGCCGAACTGCGCCTCGCCGCGGCCTTCGCGGGCGCGATCCAGGACGAACCGCGCATGCCCGACGCCCTGCGCCGAGCCGCGCGCGCTCATCTCCGTGCGCTCGACGCCCTGCGGTCGAACGCGCGGTCCCTGCAGCCCCACGGAACGGGAGACTCAGCACGCCATGACCGGATCCACGATCAGACCCCCGCGGGCCACCGATCCGCTGCGCCGACGCTTCACTGACCCTGCGGCGACAGGACGTTCCCGCGAGCCGGGGCGACCCCTGTCCCGGGCACAGGAGGTGCTGACTGCGGCGGCCTTCTGGTCCCTGGTGCTCGTCGCGATCCTCGCGCTCTACGGCGCAGGCTGGTGGCTCGTACTGCCGCTGTCATCCTGACGCGCGCCGCTCCGATCCACCTGGTCCGGGTCGCCGCTGAAGCCGGCTCCCACAGTGGAAAGGCGCTTGTGTGAGCCAGCTTCAGCGGCGACGGGCACGGCTTCGATCAGGTGGCTCGAATTGCCGCTGAAGCGTGCTCCCGCAGAAGGATCGTGCTCGTGGGAGCCAGCTTCAGCGGCGACGGGCACGGCTTCGATCAGGCGGCTCGAATCGCCGCTGAAGCGTGCTCGCACAGTGGGAAGGCGCCCGTGGGAGCCAGCTTCA
>JAZBPI010000028.1:0-3316 GCA_036351555.1 Pseudomonadales bacterium
CGCGCGCGCTCGGCGTCGGCCCGCCGCAGCTGGCTCGACCAGCTCCTCGAGACCCCGGTGCCCGGCGCCGCCACACCAGGGAGCGATCCGGACGGGACGGACACCGGGAACGCGGGCGACGCAGCCTTCCTGACCTGGTGGCGCAGCCGGACACCGGCGGAGATGGCCCGCCTCGACGACGACAGCTGGCGGGCACGTTTCCGTCTCGTGCATCGGCCCGATCGCTGGACGCCCCCGGCGGAAGCCCGGGCGAATCTTCTCGCCGACCGGATCTTCGCCTGGATCGAGATCCCCGAGGATCCGGTGGGCGCGCCGGGGCGCGAGGCCGAGCCGCTCCGCTACACGGGCGCGAACCTCACCAATCAGGATCTGCGCGACTGGTTCGAGGACAGTGCTGCGCGGGTCCTCGAGCGCCAGCGGCGCGACGAGGCGGGCCTGTCCGCGCGCGTCTACCAGTGGGTGCGCGAGACGCCGGTGATGGACGTGCGCACCCTGGGCGGCACGGACGCCAGTACGGACCGCAGCGCCTCCGTGAACGACGTGCTCGCACAGTGGGGGCCGGTGGCCTTCGTCTACATCCTCTGGGTCTCCATCCTGGTGGTGACCCAGATGCTCATGACGAGCACCGTGGAGGAGAAGTCGAACAAACTCGTGGAGGTCCTGCTGTCGACCCTCTCGCCCCTGGAGCTCATGACCGGGAAGATGCTCGGCATCGGCGCCACCGGCCTGACCATCGTCGGCACCTGGCTCGGCACCTTCGCCCTGGCGACCCTCGGCCTCCCCGCGCTGCTCGGAGCCCCCGCGTCCCTCGATCTCGGCGCCCTGATCGCGCCGGCCTATCTCGGCGCCTTCGTCGTCTACTTCCTGCTCGGCTACTTCTTCTATGCGGCCCTGCTCTGCGGCCTCGGCGCCCTGTGCAACTCCCTCAAGGAAGCACAGACGCTCATCATCCCCATTCAGGGCCTGTTGATCGTGCCGCTCATGACCATGATCCCCATCGCGAGGGACCCCTCGGGAACGCTCGCGACCCTGCTCTCCTGGGTGCCGCCCTTCACGCCCTTCGTGATGATGAACCGCGCCGCCCAGCCGCCGTCCGCCTGGGTGTACGGCGGCACCACGCTGCTCATGATCCTGTCCATCGCTGCCGCCCTCTGGGCCGGCGCGAAGATCTTCAGGATCGGCATCCTCATGACCGGGCAGCCGCCGCGCCTGCGGGAGGTCCTGCGCTGGATCGCCGCGCCCGTGGGCGGCCCGCGCCACAGCCCCGCGACGGCAGCCGTGCCCGCGTCGAGCGCGCACGCGCGCGAAGGCGAGCAGGCCGCGCCCTGAGGCCGCGAGCACAGACGAACAGGATTCGGATCCCGAAAATCCGGCACGGCACCCTGCTAGAATTCCGCCTCCGCTCGCTGCCCCCGGACCCGGGACCATGACCCTCGCCTCGCCTGCCTCCGTCACCCGTCTCAGCCTGCGCAGACCCGACGACTGGCACGTGCACCTTCGCGACGGCGAGACCCTGCGCTTCGTGGCGGATTTCACGGCGCGCCAGTTCGCGCGCGCCATCGTCATGCCCAACCTCACGCCGCCCGTGACCACCGTCGACGCAGCGAGGGCCTATCGCGACCGCATTCTCGCCGCCGTCCCGCCGGACCGGGCCTTCACGCCGCTCATGACGGCCTATCTGACCGACACCATCGACGCCGACGAAGTGGCCCGCGGCCATGCGGAAGGCGTGTTCACGGCCTGCAAGCTCTATCCCGCCGGGGCGACCACGAACTCCGACGCCGGGGTCACGGACATCCGCCGCATCGACCGGGTGCTCGAACGCATGCAGGAGATCGACATGCCGCTGCTCGTGCACGGCGAAGTCGTGAGTCCGGAGGTGGATGTCTTCGATCGCGAGGCCCGCTTCATCGAGGAGATCCTCACGCCCACGCTCGCCCGCTTCCCGGCGCTGTGCGTGGTCTTCGAGCACATCACCACGCGCGAGGCCGTCGACTTCGTGCGCGAGGCGGGGCCGCAGGTGGCGGCCACGATCACGGCCCATCATCTGGAGTTCAATCGCAACGCGCTCTTCCAGGGCGGGCTGCGGCCGCACTTCTACTGCCTGCCGGTGGCGAAGCGGGAAGTCCATCGCCTCGCCCTCCGCGCGGCCGCGACCTCCGGCAATCCGAAGTTCTTCCTCGGCACGGACACGGCGCCCCATGCCGTGGAGGACAAGGAGAGCGCCTGCGGCTGCGCGGGGATCTTCAGCGCACCGGTCGCGCTCGAGAGTTACGCCAAGGTCTTCGAGGAAGAGGCGGCCCTCGATCGACTGGAAGGCTTCGCCTCCGAAGCGGGCCCGCGCTTCTACGGTCTGCCGCTCAACAAGACGCGCATCACCCTCGTGCGCGAGGCGCAGCAGGTCCCGGACCATCACGAGGCAGGGACCCTGCGCATTCGTCCCTTCCATGCCGGCGAAACGCTCGCCTGGCGCCTCGAAGACGCCTCCTGAAGGGATCGACGCGGGCCGTCGGAGTCGTCGCTGACGAGAATCGCGGCCGCCGACCAAAGAGGTTCGGATGCCGGAGCGAATCCGGGGTCAGGCCCCTCGCGACGCTCCAGACAGCGTGGACATCCACTCCGATTCCGTGACGGGCCAGCGGCGCCGCAGGGCAGGACGCAGCCGCCGGGGGGCCTGCGCGCTGACGCACGGCGTCAGCTCCGGGCCCAGACGGTCGACGGCCTTCGGCAACTCCTTCCCGCAAGCCCATGAATCTTCAGGACTTGTTCAGTTGGCGCGTTCGATGCTTGCAGAACCCTGCCAGGCAGGAACCGTCCGAGGGGACAGACCCATGAGCAGACCCCTGAACGCAGATCGGCTGGATGCGGAGAACCGGTACTTCGCGGGGACCCGGGGCGTGAGCGCCGAAGCGGCGCGGCTGCGCCTGGTGCCCGCCTTTCAGGACACGCGCACGGGCCGCGTCGAGATCGCACGCTTCCCGGACGGCCGGCCCGCGCCCGTCCACCTGCTTCACGGCCTCCCCGAGGAATGGGCACTGGCCCACGACGAGGACGGCACCATCAAGGTCCTCAAGGCGGAGATCATCTGCGGTTTCGTGCGCGGCGCGGACTTCTACACGAGGCAGGAAGCCGCGGCACTCTGAATCGGCAGCGCTCGACCGCCACCTCGACGGCAGGCGGCATGCATTGGCCGGACCGCGCCCCCATGAAGGATGATGCAGCCTCCTGACCCGGGAGACTCCATGGACGCCTCCAGCGACCGCGACATCGAGACCCGTATCCGCGACTGGCTCTGGCAGCCTCTCGAGGGCGCGCC
>JAZBPI010000029.1:0-44298 GCA_036351555.1 Pseudomonadales bacterium
ATGCCGCCGTCAGCGGCGATAGGTCACGCTGGCCCAGATGTCGTGCCGCTTCCCCCCGACGTCCTGCTTGACGATGCCGGTCTCCGTTGCCGGCAGCAGGCCTTCGATGGGCCGATATTCGAACACCGAGAAGCCCGGAGAGGTGACGCGCAGCGTCTCCAACCTGACCTCCTGCGTCTCTCCGTCCTCGTGCAGGGCGACCTTGTGCCCGGTCCGGAACGGAAGCGGCGGGGTGATCAGGAGCGCGGGCTGGCCGAGGACCTCCATGGCCGGAATGCGCAGGGCGCGGACCCAGTCGCTGCGGGCATCCCGGACGCCGCGGAGGCGCACGCCTGCAGGAAGGAGCCGCGGCGCGATCATCTCGATGCCGGCGCGGATGTCGTCGGACTCCGTGCTCAGCCAGCGCACGATGCCCAGGCCCCAATGGTGGTCTGCGCCCTCGCGCAGGCCGATGAGCTCACCGATCTGGAGCGCCTCGCTCGGAACGTCGTCCCATTCGATGCCGAAGCCGCCGGGGCCCGCATCGACGAGCTCGACGCGGTGCAGGCGGTGTTCGTCCGGGGCATGACTCGCCGCAGCGCTGCCGCGATCCACCAGGCGTGGGCTTCCGAAGACCGTCGCGTCGGCGAAGCCGTCGTCGAGTACGGCCAGGGACTGCCGCGGAATGCCGAGCTGCGCCTCGAACGCCACGCCGCCGCCGGCGTGGAAGTGGACGGCTGCGAGGCCGAGGCATACCTCGAAACGACCGCTCGCGGGCGTGCGCCGCGCCACTCGGCGAACGTCGCCGGTCCAGGCCCGGATGCAGTGGCGCACGAGGTCGTCGCTGAGGCCCTCCGGTCGCGCGGGGGTGCGCTCCGTGGCCGCGCGGCCCGCGGCGGTCCCGAGGGACTCGGTCAGCAGACGGACGAGCGCGCGGCTGTCGATCAGGCGCGGGTCCTCGTCCTCGCCGGGGCGATGCAGACGCGCCTGAACCGGGGGCTCGTCGCCGGCCAGATCCACCCTGATGACGCGTGGATCACCGTCGCCGGGTGGCGTGATGCGCGTGAAGCGCGTCCAGTCCTCCAGGGCGTCGAAGAGCTGCTGGATGGGTTCGTGACGGAGTGAGTTCGGCTGTGCGGCGGCCAGCAGGATGGCGCGCGTGTAGGCCTCGGCGATGGTGCTCTGACGCCGATGCCGCTGCTCCGGATCCGTGATGCGCAGATCAGCGAAGCCCTGCGCTTCGGCGAGCAGGTAGAACTGATGCAGTTCGTCCCAGAGACGAGGGGGCGCCGGGGCGTAGAGCTGCAGGGCGCGCAGGAGTAGGCGCGAGAGTTCCGTCGTCGCACGATGCACGGCGGTCACGAGTACGGCGCCCGGCGAGCCGGGACGGACCTGGGCGCTGCCGCGGGCGCCGGCGCGCAGGGCGTCGAGGATCACCAGCTTGTAGCCCGTGGCCAGGTGCAGGCTCAGGGTCTGCGCGGCCAGGGCCCGGCGTCGCCGTGCGTCGATGCCCCCCGGCGCGCCGCTGCGTGCCAGATGGGCCAGGGAGGCGCCCGCCGCAGTGGCAGCCGGGCGCAGGGTCTCGAGTTGACGCAGCCGCGTCGCGGCATCGCTCTCGGCGTGGTAGAGCTGGGTCAGCGCATCGATGGTGGAGCGACAGACCAGAGCGGCATCGGTACGCGGAAGGGTGCCGATCCATGCGGCGATGGCGTCGGGCGATCCGTCACAGAAGCGCACCGGCGCGGGCGTGCGCACCGGAATCTTCAGACGGAGTGGCCGTGGCTTGCGCATGGATGACCGTGCTCCCGCGGAGCTCTGCAAAGAGTGTTCTCACCGACCGCGCGTCCTTTTCGTGGTCTGTCAGGAATTGTCGGGTAAATGTTCCGGGACTGAACGGCGGTCCGTCACCAGCGTGGAGCCACTGGTCGTTTGCCGGGCGCGCCCGGCACTTCGCGGACCATGCGCGGGACCAGATAGCCCGACAGCCTGGCGGTCAGGGCGTCGTAGAGGGCGCGGGCGCGCGGCTCGGGCACATCGAAATGAGCGGTTCCGGCGACGCGATCGGGGAGGTGCAGATAGTAGGGGAGGATCCCTGCGTCGAAGGCATCGCGACAGAGCGCTGCAAGCGCCTCGACGGAATCGTTCACGCCCGCCAGCAGGACGGCCTGATTGAGGATCGGGATGCCATGGCGGCGCAGTGGTTCGAGCGCGGCGGGAAGGCCGCCGTCGAGTTCCTGAGCGTGGTTGACGTGCAGCACGAGCACCGATCGCAGGCGGGAGGCCGCGAGACGATCGGCGAGGGCGAGGGTGATGCGCTGCGGAATCACGACGGGAAACCGCGTATGGATTCGCAGGCGGCGCAGCTGCGGGAGCGATTCGAGACGATCGATCAGCGTGGCGAGGGCCTCGTCGTCGAGGAGCAGGGGATCACCCCCGGAGAGAATGATCTCCTCGACGTCGGGCTGCGCCGCCAGATACGCGAGCGCCTGCTCCAGTCCGGGTCGTCCCGGCCGGTTCTCGCCATAGGGGAAATGGCGTCGGAAGCAGTAGCGGCAATGCACTGCACAGCCGCCGGTCACGACGAGCAGGGCGCGTCCCCGGTACTTGTGCAGGAGCCCGGGCACGGGATTGGCCGCGCCTTCCTCGAGAGGATCGAGGGTCCAGCCGGGGACCTCCATCCTCTCGGCGTCCAGCGCGAGCACCTGCCTGAGTACGGGATCGTCCGGATCGCCCGTGCGCATGCAGCGCAGAAAGGTCTCGGGCACGCGCACGGGAAAGGGCGAGGCCTGATCGATGTGCGTCGCAAGTGCCGAATCCTGGAGCTCGAGGCGGGCAAGCAGCACTCGCGGATCGGTGATGGCGCCGGCCAGCAGGCGACGCCAGTCCTCGCTCTGCCAAGAGATGTCGCTTGCGGGTATCATTCGCCACCGCCGAATCCGGCCCCCCGTCGGGGCGGGGCGATTATCCTCATTCTGCGAGGCACTGGAGACACGATGGCATCCTATTCGACGAACGAATTCCGCTCGGGGATGAAGGTGATGCTCGACGGCGATCCCTGCTCCATCCTCGAGAACGAGTTCGTGAAGCCCGGCAAGGGGCAGGCCTTCAATCGGGTCCGGCTGCGCAACCTGAAGACCGGCCGCGTCTGGGAGCGCACCTTCAAGTCCGGCGAGTCGCTGGAAGCGGCGGCGGTGATCGAGCTCGACATGGAGTACCTGTACACGGACGGCGAGTTCTACCACTTCATGAAGACCGACGGCAGCTTCGAGCAGGTCGCTGCGTCGGAGAGCGCGGTGGGCGATGCGAAGAGCTGGTTGAAGGAGCAGGAAACCTACATGCTCACGCTCTGGAACGACGATCCCATTTCCGTGACCCCGCCCAACTTCATCGAGCTCGAGATCGTCGAGACCGATCCGGGCCTCAAGGGCGACACGGCGCAGGGCGGCACCAAGCCCGCCACCCTGTCCACCGGTGCCGTGGTCAAGGTGCCGCTGTTCGTGAACCAGGGCGAGGTCGTGCGCGTGGACACCCGGACCGCCGAGTACCAGAGCCGCGCGAAGAGCTGAGGCCCCCTGGGCAGCCCCTGGGGTCCCGCCGCTCGTGGACCGCGAGCGCTGGCGCCCGGGGACGACGCGAGCGCGTCTCGCCGAGCGCGCGGCGCTGCTTGCGCGGGTCCGGCACTTCTTCGCAGCCCGCGGCGTGCTCGAGGTCGACACCCCCATCCTCGCGCGCACCACGGTCACCGAACCGGCCATCGCGTCCGTGCGCGCCGACGGCGGCTATCTCCAGACCTCCCCCGAGTACTTCATGAAGCGGCTGCTGGCAGCCGGGTCCGGGCCGATCTTCCAGATCGCCCACGCCTTTCGCGCGGGCGAGCAGGGGCGCCTGCACAACCCCGAGTTCCTCATGCTCGAGTGGTATCGCCCGGGCTTCGATGATCAGGCACTCATGGACGAGCTCGAGGCCCTGCTCGCCCCGGTGCTGAAGGGCTTTCCCGCGGCGCGGGTCCCCTTTCAGGAGCTGGTCGGGCGCTGGGCCGGCATCGACGTGCACACCGCGGATGTCGCGCGGCTGGCGGCGGCCATCGAGGCCCGCTGGCGCGCTCTCGGTCGTGAGGGGGACCCGCGGGCGATCACCGATGGTGACCGGATCGCCCTGCTCGACCTCGCCTATGCGGAGGCCCTCGCCGAGGTCCCCGGCGCGGTCTTCGTCACGCACTTCCCGATCGCGATGGCCGCGCTCGCTCGGGCCCACGCGGATGGCCGGACCGCCGCGCGCTTCGAACTGGTGGTCGACGGGATCGAACTCGCCAATGGCTTCCATGAACTGGTGGATGCCGCCGAGCAGCGCCGTCGCTTCGAGCAGGATCAGTCCCGCCGTCGCGCCCAGGGCCTCCCCGTACCGGAGGTCGACGAAGCCCTGCTCGCGGCGCTCTCGACCGGCCTGCCCGATTGCGCGGGCGTGGCCCTGGGCCTCGATCGCGTCCTGCTGCTCGCCTGTGGCGCCGAGGACCTCGATGCGGTGCTGCCCTTCAGCTGGCCGCGTTGCTGAGCGGCGCGTCCGGATCGAAGGGCGCGGGCCCGCGCGCCTCGAGGATGCGCCCGATGCCTTCTCCCATGCGCAGGCGCCGGCCGGGGGCGAGATCCGGGTTCCAGACGATCCGCCCGCCGGGATGCAGCAGGATGACCGTGGAGCCCAGTTCGAAGAGCCCCATTTCATCACCGCGGCGCAGGGTCACCGGTGCGTCCGCGTTCATGCGCCAGGACTCCGCCGTGCGCGGCGTCACGCGCCCGGCCCAGACCGTGCGGATGCCACCGACGATCATGGCGCCGACCAGCACCATCACGAAGGGGCCCTGCGGTCCACGGAAGCTGCACACGACGCGTTCGTTGCGCGCGAACAGGCCGTCGCGCAGCGCGGCGGTCGTCGGATTCACGGAGAACAGACGGCCTGGCACGTAGACCATGCGTTCGAGAGTGCCGTCGAGGGGCATGTGGACCCGGTGATAGTCCGAGGGCGCCAGGTAGAGCGTCGCGAAGCTGCCGCCGCGGAAGCGCTCCGCGAGGGCGTCGTCACAGAGCAGCGTCTCGACGCGATAGTGCATGCCCTTCGCCTGGAGCAGACGGGAACCGTCGAGTGGCCCGGCTTCCGAGACGGCCCCGTCGCAGGGTGAGACCAGGGTCAGGGGACCGTCGGCGATGGGGCGTGCGCCATCGCGCAATCGTCGCGTGAAGAAGTCATTGAAGCTGTCGTAGGCGCCTGGATCCGGACAGGCAGCCTCACCCAGATCCACGCGGTAGTGACTCGAGAAGCCCTTCACGAGCAGGGTCGTCACGGGACCCAGGCGGGCGCGTGCGATCGCGCCGGCGATGCGGGTGAGGATGCCCTGGGGGACGAGGCCCTGGAGGAACACGAACAGCCGTGCGGCGAAGCCGGATTCGGACCTCATGGCGCCGCTCCGGTCGCGACCGGCACATCGTCGCGATTGCCCCATTCGCTCCAGGAGCCGTGATAGGCGCGCAGATGCCGTGCGCCGAGCAGCCTCGCGACCAGATAGGTGAGGCCGGAGCGGTGGTGGCTGTGGCAGTGCGTGATCACGGGACCCTCGAGGTCGATGCCGCGCGCCCTGATGAGGGTGTCGGCATCGGTGCGCAAGCGCATGGCGCGCGCCGGGTCGACGAGCTCGAGCCAGTCGAGGTGTCGTGCGCCGGGAATGTGGCCGTTGCGCAGCGCCGTCCGCCGCTCGCCGCGGTACTCCTCCGCCGAGCGCGCGTCCCAGATGCTGGTCCGCGGATCGTCGATGGCGGCGAGGACGTCCTCCAGCTCCGCGATCGGCGCACGATCGAGGCTCACCGGAACGGGCGCTCCAGCGCCCGTTCGCTGTGGCGGCGCAGCGGGTACGCGGTCCAGGGGGAGCCCTGCGGCCTGCCAGGCATGCAGGCCGCCGTCGAGATAGCGCCAGCGGTCGTGGCCGAGGACGTCGAGGGTCCAGGCCATGCGCCCCGCCCAGCCGCCCCCCTCGTCGTCGTAGATCACCAGCTCCCGGTCCGGTGTCAGATCGAGTCGCTCGGCGAGGGCCTGCAGGCGATCCAGCTCGGGGAGGCGACCGGCGGCTGGGGGCGTGCCGTCCACGAGTTCCATGGGCGTGACCAGCACAGCGCCCGGGAGATGGGCGCGCAGATAGCGATCGGGGCTGCCCACGTCGATGATGCACGGCGCCGGCGTACGCTCGAGGAGCGCCGGAAGTGCCTCGACCTGCAGCAGACGCTCGGGATCGAAGGGCATTGCGGGGTCCTGTCTCGTGCGCCGATGCGCGGGAGCGCCATCTTACCGGTCCGTGGAGGCCCGTGAGCGGGCGAGCGCTTCGTCCCGGAGCAGGATGAAGCTGTCCAGGCGGCTGCGGTGAATGGTGCCGCGCGCCAGCGCGGCCCGGACGGCGCAGTCCGGCTCCTGGTCGTGACGGCAGTCGCGGAACCGGCAGGCTTCTGCGGCAGCGACGATCTCGGGAAAGCCCAGGGCCAGGCTGGCGGGGTCAGGGACGTCGGGCACGAACTCACGGATGCCCGGTGAATCGACGATCACGCCGCGGCCGCGGCGGTACAGGCGCGTCGTCGAGGTCGTGTGGCGTCCGCGGGCGCGCCCGCGATTGCGACGCTCCGAGAGCGTCCCGACCTGAGCGGCGGCCTCCGGGGCGAGGGCGTTGATCAGGGACGACTTGCCGACGCCGGACTGACCCACGAAGGCGGCCGAGCTGCCCTCGATGAGGTCGCTCAGGGCGTCCAGCCCGGCGCCGGTCGCGGCGCTGACGCGCAGCACCGGCAGGCCGAGGTCTTCGTAGACGTCGAGCAGTGCGGTGATGGCGCTCGAGGCGGCGGCCGGATGATCCGCCTTGTTCAGCACGATCGCGGCGTCCATGTGATCCATGGCCGCCGCCAGCAGGTAGCGATCGACGAGATCCGCGTGCGGCGCCGGCTCCGGCGCGATGGTGATCAGCACCAGATCGAGATTCGCGCACACGGGTCGCAGACCGCGGGCCGTGTGTCGGGCGAGCAGGCTGTCCCGCGGCAGGCGTGCCGTGACCACGCCGCGGCCGGGAACCGATCTGCCCTGCTCGTCCCGGGCCCGCTCGAAGAGCACGCGATCGCCGGTCACGACGCTCTCGGCGGTCGCACGCAGGAAGCAGCGCAGGGGCTCCCCGTCGCGAATCGCCTGCACTTCGACCTCGCCGCGGAAGTGCGTGATCACCACGCCCACTTCAGCTGCGCCGGTCGCGGTCGCGGTACCGCGTTCCAGCCAGGGCGCGAGGCGTTCCGAGCGCGCCGCGGCGATCCTGCGCTGCTGGCGCTCGTTGAGGGCATCGTCGGTCATGGGCGGGCGGGGCTCCCTCCGCGGAGTACACTTCGGCCCGTCCCTGGCCGCCACCACGAGGAATGCGCGCCGTGAACGATGCTGCACCGCTGGTCTGGATGGATCTGGAGATGACCGGCCTCGATCCCGGCGAGAACGTCATCATCGAGATCGCGACGCTGGTGACGGACAGCGAACTGAACCTGGTCGCCGAAGGCCCCGTGCTGGCCATCCATCAGCCGGAGTCCGAACTCGACAAGATGGACGAGTGGAATCGGACGCACCACGGCGACTCCGGCCTCGTCGAGCGTGTGCGCGCCAGCCGCATCGACGCTGCCGAGGCGGAGCAGCGCACGCTCGATTTCCTCGCCCGGTGGGTGCCCGCGGGCGTCTCCCCGCTCTGTGGCAACTCCGTGCATCAGGACCGCCGCTTCCTGCGTCGCTACATGCCCCGGCTCGATGCCCATCTCCACTACCGCATCGTCGACGTCAGCACCCTCAAGGAACTCGCCAGGCGCTGGTATCCCGCCGCGGCGGACGCCTTCGTGAAGCGCGAGGCTCACCTCGCTCTCGACGACATCCGCGAATCCATCGACGAGCTTCGTCATTACCGGCGCACGATCCTGCGCCCGCCTGCCGAGGTCGCGGCGGCCTTCGCCCCGCCCTCACCGGAGCGCTGAGCGCCGCCGGGCCCTGCCGACCTCAGACCGGCGCGCTGCCGTTCCAGGGCCCAGGCGACGTGTTCGGCCACCATGTCCGGCAGGGTGCCGAGGCGCGCCTCGAGGCAGGCGACGATCCGCGCCGCCGGGGGAGCGTTGCCGAGGGCCACGGCCAGATTCCGCAGCCAGCCCTCGTAGCCCGTGCGGCGGATCGCGCTCCCCGCCGTGCGCTCGAGGAATGCTTCCTCGCTCCAGGAGAACAGCTCGACGAGCTCGGCATCCTCGAGGCCGTGGCGGGGATGGAAATCGTCCTCGCGCGTGGTGCGCGCGAACTTGTTCCAGGGACAGACCAGCTGGCAGTCGTCGCAGCCGAAGACTCGATTGCCCATGAGCGGGCGCAGGGGCTCGGGAATCGCGCCTCGGTGCTCGATGGTCAGATAGGCGATGCAGCGCCGTGCGTCGAGTTGCCCGGGGCCGACGAAGGCGCCGGTGGGGCAGGCGTCCAGACAGGCGCTGCAGCTGCCGCAGTGCTCGCCGTCCTGGGGCGCATCGACGGGCAGGGGCAGGTCGGTGAAGATCTCCCCGAGGAAGAAGAAGGACCCGGCATCCCGGGACAGCAGCAGCGTGTTCTTGCCGATCCAGCCGAGGCCTGCGCGTTCCGCGAGGGCCTTCTCCAGCACCGGGGCCGAGTCCGTGAAGGCACGGTAGCGGCCGCCGGCCGCCGCCTGCAGGCGCTCGGCCAGCCGGGCCAGGCGCGGCCGGATCACGCGGTGATAGTCCCGTCCGAGCGCGTAGCGGGAGACGTAGGCCCGATCGGGCCGCTCGAGCACGTGCAGGGGGTCGTCGTCGGGCGGGCGATAGTCCATGCGCGCACTGATCACGCGCAGCGTGCCCGGCTCCAGCGCGTCGGGCGCGCTGCGCTTGTCGACGTTGCGCGCCATCCAGTCCATGGTCCCCTGGTGGCCGGCATCGAGCCAGCGACGCAGGTGCGCGGGATGCTCCCCGAGGACGGCATCGCTGACGCCGATGGCGTCGAAACCGAACTCGCGGCCCCAGCCGTCGAGCGCTTCCCTGAGCGCATGCAGATCCACTGGACCTCGCTAAACTCCGCCGCGCGGCCGTCGACGACGGCCGGTCGCCGATGGACGGGCGATGCCCGCGATCCTAGCACTGGAGCCCCCATGACCGAGCCGACCCTGCCCGATCCGCTGCCGGGCGTGCAGCGCCTCCACACGGCGGCGGTCACGCGTCAGCTCGATCGTCGCGCCATCGAAGGCGGCATTCCCGGCATCCACCTCATGCGCAGAGCCGGCGCGGCCGCCTTCTCCGTACTCCGCGAGCGCTGGCCCGGGGCGGGATCCCTGACCGTGCTCTGCGGTCGAGGCAACAACGCCGGCGACGGCTACGTGGTCGGAGGCCTGGCCTGCGCCCGGGGCTGGCAGGTCCAGCTGCTGCAGCTGGGTGATGCGGGGGTGCTTTCGGGGGACGCCGCGCGCGCCCGGGACTGGGCGCTCGGCGAAGGGGTGCGGATCACGACCTTCGAGCCCGGGGTCAAGCTCGAGGGCGAGGTGATCGTGGACGCGCTGCTGGGGACGGGGATCGAGGGGGACGTCCGTCCCGAATTCGCGGCGGCGATCGAGGCCATCAACACAGCCGGCGTACCGGTCCTCGCCGTGGATCTCCCCAGCGGCCTCTGTGCGGATACGGGCGCGGTGCTCGGGACTGCGGTGCGCGCGTCGCACACGGTCACCTTCATCGCCGCGAAGCGGGGTCTCTTCACGGGCCGGGGACCGGCGTTCGCGGGGCGCGTGTCCTTCGCCGCGCTCGGCGTTCCGGCGGCGGTCCTTCAGGCCGGCGATCTCCCCGTGGGCGTGGGTCTGCTGCGCCTGGCGGAGGGAGAGCTGGTGCTGCCCCCGCGGCCGGCCGACGCGCACAAGGGCGCCTTCGGTCATGTGCTCGTGGTCGGTGGCGATCATGGCTACGGCGGCGCCGTGCTCCTCGCGGCAGAGGCGGCCCTGCGCGCGGGGGCGGGGCTCGTGAGCGTCGCGACCCGAGCGCGGCACGTCCCCGCGCTCCTTGCGCGGCGTCCGGAAGTCATGGCCCACGCCGTCGATGCGCGCAGCGAGCTGGTGCCGCTGCTCGAGCGGGCGACGGCGGTGGTGATCGGCCCGGGGCTCGGTCGGTCGCCCTGGGCGGAGCAGCTGCTCGATGCGGTGCTCGAGTGCGGGCGGCCGCTGGTGGTGGATGCCGATGCACTCACCTTGCTGGCTCGGGACGGCACCGCGCCCCGGGCGGACTGGGTGCTGACGCCCCATCCCGGGGAGGCGGCGCGGCTCCTCGGGACCGACACGGCGGCGATCGCCGCGGACCGGTTCGCCGCGGCCCGTGCCCTCGTGCATCGCTATGGCGGCGTGAGCATCCTCAAGGGTGCCGGTTCCCTGATCGCCGCCGGCGACGCCATGGATCTCTGTCCCTACGGCAATCCCGGCATGGCCAGCGGCGGCATGGGCGATGTCCTCGCCGGCATCATCGGTGCCCTCGTCGCCCAGGGCCTCGCGCCGGACCGTGCGGCACGCCTCGCGGCCTGTCTCCATGGTGCGGCGGCGGACCTGGCCCGGGACGAGATCGGCATGCCGGGGCTGCTGGCCTCGGATCTGTTCCGTCCTCTGGCACGCCTGCTTGCGCGGGTCTGCGCATGACCGATCCGCGCGTCGTCGAGCTCGACGGCCCGGACGCCACGGAGCGGCTCGGCGCCGCCCTGTGCGATCAGGGGCCGGGTGCGGTGATCTTCCTGCGCGGCGAACTGGGCGCGGGCAAGACCACCCTCGTCCGCGGCTTCCTGCGGGCGGCGGGGCATTTGGGTCCGGTGCGCTCGCCCACCTACACGCTCGTCGAGAGCTACGAGTGTGGCGTAGGGCGCGTGCATCACTTCGATCTCTATCGCCTGCTCGATCCGGAGGAGCTGGAGGACATCGGCGGACGCGAGTACTTCGGGAGCGACGCCTGGTGCTTCGTCGAGTGGCCCGAGCGCGGCCTCGGCCATCTGCCGACGCCCGACCTGGAGATCCGGATCGAGGTGACCGGTGCCGGGCGCCGGGCGACGCTGCAGTCCGCTGCGGCCTCCGGGGCGCGCTGGCGGGCGCTCGGAGCCGCAGCAGAGTGACTTCATCCGTTGGCGAGAAAGAAAGCTCATCCGCTTGATTTCGAGATGCTTTTGCCGCAGCGTTGAGCTCTTCGATGGGCGCCGCGGGCCGGTGCTGGGCAAGGCCCGGCCGGCCTGCGCGTCCGCAGCGTGTCGGGTGAGCGAATCGTGTCCAGGGGACCTCAGCTCCACCATTGCCTCGGTGTCCTGCTTCTTGCGGGCCTGCTGTGCCTGGGTGCCCGGCCTGCACAGGCGGTCGACGTCGAGCACATGCGGGTGCATTCGGGTCCGGATCACACCCGCCTCGTCCTCGATCTCTCGGGTCCCTCCTCCTGGAGCCATCTGCGCCTCGACGGGCCGCCGCGGGTGGTCATCGATCTGGATCGCGGTCAGCTGCGCTTCGATCCGCGGCGTCTCGATCTGACCGGTACGCCCATTGCCGGCGTGCGTGCCGCGGATCAGGGCGACGGGCGCCTGCGCGTCGTCCTCGATCTGCGTCGCCCGCTCGCCCCCCGGCTCTTCGACCTCGAGCCGGTCGCGGACTTCGGCAATCGACTGGTCGTCGATCTCTACGAGGCCGAGGGTCAGTCGAAGGCCCCGACGTCCGCGCCGCGCGCGCCGACGCAGGTGCCCGATCTGCGTCGCGACCTGGTGGTGGCCATCGACGCCGGCCACGGTGGCGAGGATCCCGGCGCCATCGGCCCCAATGGTGTCCGCGAGAAGGACGTGGTCCTCGCCATCGCGCGTGCCGTCGAGCGTCTCTTCGACGACACGCCGGGCTATGCCGGGGTCCTGGTGCGCAACGGCGACTACTACGTGCCGCTCAGGGAACGCACGGAGTTCGCGCGCACCCACCGCGCGGACATCTTCATCTCGATCCACGCGGATGCCTTCAAGACCGCGCAACCCCGCGGGGCATCCGTGTTCGCCCTCTCCGATCGCGGCGCCACGAGCGAGACGGCGCGCTGGCTGGCCGAGCGGGAGAACCGCTCCGATCTGATCGGCGGTGTCGGTGACGTGAGCCTCGCCGGCAAGGACCCGGTGCTCGCCCAGGTGCTCATCGACATCGCGATGACCGCGAGTCTGGGGGCCAGCCTCGATGCGGGCGAGCAGGTGATCCAGGCGCTGGATGGCGCGACCCGGCTGCACAGTCGGCGGGTGGAACAGGCGGGTTTCGCCGTCCTCAAGTCCCCCGACATCCCCTCGCTCCTCATCGAGACGGGCTTCATCTCCAATCCTCAGGAAGCCCGGCTGCTCGCCACCAGGGAGCATCAGCGGCGTCTGGCGAAGGCGATCTACGAGGGGATCCGTCGCCACGTGGAAGCGGCGCCGCCCCCGGGTACGCTGGTGGCCTGGCAGCGCAACAACCCCGCGAGCGAGCGCCGCTATCGCATTCGCAAAGGTGATACGCTTTCGACCATCGCCGCGCGTCACGGCGTGGAGACGCGCCGCCTCAAGCGTGCCAACGGCCTTGCCACGGACGTCATCCGGGTCGGCCAGGTGCTGGTGATTCCTCCGAGCTGACCCCGCCGACGGAGCCCCCCTTGCCGATCCATCTGCTTTCACCGCAGCTCGCGAACCAGATCGCGGCCGGCGAGGTGGTGGAGCGGCCGGCGTCGGTCGTCAAGGAACTGGTCGAGAACGCGCTCGATGCCGGCGCGCAGCGCATCGAGATCGATATCGAGGGGGGCGGTGCCCGCCTCATCCGTATTCGCGACGATGGCTGCGGCATCCCCCGGGACGAGCTCGCGCTTGCCGTGGCCCGACACGCGACCAGCAAGATCGACTCCCTGGACGACCTCGAGGCCGTCGACAGTCTCGGCTTCCGCGGCGAGGCGCTGGCGAGCATCTGCTCGGTGGCGCGCACCGTGCTGACCTCCCGTGCCCGGGACGCGGAATCCACCGAGGGTTGGCGTCTGGTCGTGAACGGCCATGCGGATGCGGTGGATCTGTTTCCGGCGGCGCACCCGACCGGCACCACCATCGAAGTCCGCGATCTCTTCTTCAATACGCCGGCGCGCCGCAAGTTTCTCCGCACGGAGCGGACCGAACAGCAGCGCATCGACGAGGTCGTGCGCCGCCTCGCCCTGGCGCGCCCCCGGGTTGCCTTCGAAGTGCGCCACGACGGCCGGGCGCAGAAGAGCCTGCGCCCCGCGGAGGACCCGATCTCCCGGGAGCGCCGGGTCGCCGCGATCTGCGGCGCCCCCTTCATGGACAGTGCGGTCGCCATCGAGGTGGCCGTGGAGGGTCTGCGCCTCACCGGCTGGGTGGCGGCACCGACCTTCTCGCGCAGCCAGGCGGATCTGCAGTACTTCTTCGTCAACGGGCGCGCCATCCGCGATCGGACCATCGCGCACGCCGTCCGGCAGGCCTACCAGGACGTGCTCTACCACGGCCGGCATCCGGCCTTCGTGCTGTTCCTCGAGCTGGATCCGCGCCGGGTGGACGTCAATGTGCATCCCACCAAGCACGAGGTCCGCTTTCGCGATCAGCGGGAGGTTCATGACTTTCTCTTCCGGTCCCTGCGCCAGGCGCTCGCCGAGATGCGCCCGGAGGATCGGCTCGCGCGCATCCGGGCGCTGGACACGGCGCTCGCAGCGGTGCCGACCCAGGGCGGTCTCGGTCTCGCTCGTGCCGTAGAGGCTGCGCCGGCGTTCGGCGCATTCGGGGGGCGCGCGCCCGTCGATGCGGCCGCGGTACGCGAACGCCTCCAGGCCTACGGCACCCTCGGCCGCCTGCCGGACGGGGCCATGGGAGGGCCTGGCGATCCTGTTCCCGCGGCGTCGGGCGCGCCCCTGCCCGGCGGCGATGGCGATGAGGTGCCCCCCCTCGGCTACGCGGTGGCGCAGCTCCACGGGGTCTACATCCTCGCCCAGAACGCGGACGGTCTGGTGATCGTCGACATGCATGCCGCGCACGAGCGCATCACCTACGAACGCATGAAGGGTGCCCGGGACAGCGAGGGCATCCGCACCCAGCGTCTGCTCGTGCCCCGTTCCCTGGCCGTGTCCGAACGGGAGGCGGATCGCGCCGACGATGCCGCCGCGGTGCTGGCGCAGCTCGGGCTCGTGCTCGAACGCATGGGGCCCGAGACCCTGGTGATTCGCGAGGTGCCCGCGATTCTCGGCGACACCGATGTCGAGCAGCTGGTCCGGGACGTGCTCGCGGACCTCGTCGAGTACGGCAGCAGTGAACGGGTGCGCGCGCACGAGGACGCACTGCTCTCCACCATGGCCTGCCACGGCTCCGTGCGGGCCCATCGGCGGCTGACCCTGGCGGAGATGAACGCTCTGCTCCGGGACATGGAGCGAACGGACCGGAGCGGCCAGTGCAATCACGGCAGGCCGACCTGGGCGGTGCAGACGCTGGCGGAGCTCGATCGCCTGTTCCTGCGCGGTCGCTGAGCGTCGTTCCGTGGACCTCAGGGCCGACTCCGTCCGAGCGGCGCCCCAGGCGCGCTGGCCCGCCCTCTTCATCATGGGGCCCACGGCGAGCGGCAAGACCGAGCTCGCCCTGGCCCTTGCCGAGCGGCTGCCGATCTCGCTGATCAGCGTCGATTCGACGCAGGTCTATCGAGGGCTCGACATCGGCAGTGCGAAGCCCGATGCGGTGCTCCGGGAACGCCATCCCCATGCCCTCGTGGACATTCGCGATCCCGCCGATCCCTACTCGGCCGCCGACTTCCGTGACGATGCCCTGGCGGCGATGGATGCCGCGCGATCGGCAGGGCGACTGCCCGTTCTGGTGGGCGGCACCATGCTCTATTTCCGGGTGCTCGAGCAGGGGATCGCGTCCATGCCGCCCTCCGACCCCGCGGTGCGGGCGGCCCTCGACGCGCGCCAGGCGCGGGACGGCGTCGCGGCCCTGCATGCGGCGCTCGCGCAGGTCGACCCCGAGGCGGCGCGCCGCATCGATCCCGGAAACCCCCAGCGCATCAAGCGAGCCCTCGAGGTCCATGAGGTAAGTGGGCGCACACTTTCATGGTGGTGGGCGCAACCGGCGGTGGGCCGCGACCTGCATGCGGACTTCGAGCTGCGGCGCGTGGCGCTGGAGCCGACGGACCGTGCGGCCCTGCACCAGGCCGTGGCGCGACGGTTCGACGCCATGCTCGCTGCGGGGCTGATCGAGGAGGTACGGGGGCTGCGGGGCCGTCCCGAGCTGCATCCCGGGCTGCCCGCGATCCGGTCCGTGGGCTATCGCCAGGTCTGGTCCCATCTGGACGGCGAGACCACGGCGGAGGAGATGCGCGAGCGGTCTGTCGCCGCGACCCGGCAGCTCGCGCGGCGCCAGCTCACCTGGTTGCGAAGCTGGGACGGGGTCGAGCGGGTCGGGGTGCTGCCCGGGAAGGGGCCTGCGCCCGGGTTCCTCACCGCGCTGCTGCGGTCCCTCGAGTCCGGCGTGGCGCCGGGCGGGCAGTTCGTTGCCGGCGCGCCGCCTTGAATTCGGCCCCGGTGCCCCCCATAGTCATTTCGTCACCGCAGGGAAGGGCCCTCCTCGGGAGGGTGCCTCGTCAGGCAGAATTCCCGCTTGCCGCCGTGCGCGGCTCGAATCACGTCTTCCGTGACGGTCTTGCCCTCCCGGTCGGAGCTCGGTCATGCGGGCCCAGGGAAGGATGCCCACGGTTCTCCCGTCAGGAGTCGCAGATCATGTCGAAGGGGCATTCGTTACAAGACCCTTTCCTGAACGCCTTGCGCAAGGAACGCATTCCCGTTTCGGTGTATCTGGTCAACGGCATCAAGCTTCAGGGACAGATCGAATCCTTCGATCAGTTCGTCATCCTGCTGAAGAACGCCGTGAGCCAGATGGTCTACAAGCACGCGATTTCCACGGTCGTGCCCTCGAAGAACGTGCGTCTGCCCATGAACCAGGCGGACGCGGCCGAGGACGAGCCGGCTTGATCCGTCCGATTCCGGGCGTCGCCAGCCGCGACGCCACCACCACAGGGGGCTGACGCCTACTTGTTCTTCGAGCGACCCGAGACCGGCGAGCGCGCCATCCTCGTCCACGTGCACTACGACCCCGTCGGCCGCGATCGCGCCGAGACGGACAGCCATGACGACGCCGAGTTCACGGAACTGGCGCGCGCCGCCGGCGCCGAGATCGTCGGGGCCCTGCAGACGCGGCGTTTCGAGCCCACGGCGCGGCTCTTCCTGCGTGCCGGCAAGGCCGAGGAGCTGGAGGCGCTCGTTCGCGACACGGACGCCGAACTCGTGATCTTCGACCACGATCTGTCCCCGGCGCAGGAGCGCAATCTCGAGCAGCTCCTGAAGGCACGGGTCCTGTCGAGGACCGGTCTGATCCTCGACATCTTCGCGCAGCGAGCCCGCACGCACGAAGGAAAGCTGCAGGTCGAGCTCGCCCAGCTGGAGCACATGTCCACCCGCCTCGTGCGCGGCTGGACCCACCTGGATCGGCAGAAGGGCGGCATCGGCCTGCGTGGGGCCGGCGAGACCCAGCTCGAGCTCGATCAGCGCATGCTTCGGGGGCGCATCGCCTCCGTCGAGCGGCGTCTCGGCGCCGTGCAGCAGCGCCGGGCCCAGAGCCGCCGCTCCCGGCAGCGGGCGCGCGTGCCCCTGGTCGCCTTCGTCGGTTACACGAACTCCGGCAAGTCGACCCTGTTCAATGCGCTGGCCCATGCCGGGGTGTTCGCGGCGGACCAGCTGTTCGCCACCCTGGATCCGACGCTGCGCCGCATCGAGGTCAGCGGCTACGGTGGTGTCGTCATCGCCGACACGGTCGGCTTCGTGCGTCGGCTCCCGCACCGCCTGGTGGATGCCTTCAAGGCCACGCTCGAGGAGGTGGCGGAAGCCGATCTCCTCGTGCACGTCCTCGATGCCGCCGACGCGTCCATGGAGGACAAGCGCGAGCAGGTCCACGAGGTGCTCGCCGAGATCGACGCGATGCGCGTTCCGCGGATCGAGGTCCACAACAAGATCGACCTCACGGAGGACCCGGTTCCCGTGCGCCTGACCGGGCATGGACGGGTGCCGGCAGTGCGTCTCTCCGCCCGCGACGGGACCGGCCTGGATCTGCTGGACGAGGCGCTCGCATGCGCCCTCGGCGGCGCCGTGCGCGTCGCCGCGGTCCTCGCGCCGGCCCAGGGCCGCATGCGCGCCGACTTCTACGCCCATGGCTGGGTCGAGCACGAGTATTCGGACGCGCAGGGCAACCTCCACCTCGATCTGCATCTGCCGGTCGAGAACGCCCGGCATCTTCAGGATGCCGGCGTCGTCACGGCCGCCCCGGAGGCGGTCGCCGGGGCCCTTGTTGCAGCCCCGGGGGGCGGCTCATAGAATGCGCGGGGCCGCCGATGCGGCCTCCCATCCCGATTGAACGGCGCTCGCGACGTCCGTCGCGCAGGGCCTCATGCGCACTGTCCTTCCACGGAGAACCCCATGTCTTGGAACGAGCCGGGCGGCGGAAAGAACGACGACCCCTGGGGCGGGGGACGCGGTGGTGATCAGGGTCCGCCTGATCTCGACGAGGCCTTTCGCAAGCTGCAGAACCAGCTGGCGGGCATCTTCGGAGGACGGCGCAGCGGCAGTGGCGGCGGTGGTCCATCGGGCGGGGGCGTGAGCGCCCGCCTCCTCGCCGTCCTCGCAGGCGGCGCCCTGCTGCTCTACTTCTTCGGTGGCTTCTACACCCTCGACGAGCAGGAGCGCGGTGTCATCTTCCGCTTCGGCGCCGTGCAGGAAGCCGTCGCGGCGCCCGGTCTGCGCTGGCGTCCCCTCGGGATCGACAGCGTCACGCCCGTGAACACGGGCCGCACCTTCTCCGAGGAACATCAGGCCCTGATGCTCACGGAGGACCAGAACATCGTCGACGTGAGCCTCACCGTGCAGTACCGCGTGGCCGACCCCGTGGCCTACGTGGTGAACGTTCGCGAGCCGCGCGAGAGCCTCAAGCAGGCCACGGAGAGCGCGCTGCGTCACGTCGTCGGCAGCTCGACCATGGACGACGTCATCGGCGAGGGTCGCGAGGCCATGGCGGCGCAGGTGCAGGAGCGACTGCAGGCCTATCTCACGAGCTACGGCACGGGCATCAACGTCCGTTCCGTGAACCTCGACCGCGGAGCACCGCCGCGTGAGGTCGAAGCGGCCTTCGACGACGTGCAGAAGGCGCGTGAGGACGAGGAGCGCTTCATCAACGAAGCGAACGCCTACGCGGAGCAGGTCGTGCCGGAAGCCCGAGGCGATGCCCAGCGGATCCTGGAGCAGGCCAACGCCTATCGGGACCAGATCGTCGCCAAGGCGGAAGGTGAGGCATCCCGCTTCTCGGCGCTGCTCACCGAATACCAGCAGGCGAAGGAGGTCACCCGGGACCGCCTCTACATCGATGCGCTCGAGGACGTGCTGTCGAGCACGAGCAAGGTGCTCATGGATGTCGAGAGCGGCAACCAGATGATCTATCTGCCCCTGGACCGCATCGTGGGACGGAGTGGAGAGTCCGGCGGACGGGTCTCCATCGCGCCGACCCAGGACACGGTTCAGGACATCGCCGACGCCGTGCTGCGTGAACTCGATGCCCGCGCGAACAACGGCACACGGAGGCCCCGCTGATGTCGACTCGCATGATGATCGTCCTCGTCCTGCTGGTGATCGGTGTCGCCCTGGCGTCCGACGCGGTCTACACGATTCGCGAGACCGAACGCGCGGTCCTGCTGCGCTTCGGGGCCCTCGAGCGTGCGGATCTCCAGCCCGGGATCGACGTGAAGTGGCCCTTTGCCGACGTCGTGAAGCGTTTCGACGCGCGGGTGCTCACGCTCGACTCCGAGACGCAGCGCTTCTTCACGGTCGAGAAGCGTCCGCTGAACGTCGACTCCTACGTGAAGTGGCGCATCATCGATGTGGCCAAGTACTACACGCGGACGTCCGGTGACGAACGCAATGCGTCGGACCGTCTCGCGGAGCGGGTCCGGACCGGCCTGCGCAATCAGTTCTCGCGGCGGGACGTCTACGAAGTGGTGTCCGGAGAGCGCGACGAGCTCATGTCGGAGCTCACCAAGAGCCTCAGCACCGTGATGCAGGAGGAATTCGGTGTCGAGGTGCTCGATGTGCGCGTCAAGCGCATCGAGCTGCCGGCGGAAGTGAGCAGTTCCGTCTATCAGCGCATGAGCACCGAGCGGGAGGTGCTCGCCCGCGAGCATCGCGCACGGGGCCGGGAGATGGCCCAGGGCATCCGCGCCGATGCGGAACGCCAGGCGACCATCATTCGCGCCGAAGCGGAGAAGAAATCCGAGGAGGTCCGGGGTGAGGGGGATGCGCTGGCCACCGCGACCTACGCGGAGGCCTACGGCAAGGATCCCGAGTTCTACGAGTTCACGCGCAGCCTGAACGCCTATCGCCGGGCGTTTTCGAACAAGGACGACGTGCTCGTGATCGATCCCGGCAGCGACTTCTTCAAGTACCTGAACGCACCGGGCGGCGACTGAGGCACTCGGGCGCGGGGGAGCGCGGCCGTGCAGCAGGATCTCGCGACGGCCCTGTGCCTCGTCCTGGTCATCGAGGGGGTCCTGCCCTTCCTCTCGCCGCGCAGCTGGCGGGGCATGGTGGCGAAGCTCGCGCTGAGCGACGACCGCAGCCTCCGCCTTGCGGGCCTCGCGAGCATGTTGCTCGGTGCGGGCCTGCTCTATCTCGTGCGCTAGCAGGGCATGCGCCGCAAGCGGGCGCTGAAGAAGTGCCGAATGGAACTTTCCGGCAACCTGTGAGGGAGCCGACTGTCGCTGTCCTGATGGAATTGCAAAGGTGACCATCCGCGAACTCGAGGAAGGCGGCCGCTGGCTGCTGCCGGACGGCGTCGAGGAGATCCTGCCGCCCCAGGCCCGCCGCATCGAGCAGCTGCGGCGCCGCTTGCTGGATCTCTTCGATCTGTGGGGCTACGAGCTGGTTCTGCCGCCCCTGCTCGAATATCTCGAGTCGCTGCTCGTCGGCGTCGGCGGTGACCTCGATCTGCAGACCTTCAAGGTCACGGATCAGCTCACCGGTCGCATGATGGGGATCCGGGCGGACATCACGTCGCAGGTCGCCCGGATCGACGCACACGTGCTGGGTCGCCCCGGGCCCTCCCGACTCTGCTATGCCGGCACCGTGCTGCGGACCCGGCCGGAGGGATTGTTCGGGTCCCGGACCCCGATCCGCATCGGTGCGGAGCTCTACGGCGTGCCCGGTCCCGAGGGGGATGCGGAGGTGCTCGCGCTCATGACGGAAACGCTGGCACGGGCCGGCGTCGCGAGCACCCAGGTGGAGCTCGGCCATACGGCGATCTTCCGCAGTCTGGCGCGATCCCTCGATCTGGCCCCCGAGCTCGAGCGACAGGTCTTCGAGGCGGTGCAGCGCAAGGCCGGCGCGGATCTGGACGCTCTCCTCGACGGCCTCGCCGCAGGCGCGGCGCGGCGCACAGCGGAGATGGTGCGCGCCCTGCCGGCGCTCTTCGGCGGCGCGGAGGTCCTGGTGCGTGCCCGAGAGGTCCTCGCCGGCGCGCCCGCAGCCGTCGCCGCGGCCCTCGACGAGCTCGATGCGATCCATGCGCGCATCCAGCGCCGTGTTCCCGGGCTCGAGATGGGCTTCGATCTCTCGGAGCTGCACGGCTATCACTATCATTCCGGCGCGGTCTTTTCGGCCTATGCTTCCGAGCACGGAAGAGCCGTGGCCCGCGGCGGACGCTACGACGACATCGGCCACCTGTTCGGCCGGGCACGGCCCGCGACGGGCTTCGATGCCGATCTGAAGGTGCTTGCAGAGCTTGCGGGCGAGACGCCGGCGTCCTGCGAGCTCATCCAGGCCCCCGATGACGAGAGGCTGGCGCCGCCGCAGGTGCAGACGCTCTGGGAGCGGGTCGCGGCGCTGCGAGAGGCGGGGCATCGCGTGGTCGTCGGGAACGCGGAGGACGCGACCCATCGCCTCGCATGGCGCGGTGATGGTTGGGTAGCGGAGCCCCTGGCGGGCGCGGCTACGGGGAAGCACAGGGCGGACGGGGATTCCTGACATGGGCCGGAGCGTGGTCGTCATCGGCACCCAGTGGGGTGACGAGGGCAAGGGCAAGGTCGTCGATCTGCTCACGGAGAACGTCGCGGCCGTCGCGCGTTTCCAGGGTGGGCACAACGCCGGTCACACCCTCGTCATCAACGGGCAGAAGACGGTGCTGCACCTGATTCCGTCGGGAATCCTCCGGGAGCGCGTCATGTGCCTGATCGGCAATGGTGTCGTGCTCGCGCCCGAGGCGTTCCTCACGGAACTCGAACAGCTCGAGCAGCGCGGCGTGCCCGCGCGCACGCGGCTGCGCGTCTCGCCGGCCTGTCCGCTCATCCTGCCCTACCATGTCGCACTCGATCAGGCGCGCGAACGGCGCCGCGGCAACCTCAAGATCGGTACCACGGGCCGGGGCATCGGACCCGCCTACGAGGACAAGGTCGCGCGCCGCGGTCTGCGCATCGGTGATCTGTTCGACATGGATCGCTTCGCGGAGCGCCTGGCCGAAGTCATGGACTACCAGAACTTCGTGCTCGAGCACTACTACGGCGAGCCGGCCCTGGACGTGGCGGCGGTGCTGGACCAGACCAGTGCTGCGGGCGAGCAGATCCGCCCCCTGGTCGCCGACGTCGTCGATCTCCTGCACGGCTTCCGCACCCAGGGCGAGGACATCCTCTTCGAGGGGGCCCAGGGCGCGCTGCTCGACATCGATCTCGGGACCTATCCCTTCGTCACCTCGTCGAACACCACGGCCGGTGGTACCGCCGTCGGCAGCGGCTTCGGTCCGCTCTTTCTCGACTACATCCTCGGCATCACCAAGGCCTATGCCACGCGCGTCGGGTCCGGACCCTTCCCGACGGAGCTGTTCGACGACGTCGGTGCGCGGCTGGCCAGTCGGGGCAACGAGTTCGGATCCACCACGGGCCGCGCCCGCCGCTGTGGCTGGTTCGATGCGGTGGCGCTCAAGCAGGCGATCCGCATCAACAGCATCTCCGGTCTCTGTCTGACCAAGCTCGACGTGCTCGATGGCCTGGAGACGATCCGCGTCTGCACGGGATACCGGGAGCGGGACGGCGAGGAGTGCGCCGCACCCTTCGGCTCCGACGCCTACGAGCGCATCGAGCCGATCTACGAGGAGCTGCCCGGCTGGAGCGACTCCACGGCGGGCGTGCGTCGCCTCGAGGACCTGCCGCCCAATGCGCGCGCCTATCTGCGCTGCATCGAGGAAACCGTCGAGGCGCCGATCGACATCATCTCGACCGGTCCCGACCGGTCCGAAACCATCGTCCTGCGCAATCCCTTCGACTGAGTCCCGACCCCGGCGTCGGGTCGATCAGACGATCTCCTCGATGCGCAGCGTGTTCGTGGTGCGCCGTTGGCCGAAGGGGAGCCCCGCGGTCAGCACCACGCGATCGCCGACGTCGACGACGCCGGCGCGCTGCAGGTAGGCGCCGATCCGCGTGACGGCGAGCTCGACCTGATCTCCGAAGTCCTCCGCCGGTACGGCGCGCACGCCCCAGACGAGCGACAGGCGGCGTCGTGTCCGTGCGTTCAGCGTGAGCGCGATCAGGGGGGTCACGGGGCGGAAGCGGGCCACGGTGCGCGCCGTGGCACCGCTGTCGGTCAGGCATACGATCGCCGTCGCGCGGGTCATCTCGGCGGCGTGACATGCGGAATAGCCGATGGCGAGATCACTCGGGTAGTCGACCGCCCGGTCGCGGCGCAGCAGCCCCCAGCGGGGCTCGATGTCCGCCTCCGTCAGGGCGACGATGCGATCCATCATCTGCAGGGCTTCGAGCGGGTAGGCGCCCGAGGCCGTTTCTCCGGACAGCATGACGGCGTCGGTCGCATCGAGCACCGCATTCGCCACGTCCGAGGCCTCGGCGCGCGTGGGGCGCGGCGCCGAGATCATGGACTCGAGCATCTGCGTTGCCGTGATCACCGGCACCCCGGCACGGACCGCCCGGTCGATCAGATGCTTCTGGATCTGCGGGACCTCTTCCGGAGGCACCTCCACGCCGAGGTCGCCGCGCGCGATCATGATGCCGTCGGCGATCGCGAGGATCGCGTCGATCCCGTCCACGGCCTGGGGTTTCTCGATCTTCGCGATCACCGGGGTGTCGGATCCGAAGGAAGCGATGTGCGCCTTGACCGTCGCCACGTCCTCCGCGCGCTGCACGAAGGACAGGGCGACGAAGTCCACGCCCTGGCCGAGGCCGAACTCCAGGTCGGCGATGTCCTTGTCCGTGAGGGCCGGAACGGAGAGGACCGTGCCCGGCAGATTGACACCCTTGCGCGGCTTCAGGAGGCCACCGTGCACGACCCGGCAACGGACCCGCCCTTGCCGCACCGTCTCGGCCTCGAGGGTCATGTGACCGTCGTCGAGGAGCACGGGCATGCCCGGCCGGACGTCCTCGTGGAAGGCCGGATAGGACACGGTCAGCAGCGGGCGATCGCCCGGCACCGCACCCGAGCCGGAGCCGGTCAGGTCCACCCGGGCGTCGACCTCGAGGAACAGGCCCTCGTCGGCGAGGCCCTCGACGCGGATCTTGGGCCCCTGCAGATCCTGCATGATCGCCAGGGGATGATCCCTGTCCTCGGCGATGCCGCGCAGCCGCGCGATGAGTGCCGCGTGCTCGGCGTGGGAGCCGTGGGAGAAGTTCAGGCGGGCGACGTCCATGCCGGCATCGAGCATCTTCTCGAGCATCTCCGGTGCGGCACTGGAGGGTCCGATCGTGCAGACGATGCGGGTTCTTCGGTGGCTCGAACTCATGGAAGGGGTTCCGTCCTCGCGAGGTGACGCGTCGGCCGTGTGCCGGCCCTTGGGTGGCGGTAGTATGGCGATGCGTCCCGGCCCCGTCCGCCCGGGCGTCGGTGGGCGCAGTGCCACCCTGCCCATGCAACGACTGCCGGAGGCCCCGTGATCGATCGCGAACTGCTTGCCATCCTCGTCTGTCCGGTCAGCAAGGCGCCCCTGGTGCCCTCGGCGGACGGCACGGAGCTGCTCTGTGCGGCGAGCGGCCTTGCCTTTCCGGTGCGCGACGGCATACCCGTGCTGCTCGCCGGCGAGGCCCGCGAACTCGATGCGGGCGAACTCGACCGGCTTCGCGACGGGCGGCCCCTGCCTCCGGGCGGCGCGTCCTGATCCCGGCTGTCGCAGCTCTGTCCAGGACAGGATTGCGACGGACGCCCTGATCTGCCTATACTCCGTTCCCCAGGCGCCCAGCACTGCGCGCCCAGCCTGCCCCGATATTCATGCTTTCCGCTGCGATTCGAAGCCTGCCACCTGGCGTCATGCCAGAACGGGATCGACAGCGTCGGAAGGGTCGAGGCTGGACATGACCTGGACAACCATCGAGAGGGACTGCCGATCATGAACAGCCTGAACGTCGTCACCTTCACTGCCGGAATGCCCGACATCGCCAACCAGGCGTACCAGCAGCCCCAGGGCACGCTGGACTGGGTCGGCATGGCCGAGGTGCACCAGCCCTTTCTCCTCGAGGAGGAGGGGGCGCAGGTCCGCGTGCACGGTCGCGCGCAGATCTACGTGGATCTGGGCGATCCGCAGGCGAAGGGCATCCACATGTCGCGTCTCTACCTCCATCTCCAGGAGGCGGCGCAGACTCCGCTGACGCCGAACGCGCTTCGCGCGCTGCTGGACGAAATGCTCGCATCCCATGCGGAGCTCTCGACGCGCGCCTTCATCGAGATCCGCTTCGATCACTTTGTGCGTCGTCCGGCCCTGAAGAGCGACAACAGCGGCTGGAACAGCTATCCGATCCGTCTTCGTGCCCAGCGCCTGGACGGCGAGACCCGGGTGGAGCTCGGCGTGGACGTCACCTATTCCTCCACCTGTCCCTGCTCGGCGGCACTCGCCCGGCAGCTGATCCAGCGTCAGTTCGAGAGCGACTTCGGCGAGACGGGGAGCGTGGATGCCGCTGCGGTGCACGCCTGGCTCGGCAGCGAGCAGGGGATCGTCGCGACGCCGCACAGCCAGCGCAGCGTCGCGCAGCTGCTCACGCGTCTGGAGGAGGACGCGACGCGCTTCCCGATCACCGAGCTCATCGACGAGGTCGAGGGCGCCCTGAAGACGCCGGTCCAGGCGGCCGTGAAGCGCGAGGACGAGCAGGAGTTCGCGCGGCTCAATGGCCAGAACCTGATGTTCTGCGAGGACGCCGCGCGGCGCATCAAGGCGACGCTGCTCGCCGACGCGTCCGTCGCGGACTTCTGGGTACGGGTGAACCACTACGAGAGCCTGCACGGCCACGACGCCGTCGCGGTGGTCACCGCAGGGCTCGAGAACGGCTACCGCCCGATCCCCTGACCGGCCGCTCAGGGCTCCCGCGGCTCGCGCTGCGCGCTCGCTCGGGAAGGCGGGAGCGCCCGAACCCGTCGCCGCTTTGTTGACAAGGTAGGGGGGCGTTTGTACATTGCGCCGCCCCTGCCACCGCGCCAGTGGTGGCGGACGCCGAGGTGGCGAAACTGGTAGACGCGCCAGCTTCAGGTGCTGGTGGGGGAAACCCCGTGGAGGTTCAAGTCCTCTCCTCGGCACCATCCGCGCAGTCGGGATCGGTGCACGGCCCCTCCTCCTCGAGGCGGGGCCTCCTCGGTAGGCGCTCCCGCCTGCGGCTATACTTCCGACCAGCGACGGTGTCGGTCGACACCGTCGGCCCGAAGTAATCGGACGCCCGGGACCCTGCGCGCCCATGGCCAAGCTCTACTTCCTGCCCAGAGCCCTGCTCAAGGACCGCGACGGGATGCTCCGGCTCGGCTGGCGTCTCGAGGCGCTCGTGGTCCGCGGTTTCTTCGCGCTCCTGCGCAGCCTTCCGCGCTCCTGGGCGACGGAGGTCGGCCGCTGGCTCTTCGCGACCATCGGCCCCTTCACCGGCGTGAATGCCAAGCTGCTGCGCAATCTCGCGGTCATGCACCCCGAGGACGACATGGCGTCGCTCGAGCGGAGAGCGAAGCGATCCTTCGGGTGGCTCGGCGTGGCGATCGCCGAACTCGCGCAGCTGCGCGAGATCGTCGCGAAGCGCGACACGCTCGTCGAGTTCGAGGTGGACCCGAGCGTGGCAGCCTTGCTGAAGGATCCGCGTCGGCCGGCGGTCATGGTGACGGCGCACGTCGGTCCCTGGACCCTCACCAATCTCGTCGGCGCTCACTTCGGTTTCCGTCTCACGACGGTCTATGCGCCGGAATCGAACCCCCACGTGGGGGCCTCGATCCGGGAGATCCGCGCCGCCCTGCCCATGCGCTTCATCGAGCGGGACGGCAGCATGCGCAAGCTCATGCGTGAGCTCGCGGAGGGACACAAGATCGGGCTGGCGTCCGACGTGCGTCTGGACACGGGCGACCCGGTGCCCTTCTTCGGCCATGCCATGGCGACCAACACGGTGCCGGTGCGGCTGGCGCTGCGCTACGGCTGCCCCCTCGTGCCCGTGCGCGCCGAACGGCTTCCCGGGGGGCGCTTCCGCATCACCATCGAAGCCGCCATCGAAGCGACCGACCCCGATGCGGAGCTGGAGTCGCGCGTGCTGCAGATGGCCACCGCCCTGTCGTCGGTCTACGAACGATGGATTCGCCAGAGTCCGGATCAATGGATGTGCATGGCGCGGCGCTGGCCCAAGGACGTCGAGCTGGGCGCCCTGGCGCGCGCAGAGGCGCGGCGCTGATGCGCCTGCTCTTCGCCGAGCGTTTCGCCGAGCGCATCATGGGCCGCCCCTGGCTGCTCGACCTCGTCTACCGCATGGAAGCGGGCCTGATGTACCTGCTCTGGTGGTTTCTCATGGCGCTCGGGCCCGAGCGGGCCTCGCGCCTGGGGAGCGCCCTGTTGCGTCGGCTCGGGCCCCGGTCACGCAAGAAGGCGGAGCTCGTCAGGCAGACGCTCCGTCTGCTGTGTCCCGGGTCGTCCGAGGAAGACCTCGAGGCCATGGTCGACCGATCCTGGGACAACCTGGGTGCGGTCTTCGGCGAGTACGCGAACCTCGAGCGAATCGGCGCGTCGGAACGTCTCGAGATCGTCGACGAGGTCGGGATCGAGCAGTACTGCGACGGGACCCGCGGCGCCGTGTTCTTCGGCGTCCACTATGCGAACTGGGAACTGATGCCCCTGGCGCTGGCGCGAGCGGGCGTCCCGCTGGCTGTCATCTATGCGCCCCTGGCCAATCCCTATCTCGATCGCCTCATGTCACGAGCGCGAACCCAGCTCGACTGCGTGACCCACGCCCGCGGGGCGTCGATCCGCCCCCTGCTCAAGCACCTGCGTGCCGGCGGCTCCATCGGGACCCTGATCGATCTGCGCATGCCCGAGGGGGCCGAGGTGCCCTTCTTCGGCCATCCGACACGGCTGCCCAGCACCGCGGCACGCCTCGCCCTCGGGACCGGCTGCGATCTGGTGCCGGTGCGGATCGACCGCGTTGCGCGAGCCCGCTATCGCGTGACCTTCGAGTCCGTCCTCCCCGTCGACGACCTTCAGGATGCCGACGACCCCGTCGATGCGGTGACGCGCCGCATGATCGCCCGCGCGGAGGCGTGGATCCGCGCCGATCCGGCGCTCTGGCTGCTCGCCAATCGACGCTGGGACAAGGTCGTGCTCGATCCCGGCTGGGAGGCGCGCCGTGCCGCGCTGCTCGGTCGATGACGCCCATGGTGGCCGGCTGGCGCTCCTGCGCTAGAATCGGGGCCTGCCCTGCAGCGAGGCCCTGACTCACCTTGAAGACCTTCCTGATCCTGCTCGTGGTGCTCGCAGGCGCCGCCTATTTCGTCGTGCGTCGCCTGGAGGCGCTGCCGAACAAGCGAAAGAAGAAGCTGTTCACCAAGTCCGTGAACAAGGTCTTCCGCTGGTTCGAGGATCGCGGCCTGATGCGGCGCACCCGTGCCTACATGACCGACTATCACTCGGATTATCCTGGCCTGCGCGAGCTCGAGGCGGGCTATGGATCGGTGCGCGAGGAGTGCCTGACGCTCCTGGGCATCAAGGACCGCCTCACGGACATCAAGGCCCTCGGTGCCGGCTACACGGACGGCGGCATCCACACGGCGAAGTGGAAGGCCTTCATGTTCAAGTCCGGCGGCAGCTTCGTCGAGGAGAACTGCGCGATGGCGCCGCGCACCACGGCGCTGCTCAAGCGCATCCCCAATCTCGACACGGCGTTCTTCTCGGTGCTCGATCCCCATCAGTACATCACGCCGCACTGGGGCTACTACAAGGGGTACCTGCGCTATCACCTGGGCGTCGTGATTCCGGAGAACAACGCCAACCAGCGTTGCTGGCTGCGAGTGAACGACGACCTGGCGCAGAACGCGAGGCTCGAGAAGGAATTGATCGAGCACGGCGAGAAGTACTACTGGCATGACGGCGAAGGCATCATCTTCGACGACAACTACCTGCACGATGCTGCCAACGAGTCGGATGAGGTGCGGGTGATCCTGTGGCTCGACCTGCGCCGCAAGATGCCGTTCTATGCCGCGATCTTCAATCATCTCGTGCTCTGGCTGGTCGGGCGGGACGAATCGGTCGAGAAGATCCGTCGCAAGGCCCTCGTCTCCTGAGCTGGCGATCGGAGCGCCGGCGCGCGGATGGCGCCAGCACGCGAGCCGCGCCAGCGGGGACCTGCTAGCATCGCGGCCATGAACGAGAACAGATTCCCAGCCCCTGCCCGGATGCGGTCCCGATGAGCACCGAGGATCCGCCTGCCCGGGGTCGCAGGCGCAGGACGCAGCGCGATCCTGCCGCCGACCGCGAAGCGGCCCAGTACGAACATCCGATCGCCAGTCGCGAGCTGATCATGGAACGCCTGCGCAAGGCGGGCGTGCCGCTGGACATGGGCGCGATCGCCACCGATCTGGCGATCTCCGGTGAGCGCGATCTCGAGGCCCTGCGCCGGCGCCTCCGGGCCATGTGCCGTGATGCGCAGCTGCTCATGGATCGCAAGGGGCGCTACGCGCTGGTCGAGAAGCTCGATCTGGTGCGCGGCCGGCTCCAGGTTCATCGCGATGGCTTCGGCTGGCTCCTGCCCGACGACGGCAGTCCGGACGTCTATCTCCACGAACGGCAGCTGCATTCCGCCATGGATGGCGATCGAGTGCTCGTGCGCATTTCCGGCGCCCGCCGGGACGGCAAGCGCGAGGGTGTCGTCACGGAAATCGTGGAGCGGGCCCATCCCCGCATCACCGGTCGCTACGGTGAGGTCGGGGGAGTCGGCATGCTCGAGCCGGCCAACCGGCGCGTCGCCAACGAGATCCTGATCCGTCGTGAGGATGCCGGGGGCGCGAAGCCGGGCGACTGGGTCGATGTCGAGATCACCGCGTTCCCCGAGCGCCATCAGTCCTGCTGGGCGCGGGTTCTCGAGGTCCTCGGCGACGCCAGTGCGCATGCAGTGAAGCTCGACGTGGTGCTCGGCGCACAGGGCATTCCGCGCGTCTGGCCGGAACCCGTGCTGGCCGAGGCTGCGCGCCTGCCCACGGAGATCCGCAGCGCCGACGCCCGTCACCGGGTGGATCTGCGCGAGCTCGACCTGGTCACCATCGACGGTGAGGACGCGAGGGATTTCGACGATGCGGTCTACGCGGAGGCGCGACCCCGGGGCGGCTGGCGACTGATCGTCGCCATCGCCGACGTGTCGAACTATGTCCAGCCGGGCGGAGCCCTGGATACGGAAGCCGGTGAACGGGGCAACTCCTGCTATTTCCCCTCCGCGGTGATTCCCATGCTCCCGGAGGCGCTGTCCAACGAACTCTGCTCCCTGAAGCCCAGGGTGGATCGGCTGTGCATGGTCTGCGAGATGACCGTGAGTGCGCGGGGGCGGGTGAGCAGCTACGAGTTCTACGAAGGGGTGCTTCGCTCGAGTGCACGCCTCACCTATGCCCGTGTCGCCCGCCTGCTCGCTGAAGGGGTGGAGGCGGTGGCCGAGGATGACCCGGAGATCGTGCCGCTCGCCGGGCGCCTGCAGACCCTGCACGACCTCTACCGGGCCTTCCGGGAGGCCCGGGCGGCCCGCGGGGCCGTGGACTTCGACTCGACGGAGACGCGGATCGAGCTCGACGATCGCGGCCAGGTCGAGGCGATTCGTCCCGTGGTGCGCAACGACGCCCATCGGCTGATCGAGGAGTGCATGATCGCGGCGAACGTCTGCGCCGCGCGGTTCCTCGATGCCCAGGGCGTGCCCGGTCTCTATCGTGTGCACGGAGAGCCCGATCCGGCACGGATCGAGGATCTGCGCGGCTTCCTCGCCGGTCTGGGGGTGGTGCTGCCCGGCAGCGATCTGCCGCGCCCCGGCGACCTGCAGGCGCTCATCGAATCGGTCCAGCACCGAGCCGATCGCCACGTGATCGAGACGGTGGTACTGCGTTCCATGAACCAGGCCGTGTATGCACCGAAGAACGAAGGTCACTTCGGTCTGGCGCTCACGGCCTACACGCACTTCACGTCGCCCATCCGCCGCTACGCGGATCTGCTCGTGCACCGGGCGATCCGGTCCGTGATCCGCTCCGGCGTCCCGAGCGACAAGGTCAGGCGCGTCCCCGGCGCACCGCCGATCGCGCGGGAACGCATCTATCCCTACAGCGCGAGCCGCCTCGAATCCATCGGCGAGCACATCTCGATGACCGAGCGGCGGGCCGATGCGGCCTCCCGCGACATGGTCGACTGGCTCAAGTGTGAATACATGGAGCAGCACGTCGGCGATGCCTTCGACGGCACCGTGACCGGCGTGACCAGTTTCGGTCTCTTCATCGAGCTCGACGAGCTCTACGTGCAGGGGTTGGCGCACGTCACCGTGCTGCCGCAGGACTATTACCACTTCGACAGCGTGAATCTCCGCCTGACCGGGGAATCGAGCGGAACGGCCTACGGCCTCGGTGATCGACTCCGCGTGCAGGTGGCCAGGGTCGACGTCAGCGACCGCAAGATCGATTTCCTGCCCACGGAGATCCTCTTCTCGAGACCCCCGCCGCGGCGCAGCGGTCGCGCCCCGGAGCGCGAGCGCCCCCGGACGCGACGTGGCGCGCCCCAGGCGCGGTCCGGTCGCGGCAGCCGTCGCCGGAAATGACCCGCCCGAAAGCCGGGCAGGAGCACTGGGTCGGCGGTTTCCATGCGGTGACCTCGGCGGTCCGCAGCGAGCAGGCGCAGGTCGTGCGGCTCGCCGTCGATCGTCGGGACCGTCGCGGTCGTGATCTCGAGCGCCTTTGCCGGGAACTCGGCGTGCGCGTCGAGCGCGTGTCGCGAGAGACGCTCGATGCGCTTCTGGAGGGCAGCCATCAGGGCGTCGCAGTCAGGGTCGCCGAGGGGGCCGGGGTCCGCAACGAGGACGATCTCGAGGTGCTCCTCGATGGGGCCGGTCCGGCGCCCCTGCTGCTCATCCTCGAGGGGGTCACCGATCCGCGCAATCTCGGGGCCTGTCTGCGCAGCGCCGATGCCGCCGGTGCATGTGCCGTGATCGTCCCGCGCTCCCGCAGTGCGCCGCTCACGGCGGCGGCGCGCAAGACCGCGAGCGGCGCGGCGGAGACCCTGCCCCTGGTGGCCGTCTCCAACCTCGCCCGGACCCTCCGCGACCTCGAAGCTCGCGGCTTTCTCCGCGTCGGCCTCGCCGACGACGGTGCGGGCACGCTCTGGGACCTTAGCCTGACCGGCCCCGTCGCCCTCGTGCTCGGTGCCGAGGAGACGGGGCTGCGCCGACTCACGCGTGAACTCTGTGATCACCTGGCCGCCCTGCCCATGGCCGGGACCGTGGAGAGCCTCAACGTATCCGTCGCCGCGGGCGTCGCACTCTTCGAGGTGGTCCGCCAGAGGCGTCCGGGCCCCTGAGCGGGCGCCTTGCGGCACTCCGGGTGCATGCGTAGAATCCGCGCTCCCGCGAGCAGGGTCACCCGATCCGGCTGCGTCATCCCTGCCTCACACCCAACGCGGTGGAGGCGTGATCCAGAGGGAGTGTTCGATGCGTCACTACGAGATCGTGTTCCTGGTCCATCCGGACCAGAGCGAACAGGTGCCCTCCATGGTGGAGCGGTACAAGGGCATCATCGAGGGATCCGGTGGCACCGTGCACCGCCTCGAGGACTGGGGCCGCCGTCAGCTCGCCTACCCCATCAACAAGGTCCACAAGGGCCACTACGTCCTCATGAACGTCGAGTGCGGGGAAGCCGCGCGCGAGGAGATCGAGGGCCTCTTCCGTTTCAACGACGCCATTCTGCGCAACGTCGTCCTGCGCATGGACGAAGCGGTCACGGAACCGTCTCCCATGATGAAGCCCGAGCGCGAGAGCCGTGATCGGGGTGATCGTGGCGAACGGGGGGGTGACCGTGGTGAGCGCGGCGATCGACCCCGCCGCCGCGAGCGCGATGACGAAACCGCCGACGCCGGCGACGAAGCAGAGGAGTAAGACGCCATGGCCCGTTTCTTCCGTCGCCGCAAGTTCTGCCGGTTCACCGCCGAGGGCGTCAAGGAGATCGACTACAAGGATCTCGAGACCCTTCGTCAGTACGTCAGCGAGACCGGGAAGATCGTCCCGTCGCGCATCACCGGTACCCGTGCCCGCTATCAGCGCCAGCTGTCGCGTGCGGTCAAGCGCGCGCGCTTTCTCGCGCTGCTGCCGTACAGCGATCGGCACAGCTGAGTTCCGGGGGAGCCAACGACATGCAAATCATCCTGCTGGAACGTATCCGCAATCTCGGAAACCTCGGTGACGAGGTCGACGTCAAGAACGGCTACGGCCGCAATTTCCTCATCCCCAAGGGCAAGGCCGTTCGCGCGACCGCCGAGAATCGCGAGATGTTCGAATCGCGGCGTGCGGAGCTCGAGAAGCATGCCAACGACGAGCTGACGGCGGCCCAGGGCCGGGCGTCCGCCCTGACGGAAGCCACGGTCACCATCGCGGCGCGCGCCGGCGACGAGGGCCGCCTGTTCGGCTCCGTGGGGCCGCGCGAGGTGGCCGATGCGCTGTCGGCGACGGGTACGGAAGTGGCCAAGGCCGAAGTGAAGATGCCGCTCGGACCGATTCGTCAGATCGGCGAGTTCGAGATCGAGGTCCATCTGCATTCGGACGTCTTCGTCACCGTCACCGTGGTGGTGATCCCCGAGTAATCCTCGACCGCCCGTCGGTCCCTCGCTCCCTGCGAGGGACCCACGCGGCGTGCATTTCTTCCGCACTTCGCGTCCTCGCAACGCTTCGGCGACGACCGTGCCTTGACGCTCCTGGCGGCCTTGCCCAGTCTTGATCGCCCATCCCCTCGGGATGGCATTCATCGCCACAACAGGCTTCGAGAGGTCATCGCCGATGGCGGATCCCTTCGTCTCCGACGATGCGCCCACGGAGCCGGGCCAGGACGCACGCGTGACCGGATTGAAGGTGCCGCCCCATTCCATCGAGGCGGAGCAGGCCGTGCTCGGCGGCCTCCTGCTGCACGCCGCTGCCTACTGGGAAGTGAGTGATCGCGTCACGGAGGCGGACTTCTACCGTCAGGATCATCGCCTGATCTGGCGCGCCATCGTGCAGCTGATCGAAGAGGACGCGGCGGTCGATGTGCTCACCGTCGGTCGTGCCCTCGAACACATGGGGCAGGCGACGCGCGGCATCGACCTCGGCTATCTGGCGGAGCTCGTGGAGAGCACCCCGGGCGTCAGCAACGTCAAGGCCTATGCGGAAATCGTTCGCGAGCGGGCGACGCTTCGCCTGCTCATCACCGCCGCCAATCGCATCGCCGATTCCGCGTTCAGTCCTGCCGGGCGCAAGAGTGCCGAACTGCTCGACGAGGCCGAGCGCGAGGTGTTCCAGATCGCCGAGGGCCGGCCGAAGTCCGGCGGTCCCGTCGGCTCCCGGGATCTGCTCAAGCGTGCCGTCGACCGGATCGATCGGCTGGTCGCATCCAAGGATGCGATCACCGGCCTTCCCACCGGTTTCGCGGATCTCGACAACATGACCTCCGGGCTCCAGGAGGCCGATCTCGTGATCGTCGCGGGCCGACCCTCCATGGGCAAGACCAGCTTCGCGATGAACCTCGCCGAGCATGCGCTCATGCTCGAGAACGCGAAGCCCGTCCTCGTGTTCTCCATGGAGATGCCGGCCGAGGCGCTCATGATCCGCATGCTGTCCTCGCTCGGGCGCATCAATCAGAGCCACATGCGCACCGGTCAACTCACCGACGACGACTGGCCGCGGCTGACCTCGACCATGCAGCTGTTGCGCGACCGCCCCCTGTTCATCGACGACACGGCCGCGCTCTCGCCGAACGAGGTGCGTGCGCGCGCGCGGCGCGTCGCGCGCGAGCACGGCGGTCTCGGTCTGATCATGGTCGACTACCTGCAGCTGATGCAGGTGCCGGGCAACTCGGAGAATCGGGCGGGCGAGATTTCCGAGATCTCCCGCTCGCTGAAGGCCGTCGCGAAGGAGCTGGGTTGCCCGGTGGTCGCCCTGTCGCAGCTCAATCGCTCCCTCGAGCAGCGTCCGAACAAGCGGCCGGTCATGTCCGATCTGCGCGAGTCCGGCGCCATCGAGCAGGATGCCGACCTCATCCTCTTCATTTACCGGGACGAGGTCTACAATCCCGAATCCCCGGACAAGGGGACCGCGGAAATCCTCATCGGCAAGCAGCGAAACGGGCCCATCGGGTCCGTGCGGCTCGCCTTCATCGGTCACCTCACCAAGTTCGAGTCGCTCGCCCCCGAGCGCTACGAGCAGTACTGACGACATCGCCATGCACCGCTGCGTGCGCGCCACCATCGATCTGTCCGCCTTTCGCGCGAACCATGCGCGGGCCCGCGTCCTTGCCGGCGCGCGCGCGGTCTGGCCGGTGATCAAGGGCGACGCCTACGGTCACGGCATGCTCGCCCTCGCCCGTGCCCTGCCCGACGCCCCGGGCTTCTGCGTCGCGGATCTCGACGAGGCGCTGCTGCTGCGGGAGGCCGGGCTGCGCCAGCCGATCCTGGTGCTGCAGGGTGCGCACGATGGGGCAGCACTGCGGGTCGCCGCGGAGCACTGGCTGACGCTCGGTGTCCATGCGCCCGAGCAGGTGGAGCTCATCGTCCGCGATGCCCCGTCGCTGCCGGCGCGGGCGCTGGCACTCTGGCTCAAGGTCGATACGGGCATGCACCGGCTCGGACTGGATCCTGCGGAGCTCGACGCCGTGCGGGCGCGCCTGTCCGGGCTCCGCGCCGTTCGCGAGCTCGGCGTCATGACGCACTTCGCCTGCGCGGACGAACCGGATCATCCCCTGAACCTGCGCCAGCGCAGCGCCTTCGCCGCGGCGAGCAGGGGACTTGCGCCGCGCAGCGCCTGCAACTCGGCCGCGCTCCTGGCCGGCGCGCCGGTTGCCGACAGCATCGTCCGCCCCGGCATCATGCTCTACGGCGCATCGCCGCTGCTCGGGAGCACGGCAGCGGAGCTCGGGCTCGCGCCGGTGATGACGCTCAGTTCCCGCGTCATCGCCATCCGCACGGTCGCCCCCGGGGAAACGGTGGGCTACGGGGCGACCTGGACCGCCCGCCGCACGACCCGGGTCGGCTACGTCGCGGTGGGCTACGGGGACGGCTATCCCCGCCACGCGCCGACCGGGACACCGGTGCGCACCCTGGCCGGCGAGGTGCCGACGCTGGGGCGGGTCTCCATGGACTCGATCTCGATCGATCTCACCGGAGCGCCATCGGTCCGCGTCGGCGACTCGGTGACGCTCTGGGGGCAGGGGCTCGACGTCGACCGCGTCGCCCGTGCGGCCGGCACGCTGGGCTACGAACTGCTCACGCGCCTCACGGCACGGGTGCCGCGCGTCGTCCGGGAGCGTGCCTGATGGCCCGGCGGCGCGATCTCTGGATCTGCCGGGCGTGCGGCGCGGAGCACCCCAAGTGGCAGGGTCAGTGCGTCGGCTGCAACGAGTGGAACAGCCTCGAGCAGATCTCCACGGAGGCGGCAGCGGCGAGTCGCGCCGCGAACTGGAGCGGTTCGGCCTCCACGGTCACGCGCCTCGGCGAGGTCGATCTCGTCGATGCGCCGCGCATCGCCACGGGGATGAAGGAGCTCGATCGCGTCCTCGGTGGCGGCATGGTGCCGGGGTCGGTGATCCTCATCGGCGGCAACCCCGGCGCGGGGAAGTCGACGCTGCTCCTGCAGGTGAGCTGCGAGCTCGCCGAGCGCATCGGTGTGCTCTACGTCACCGGCGAGGAATCGCTCCAGCAGATCGCCCTGCGGGCGCGCCGTCTCGACCTGCCGCGGGAGCAGCTCACGCTCGCCGCGGAGACGCGGGTCGAGGCGATCGTCGCGCACGCGGCACGCTCCCGACCGCGCCTGCTCGTCGTCGATTCGATCCAGACCCTGCAGACGGAAGCGGTGGAGGGCGCGCCGGGCGGGGTCACCCAGGTCCGGGAGGCGACGGCGCGGCTGGTCCGTTTCGCGAAGGAGAGCGGGACCGTCGTGATCCTCGTCGGTCACGTCAACAAGGAGGGGGGTCTCGCGGGCCCCAAGGTCCTGGAGCACATGATCGACACCTTCATGATGCTCGAGGACGCATCGGACTCCCGCTTCCGCACGCTGCGCGGCCACAAGAATCGCTTCGGCGCGGTGAACGAACTCGGGGTCTTCGCCATGACCGACCGGGGCCTGAAGGAAGTCGCCAATCCCTCCGCGATCTTCCTCTCCCGGGGCGAGGAGCCGGCAGCGGGCAGCCTCGTCGTCGTGGTCTGGGAAGGGACCCGCCCCTTGCTCGTGGAGGTGCAGGCCCTGGTCGATGCGGGCATGGGCGCCCACCCCCGGCGCGTGACCGTGGGCATCGAGGCGAACCGGCTCGCGCTCCTGCTCGCCGTGCTCCATCGCCATGCCGGGCTCCAGCTCGGTGATCAGGACGTGTTCCTCAACGTGGTCGGGGGCGTGCGCGTCGCCGAGACGGCCTCGGACCTCGCGGTGCTGCTCGCCACCATTTCGAGCTTTCGCGATCGGCCGCTGCCTCGCGAACTCATCGCCTTCGGCGAGGTCGGCCTCTCCGGTGAGGTCCGGCCCGTGCCGAGCGGACAGGAACGACTGCGCGAAGCCGTCAAGCACGGGTTCCGCCGCGCGATCTGTCCGAAGGCGAATGTGCCGCGCGAGGCCATCGAGGGCCTCGAGATCGTCGGCGTCCGATCCGTGCAGGAAGCACTGGATGCGGCGGGCTTCTGACGCGCCCGTCGCTCCGGATCCTGCGTGTCGCCGGCGACGTCGAGGAGACCCTGCATGGCCCGCTTCACGCTCTGGTACTTCGCGCTGGTGTTCGGCGCCGGCTTCGCGCTTGGGGTGCTGCGCACGCTGCTCCTCGAGCCACGCCTGGGCAGCGCGACTGCGCAGTTCGTCGAACTGCCGTTCATGGTCGTCATCAGCCTCTGGGCGGCAGGATTCTGTCTGCGCCGGCTCGGTGCAGAGCTCTCGCGCACCGAGGTGGCCTTCGCCGGTGCAGCGGCGGTGCTCCTGCTGTTCGGCTTCGAACTCGTACTCGTCCTGGGCCTGCGGGGGGAAACGCCCGGCGCCTGGCTGCAGAGCCGTCTCTCGCCGCCCGGGATCGCCTACCTGATCTCCGTGCTGGCCTTCGGCTGCTGGCCCTGGGTGCTGTACCCTCGCACGCGTCGGCGCTGAGGCGTCTGCCCCCGCGGTCTGGACATGACCGGAAGAGCGGCTGGATGCCCGGCCTCGGAGACGCGTGCATGAACCGACTTGCGCTGCCCATCCTCTGCCTCTGTCTCCTCGGTGCCGCACAGGGCGCCGGGGCAGAGACCCGCGAGGCGGCGCCCGAGCGGACTCCGGGCGCCGATCCGGGGCCCGGGGTCGGGTTCGATGCGGTGCTCGCCCTCGAGGCGCCGGCGCCGGCCCGAACCCTGTCCTACGGAGTGGATCCGCTTCAGTACGGTCAGCTGTGGCTGCCGGCGGTGCCCGGGCGTGCGCCGGTGGTGGTGCTGATCCACGGCGGTTGCTGGCTGAACGCCTACGGCGCCGATCACGCCATGGCGTTGGCGGGGGCCCTCGCCGAGGCGGGCTTCGCCGTCTGGTCGCTGGAGTACCGCCGCGTCGGCGATCCGGGCGGCGGCTGGCCCGGCACCGGCGAGGACGTGCTCGCCGGAATCGATCGGCTCGCCGACCTGGCCGAGGAGGCGCCCGTCGACCTCGGGCGGGTCGCGCTCGTCGGGCATTCCGCCGGTGGCCACCTCGCGCTCTGGGCGGCGGGCGTGCTCGGCCCGGACGCCCGTGTCCGGCCAAGGGCCGTGGTCGGGCTCGCCGCGATCACGGATCCCGCGGCCTATGCGCTCGGAGACAACTCCTGCGAGGTGGCGACGCCGCGATTCATGGGGGGCACGCCGGCCCAGGTGCCGGCGCGATACGTCGCCGCGTCACCCTTCTCCTCCCTGCCTTCGGGCGTTGACACCTATCTCGTCCAGGGCGACGCGGACGCGATCGTGCCGCCGATGCAGGCGCGTGCCTTCGCCGCGGCGGCCGCCGGTGCCGGCCAGTCCGTGGCGCTGCGCATGCTGCCCGGCTTCGGCCACTTCGCGCTGATCCATCCGGCCACCGAGGCCTTTGCGGTGCTGAGGGATCTGCTCCAGCAGGCCCTTTCCGCGCCGGAAGCCGGATCCTGAGGACCCTGTTGCCCTCTGCAGCCCTCGGGAATTCGTCCTTTGCCCGCGCGGGCCGGCGACGCTGCAGCGGCGCCGCGGTAAGCTCGGGACCATGATCGCCTCTCCGCTCAGCGCACCCTCGAGCTGGTTTCCCGCAGGGGCTCGCCGCCACGCGGGCCAGGGCACGCGTTGCGTCGTCCGGCCGTGAGGCACCCTCGGACGCACTACGAGGCCCTCGACCGCGCGGATCCCCTGGCGGGCGTGCGCGGTGCCTTCCGGCTCCGGGACGGACTCATCTATCTCGACGGCAATTCCCTCGGCCCGGTCTGTGAACCGGCGGCGCGGGCCGTGCGTCGGGCGCTCGACGAGGAATGGGCGGCCAGTCTGATCGCGGGCTGGAACGCGCACGACTGGATCGGTCTGCCGACGCGGCTGGGGGATCGCATCGGCCGGCTCATCGGGGCCGCGCCGGGCCAGGTGGTCGTCTGCGATTCCATCTCCGTGAACCTCTTCAAGCTGCTGGCGTTCGCGCTCGGGCTCAGACCCGGTCGAACCCGCATCCTGTCCACCGTGGACAACTTCCCCACCGATCTCTACATGGCGCAGGGTCTCCAGGCGCTGCTCGGCGAGGGCCGCTGTCGTCTGGACAGGGTGGCACCCGAGTCGATCGTCGATGCGGTGGATGCCGATACGGCCGTGGTCATGCTCACGCAGGTCGATTTCCGCAGCGGGCGCATGCTGGACATGCGCGCCCTGACGCGGGCCCTTCAGGCGAAGGGTGCGCTGGTGCTCTGGGACCTCGCGCACAGTGCCGGCGCCGTGCCCGTGGACCTCGACGGGTGCGGCGCCGATCTCGCCGTGGGCTGCGGCTACAAGTACCTGAACGGCGGCCCCGGTGCGCCGGCGTTCCTCTATGTCGCGGCGCGCCATCAGGCGGGTGCTCGGCAGCCACTCTCCGGCTGGATGGGCCATGCGCGCCCCTTCGCCTTCGAGGCCGCCTACCGCCCTGCGGCAGGTCCCGCCGGATTCCTCGCGGGCACGCCGGCGATCCTTGCCTGCCGCGCGCTCGAGGGCGCGCTGTCGCTCTGGGACGGCATCGACATGGCGGCCGTGCGGGCCAAGTCCGTCGCCCTCACGGAAGCCTTCATCGCCGAAGTCGAGGCATCACCGGCGCTGGCGTCGCTGGAGCTCCTTTCGCCGCGCGATCCGGCGCTGCGCGGCAGCCAGGTGGCCCTGTCGCATCCCGATGCCCATGCGATCGTGCAGGCCCTGATCGAGGAGGACGTCGTCGGTGACTTCCGGGAGCCGGACGTGCTGCGCTTCGGCTTCACGCCGCTCTATCTGCGTCACGTCGACGTCTTCGATGCAGTGCGCCGCCTGGAAGCCGTCGTCGGCGAGCGGCGCCACGACGCCGAACGATTCCGCGTCCGTCGCGCCGTGACCTGACGGTGACCTGACGGCGACCTGAGACCCTGCTGGAGAGCGCCCATGCGTCTGTTCGTCTTGCTGTTCCTCTGCTGCCTTGGCGCAGCGTCCTTCGCCGCGGTGCCCCAGACGCCCGCAGGCGTACTCGATGCCCTGCACGCGCGCGCGGCGGCCGCGGACTTCGAGGGGTACTTCGAACTCTATGCGGACGATGCGGTCTTCCTCGGGACCGACGCGAGCGAACGCTGGCCCATCGATCGCTTTCGCGACTACACGCGCGCGCGCTTCGCGACGGGCACGGGCTGGACCTACGTGCCGATGGAGCGGCATCTCATGACCTCGGCGGACGGGCGCACGATCTGGTTCGACGAACTGCTCGAGGGTGAGCGCATGGGGCCCTGTCGCGGGACCGGGGTGCTGGTCCTCACGGACGACGGCTGGCGCGTGGCGCACTACAGTCTGACGCTGCTCGTTCCCAACGAGATCGCCGGCGATGTGGTCGATCAGGTGCGCGCCCTGCAGGCCACTCCGCCCTAGCCGACCTTGACAAGGGTGCCGGGCTCCCCTGGACTGCGCGTCCTTCCTCCACGCTGGAGTGGCTCATGACCTTCGCTGCGGACACGGCCGTCACGGCCCTGGGAGAGGGACGCTTCGCCACGCGCATCCGTCCCGGCTGGGACATCGCGGGCAACGCCAACGGTGGCTATCTGCTCGCCCTCGTGGGGCAGGCCATGGCCGAACACTGTGGGCGACCGGATCCCGTGACCCTGACCGCGCACTACCTCAGCCCGGGCAAGGAAGGCGAGGCACAGATCCACTGCGAGACCGTGAAGACCGGCAAGCGCTTCGCGACCCTCTCGGCGCGCATGGTGGCGGGCGATCGTACGGTGCTCCAGGTGCTCGGGGCCTTCGGCGATCTCGATGATGCCGTCGGCGGACCGGAGCGCGTCAGCGCGTCGCCGCCGGAGCTGCCACCGGTGGAGGAGTGCGTGCATTCGGGCAGTGGCGAGGGCTTCGCGCCGCCGTTCATGGGCCGGGTCGACCTGCGCCTGCATCCGGAGGACGCCGGGTTCCGCGTCGGCCAGCCCAGCGGTGAAGCGCGCATGCGCGGCTGGTTCCGCCTGCCGGAAGTCGATCGCGTCGAGCCCATGGCGCTCCTCCTCGGCCTCGACGCCTTTCCTCCGACCATCTTCAATGCACGCCTGCCCGTCGGCTGGACGCCGACCGTCGAGCTGACCTGCCATGTGCGCGCGCGCCCGGAGCCCGGTTGGCTGCGCGCGGCCTTCACGACCCGTTTCGTCACGGGCGGCTTCCTCGAGGAAGACGGCGAGCTCTGGGACGAGGGCGGGCGCCTCGTCGCCCAGTCGCGCCAGCTCGCGCTCGTGCCTCGCCCGGCCTGAGGCCACGATCGTGTCGGAGCGACGTCCCCGCATCGGCCTGGCCCTGGGCAGCGGTTCCTTCCGCGGCTGGGCACACATCGGCGTGATCCGGGCGATCGAGGCCCTGGGCGTGCAGATCGACGTGGTGGCCGGCTGTTCCGTGGGTGCGCTCGTCGGTGCGTCCTACCTCGAGGGTCGCCTCGATCGTCTCGAGGCCTGGGCGCTGGGACTGGGTGCGCTCGAATTCGCGCGCCTCTTCGATGTGGACCTGCGCGGTGGCGCCTTCGTGGATCGCGCCCGCATGCGTCAGGTGCTGGTCGATCGCGTGTGTGCGGCGGAGCGACGCATCGAGACGCTGGATCGGCCCTTCGCGGCGGTGGCGACCGACATCACGAGCGGCAAGGAAGTCTGGTTCACGGAAGGGGTCCTGATCGACGCAGTGCAGGCCTCCATGTCATTGCCGGGCCTCTTTCCGCCCGTGCGTCACGAGAACGGCTGGCTCGTCGACGGCGGGCTGGTGAATCCGGTGCCGGTATCGATCTGTCGCGCGCTCGGCGCCGACCGGGTCATCGCCGTGAATCTCAATGGGGGCATCGCGGGCCGCTACTGGAACGGGGCACGCAGCGGGAGCGGGAACGGCGGCCTCGTCGGCAGTGTCCGCGCCCGGCTTCGGGACGTGACGTCGCGTTTCGGCGGAGAGCCCGATTCCGGGGTCGAGAGCGTCGCCGCCCTGCCGCCGCCCAGGTCGCCGGGGGTGTTCGAGACCATCTTCGGGTCCGTGCACATCATCCAGGATCGCATCACCCGTAGCCGCATGGCCGGGGATCCGCCCGATCTGCTGATCACGCCGCGCTTGTCCGACGTGGGACTGATGGACTTCCAGCGCGCCCGGGACTGCATCGACGAGGGTGCCGCAAGCGTCCGCCGGATCGCGCCGGAACTGCACTACGTGCTGGGTCTGGAGGCGGACACGGGAGATCCCGACGGGGACGCCGATGCAGAGGCGGGCCGGGACGAGGGCGGGTCATGACGGCGGCGCCGGCCGTGAAGCGGCGGGAGGCCGCGTGGATCACGGCGCTGACGGCACTTCTGCTCGCCGTCCTCGTGCTGCTCCTGCCGGGCCGGGCCTATCTGCCGCAGGATCTGCTGATCGTCGACATGGTCAGCGCCTTCGCGCCGCAGTGGCTCGGATTCTGCGCGACCTGCGCAGTGGCCTGCGCCTGGCACGATCGCTGGTTGCGGGCCGGCGCCTTCGCGCTGCTGCTGGTTCCTGACTTCGGCACGGCGCTCTTCGTCGGCGCGGCGGACGCCGATGCTCGAGAACAACCGCTGGGGGCGCTCTACGCGGCGAATCTCTCGGCGCGGCCCAGGGCCGTTCGCCGCGCCGTGGCGGAACTGAGCCGGATCGATCCGGATCTCGTGTGGCTGTCGGAGTTTCCCGAATCCCTGGATGCCGAAACGGAAGCAGCCTTCCAGGCACTCGAGGACCGCTATCCCTTCGGCATCGCCTGGCCGGCATCCGCCGGTCGCGGCCTGCGCTTCCTGTCGCGCTACCCGGTGCGCACCCGGGAAGAGTTCAATCCCGAACGTGCGCCGGGACGGCCGGGACTGCGCCTCACGCTCGACGTGAACGGACGTGCGCTCACGGTGTTCGCCCTGCACACGCATCCGCCGACCCAGGACTGGAGTCTGAAGGCACGCAACCAGGCCCTGGACTGGGTCGCGGAGGAACTCGCCGGGACCGGCGGGGATGCCGTGGTCGTCGGTGATCTCAACACCTCGGCCTTCTCGCCGCGCTTCCTCGCCTTCGTCCGTCGCGCCGGGCTCGATTGCGCGTCCCCCTGGCGCTGCGCCGTCGGTTCCTGGCCCGCACCCCTGCGTCCGCTCCTGACGCCCATCGACCACGTGCTCGCCCGCGGGCGCGTGCGCGTCGCCTCCCTGGAGCGCGGTGGGCACACGGGTTCGGATCACTATCCGGTGGTGGCGCAGCTCGTCTACCGACCCCCCGGCTGAGCCCTCAGGCCATGAAGCCGACCGGGGGGCCGCCGCCGGGAGACCAGAAGCGCGCTAGGTTCGGGACGACGAGCTCGAGCTCCGTCGTGGGGATGCCGAACCAGAGCGCGAGCTCGCCGTGGATCTCGTCGACGCTCGTCGTGGGAATGAAGCGTCCGCGACCGGTATCGAGCGGAGCGCCCGGCGCGAGGTCCGGGAAACTGCCGTGAATGGCGCCACCTGCGACGGCGCCGCCCATCACCATCATGTTGCCGCCCCAGCCGTGATCCGAGCCCTTGCCGTTCGAGGTGAGGGTGCGTCCGAAGTCGCTGATCGTGAAGGTGGTCACCGCGTCGTGCACGCCGAGCTCCACCATGGCATCCCGGAAGGACGCCAGGCCCGCGTTCACGGCGGGCAGCATGCGATCCATGTTGGCGAGGACATCGTCGTGGTGATCCCAGCCGCCGTAGTTCACGAAGAAGGTCTGTCGGCGTGCGCCGAGCGCGCCGCGGGCGGCGATCACCGCCGCGATCAGGGCCATGTTGCGACTGAAGGGATCGCTTCCGAAGGCGGTCGTCGGCGGTGTCGAGGCGGCGAGCGCCGCGTTGAAGGCGGTGCCGGCCTCCAGGGCCTGGCGCAGGCGTGTCCCGTAGAAGGCACGCAGCAGGTCCGCCCGCGGCGCTGCGAGGATGCCGTCGACGGCGGGCGTGACGATCTCGCCGCCTTCCTGACCGGCGCCGTAGCCCGCTGCGATGACGGCGCCGCCGGCGCCAGCGTCGATGCTGTATTCCCCCGTGCGCACGCCGCCCTGGAAGCGATTCGTGCCGCTCACGGAGATGTTCATGGA
>JAZBPI010000030.1:0-28051 GCA_036351555.1 Pseudomonadales bacterium
CGATCGCGTCGAGCTGCGGCAGCGCCGCCTGCAGTGCCGCCGGGCGCGCCGGATCCTCGAAGCGCGGCGGCGGGACCGACGCGGCCTGGCCCGGCGACGCGCCGAGCAGCAGGACCGCGAACCCCAGACAACGAATGACGCCCTGCACCATGACGGCCTCCCCGAACCCTGCGTCGTCGACCCGGGAGGATCCCACAGGCAAGCGCCGTGCGAACGCGCCGCTCGTCGACGCATACCCGCAGACGGCATACTCGCGGGCGCGGATCAGGAGAGCATGATGCAGCCACAGGGTGCCGTGACGGCCGATGCCATCAACGCCTTCCTCGAGGATGCATTCCCCGGGACCGGCAACCGCTGTGAGGACGTGGGCCCGACCTGGGCCGTCGCGAGCTTCGACGCCGACCCGACCCGGCTGCGACCGGGCGGGATCATCAGCGGGCCGACCCTGTTCGGCCTCTGCGACGCCGTCCTCTGGTATGCGCTCTTCGGCGCCGTGGGGATCGAGGCCATGGCGTTGACGAGCGAGCTCTCGATCCGCTTCCTTCGCCCGGCTCGGGGCGCCCGCGTGCTCGCGCGCGCGGACCTGCACCACGTCGGCAAGCGCTCCGTCATCGGCAGCATCCGCTGCTGGATGGAGGACGCCCCGGACGTCACCGTGGCGGTCGCCCAGGGCACCTACATACGCCCCAGATCATCCTGAAGCCGCAAGGAGACCGCTCCATGAACTTCGAACAGGCCTTACGAACCGTACTCAGCCGAAGGTGCATTCGTAGGACGTAAACAATGGCCGTTCAGGCCAAGGCTCAGACGATCGGGTGATATGTCAGCGATCGGTCCGTAACCGTGCTCACGAAAGGCCAATGCATCCAGCTCAACGAACGATCCGATATCGTGTTCAACAGACGTCTGATGAATGACTGTTGTGCGCCTCTCTATCGCCAAGCCGATCCCGCCAGATCGAAGAGGTCCGGATGAGCACAGCACAGGACGAATCGAAGCGGCTTCTCGACAACCAGCCCGACGACAGCACACCGGAGGAGCTGATCCGAGGGCTTGCGTTTCACGCGATGATTGAGCAGGGACGCGCTGATGCCGGGCGGCTCGCGGCACACGAGGACATGAAGCATCGGATCTGCTCTTGGCAGAAGTCGTCTGGACCGAGGAAGCCATCTCATGGCTCCGGGACATCCATGATTACATCGCCGCGGAAAACCCTGCGGCAGCAGCCCGGGTCGCGGAAGGATTCTATGCGCCTGTCGATCAGCCACGTGATCACCCGGAGAGCGGCTACAGATACGAGGCGTCCCCTCGTCACGTTCGCATCCTCGTCTACGGCCATTAGCGGATCGCCTAGCTAGTCAGCGATTCGCGGAACGTCACGATCCTCGGAGTTTTCCATGGCCCCCTGGATTTCGCGAGGTATGGGCTGGAAGGCGGCATACGACAAGCGGCTCACCGTGCAGCGATGTCGATTCGGCTTGACATGCCATTTTGGGTATATACGCTTTCGGCATGCGGTCAATCCTTGAGCATCGGCGAACCGCGCGCCAGCTGAAGCGACTTCCGGACGAGATCCTGAAGCGGTATCAGAAGTGGAAAGATATCGTGGAGGTATCAGGTCCTGCCGGCCTAAGGCTGATCCGTGGTTTCCGGGACGAGCCCCTCTCAGGGGAGTGGCAGGACCACCGCTCATCTCGGCTCAATGAGCAGTACCGCGTCATCTATCGGATAGAGCGTGAAGCGGTCGTTGTCGAGGTCGTGAGCGTCACTCCGCATGACTACCGGAGGAAGTGAAATGACTGAGTACCACAAGGCCAAGCGAACCATCGAAGTCTCCCCCGGCGAATCGGTGCGCATCATCCGAGAGCTTCAGGAGATTTCCCAGAACGAACTGGCCGCGCTTTCGGGAATTCCGCAGTCGACGATCTCTGCTATCGAGCGGGATCGCATCAACCTCGGCGTAGAGCGAGCAAAGAAGCTCGCGCGAGCACTGAAGTGCCACCCGTCCGTGCTGGTGTTTCCCGGCTGGGATGTCGAGCATGAATCCGCCGCTTAAGTAGTATCTGATTGTCCGAGAGAAAACGGACACCGGTTCAGCGCGCCCTCTCCCGATCTCCCCAACTGCGTGAACACGGGCGAAGCCGAAGAGGCCGTCATCTCCAACATGAGCGAAGCAATCGCGTTGCACATCGAGGGCCTCAAGGAAGAGGGTCTCCCGTGTTCCGGCGCCAAGCAGCCGCTCCTCGTACCTCGAAGTCGCCGCCTGACAATCTGCTCCCAGAAGATGCCTGGGCGCACCGAGGGTCGAAGCCGTTGGCTTTCGACCTGCGCACCGCGCACCGGCATCGGCAGCATCCGCCGCTGGATCGAGTACGTCCCAGAGCATCCCGAAGCCCCAAGGAGACCGCTCCATGAACTTCGAACAGGCCGTACGAACCGTACTCAGCCGCGCGCTGGTCTTCGAGGGCCGCGCGCCGCGCGCCGAATACTGGTGGTGGGTCCTCGCCTATCTGCTCGTCCTGCTCATCGCGAGCGGCATCGACGGCATGCTCTTCGGTGGCGCCCAGATCCTCAGCAGCCTCGCCTCCCTGGCGCTGCTGCTGCCGACGCTGGCCGTGGCCGTGCGCCGCCTCCACGATCGAGGTCTAACGGGCTGGTGGGTGCTGCTGGGACTGATTCCCCTGCTCGGATCCCTGATCCTGATCTTCATCTTCGTGCAGCCGAGCGAATCGGAAACGAACGCCTACGGCCCGCCCCCGATCCGCTAGGCGATCGCGGGGGCCGGGCAGGTCTCGTGGGCGTCCGCGGTCGCGGTCACGTCCGGGATCGACGGATTGCGCGAACCGCTAGCGGCTCGAGGGCGGGAAGCCTCGAAGGATGTCCGCGACGGCATTCTCGATCGCCGGTGAGTCGGGATCCATCTCGTCACCGCTGACCCGCCCGACGGCGACCCCCTCCCAGACCATGCGCATGGTCTCCGGATCGACGACGTCGATGTTGAGGGTGCCTTCGCGATAGGTCTCGATGCGTTGTGAGTCGTAGCCGAGCCAGCCGCTGTAGAAGCCTCGGCGATAGTTGTAGTAGCCCACACCCATGCTCGGCTCCGGTGAGGTGCGCACGCGTTCGTCGAGGCGCGCGCTGAAGTTCACGAGCAGATCGGGATTCTCTTCGCTGTAGCGATAGCCCTTGCCTTCGAGACCGCTGCGGGCCGCGGCCTTCAGACGCTGGGAGATGAGCGTGTCGTAGCCGTTGCGGTCCGTACCGAGCGGGGCGAAGAAGCCGAAGGTCGCGGCCGCACCCGGATCGAAGTCCGGTGCGCGGTCGTAGCGCACCCGCGGGCCCGAGGCGCAGGCCACGAGCAGCAGGGAAAGCAGGATCGAGAGCGCCACACGGTGCATGATCGTATCCTCGAGGGCCGAGTCGGAGAACGCCTATCTTCCGCGCGCGATCCCGAGTCCACCTTGACGTGCATCAGTTCCGAGCCATGCCACCGACGGAGCACCCCATGACGCGAATCGCCGCCTGCCTGATCATCGGCGCCCTGCTCACGGGATGCGTCACCGTTCCGGACGGCATCACGCCCGTGCGCCCCTTCGACGCCGAACGCTACCTGGGCACCTGGTACGAGATCGCACGCCAGGACCACAGCTTCGAACGCGGCCTGAGCCACGTGACCGCCACCTACGGCCGTCGCGAGGACGGCGGCATCAGCGTCCGGAACGAGGGTTTCGACACGCGAAAGGACCGCTGGGACGCCGCCGAGGGCAAGGCCTACTTCGTCGAGGATGCGCAGACGGGCTATCTGAAGGTGTCCTTCTTCGGCCCCTTCTACGGGGCCTACATCGTCTTCGACCTCGACCCCGACTACCGCTGGTCGCTGATCACGGGGCCGAATCGCGACTACCTGTGGATCCTCGCGCGCACACCGGAGATCGACGACGACCTGAAGGCGCGCATGCTGACCCGGATCCGTGCCGCCGGCTTCGACCCGGACGATCTCGTCTTCGTCGAGCAAGGCAACCCGCCACCCGGTCGCGGCAGCGCCCCGGGCTGAGGGACTCGACGCTCGTCGCGGCGCGGCGCTATGGTCTGCCCGTTGCCGGCTGAAGGAGTCCGCTCATGGCTGCCGAACGTCCCCTGCGTGCCGCTGCACTCGCCCTGGTTTTCGCGAGCGTCCAGGCCGCCGCCCTCCCGGAGGGGCCCGGCCGGGAGCAGGTCGAGGCCGTCTGCACGGGCTGCCACGAGACGCGCCTGATCGAGAACAGCTCCGGCTACACGGAGGCCGACTGGCGCGCCCTGACCGCGACCATGATCGATCTGTCCGGCGACGAGGCGCTCCGCAACCGCATCACCGGCTATCTCGCGACCCACTTTCCGCCCAATGACCGCCGCACGCCCACCCTGGTACCGGGCAGCGCGGAGATCGACATCGAGAGCTGGTTCGTGCCGACCCTGGGGCAGCGCTCCCGGGATCCGGTGGAGGCCCCCGACGGCAGCATCTGGTGGGCAGGCCAGTCGGGCAATCTCATCGGCCGCATCGATCCCGCCACCGGGGCCATGCGTGAGTATCCGCTGCCCGAAGGCGCCATGCCGCACAGCGTGACGCCCGACGCCGAGGGCCACATCTGGTACACGGGGAACAAGAACGGCACCCTCGGGCGCCTCGATCCGGCCACGGGAGAGATCAAGGTCTATCCCATGCCCGATCCGGAGGCACGGGATCCGCACACGGCAGAGTTCGACGCCGAGGGTCGCCTGTGGTTCACGCTCCAGCAGAGCAATCGCGTCGGGCGCCTCGATCCGGAGACGGAGGAGATCCTGCTCGTCGAGCTCGAGCGCCCCGCGTCGCGCCCCTACGGCATCAAGATCGACGCCGCGGGCGATGCCTGGGTCGCCTGCAACGGGGGCCCCTGCCTCTATCACTTCGACGGGGCCACCATGGCCGCGACCCGCATCGATCTGCCCAACGTGGAGACCCGGGTCCGCCGTCTCGACATCGCCGAGGACGGCACCATCTGGTACGTCAACTCCGGCGCCGGGCGTCTGGGTCACTTCGATCCGGAGACCGGGCGCATCCGCGAATGGCCCTCCCCGAGCGGTCCGACGTCCCATCCCTACGCGCTGCTCGTGGTCGACGGGATCGTCTGGTACAACGAATCGGGCATGCGCCCGGACACGCTCGTCCGCTTCGATCCGCAGACGGAGCAGTTCCAGAGCTGGCCCATCCCCTCGTCGGGCGTCTATGGCGGGATCCTCCGCCACATGCGCGCCACCCGTGCGGGCGACCTGCTCATCCACCAGAGCGGGACCAATCACATCATGCGCGTCACGGTCGCGGACCCGCCGACGCGCGACTGAGCGCGGCCCGCTTCAGAGGGCCTCGACGATCGCGGCGCCGAGTTCCGCGATCACCGCGTTGCGGTCATCCAGACTCGACTCGTATCCCGTGAGATAGATGGCCGCGAAGACCCGCGCCCGGCCCGGTGGATCCATGAAGGCGAGGATCCCGCGGTGATCGTCTCCCGCGGCACCGGTCTTGTCGCCGATGACCCAGCCCTCGGGCAGGCTCGCACGCAGGAGGGCATCCGCGACCCGATCCTCCACGAGCCACTGCGTCAGACGCTGGGTCGACGCGGCGGACAGTGCGCGACCGGAAAGCAGGGTGCGCAGCGTCTGCAGGGCCGCATCGGGCGTGGTGGTGTCACGGGGATCGCCGGGCGCCACGTCGTTGAGCGCGAGCTCCCAGCGATCCAGGCGCGTGCGCTCGTCGCCGATCGAGCGCAGGAAGGCCGTCAGGCCGCGGGGCCCGTCGACGAGCGAGAGCAGCAGATTCGCCGCCGTGTTGTCGCTCAGCGTGATCGCCGCCTCGCAGGTCTCGGCGACCGAGATGCCCGTCGCGACGCGCTGTGCCGTGACCGGGGAGTAGGTGACGAGGGCATCGCTGTCCACCGGCAGACGCTGATCGAGCGTCAGGGTCCCCGCGTCGACCCGGGCCAGGACCGCCGCGCAGGCGAAGGCCTTGAAGGTGCTGGCGAGCGGAAAGCGTTCGTCGGCGCGATGACGCCAGTGCCGACCCGTCGCCGTATCCAGCACAGCAAACCCCAGGCGCGCGCCCAGGCGCGTCTCGAGCGCCTGCACGGTCTCGAGCAGATCGTCGTCGGCACCGGTCGGCGCCATCGCGACCTCTTCGGCCCCGGCCGTCAGGACCGCGAATCCGAACAGGAGCGCCAGCAGGCGCGGTACATGCCTCCGCGGGGCGCGTCGCGCGTTCCGCTGCGCCCTGCATCGGCCCTCCATGATCGTCCTACCCGTCACGGCCAGTCTCCCCGCGCTGCACGGCGTCGCCCTCACAGACTGTCCCGCGCGCGGACGCGGACGCCATCGGCGATCCGATCACTCGGATGCACCACGACGCGGGCGCCCGCTTCGACGCCCTCGGTGATCTGCGCCAGCAGACCCGTGCGCTGACCCAGCGCCACGACGCGCAGCCGCGCCCGGCCATGGTCGTCCACGAACAGCGCCCAGCCGTCACCATGGCGGAACAGGGCGGTGAGCGGGGCCTGCAGCACCGCGTCCGCCTCCCAGACGACGATGCGCACCTCGACCCGGAAGCCGTGGCCGAGGGCACGCCACGCCTCCGGGGGACCGGCAAGATCGATGATGACATTGACCCGCTGCTCCTCGATACCGAGGGCGGACACCTTGGTGAAGCCGTAGGGCTCGATGCGCCGCACGACCCCTTCGAGCGGCGCATCGCCACCCCAGCGATCGATGACGACCCGTTGACCCGCGCGAACCTGGACCGCGTCCGTGGACAGCAGCTCGGCGACGATCTCCAGCTCCGCCGGATTGCCGACCTCGAGGAGCGGCGTCCCGGCCGGCACGAAGGCCTCGCTCTCCTGGAACAGCTTGAGCACACGACCGGTCACCGGCGCGGTGAGATCGGCGCAGGCACAGGGCCCTGCCAGACCCCGGGTGTCGACGGACGTGATGAGCCGCGCCTGGGCCACGTCGAATTCGTGCCGACGAACATCGAGCGCGGCCTCGGCCGTCATGACCGCGGCCCGCCGCGTACGGAAGGTGCGCTCCGCCTCGTCGATGTCCTGGGCAGAGACCGCCCCGCCTTCACGCAGGGCACGGATACGCGTGAGCTGGGCCGTGGCGAAGTCGAACTCCGCGCGGGCCTGCTCGAGCTCTGCATCGGCGAGGCCCAGGGACGCGCGCGCGGCCTCGAGCGTCGCTTCCGCCTCGGCCTGAGCGCGAGGATCGAGCAGCGACGCGTCGCTCGGCTCGATGCGCGCGACGATGGTCTCACCGGCGATCACCGCATCCCCGGCCTCCAGCGTCGCGCGCAGGACGCGGCCCGGGATCGGCGCAGAGACGATGTAGCTGTCACGGACCCGAGTCTCGGCCTTCTCGTCGATGGTGCGCACCATGGGAGCGCTCAGGATCGTCGCCATGTCGACGGCCACGGCGCGAGGCGTGAAGGCCCATGCGAGTGCAGCGGCGAGGACCGTGGCCGGAAGGCTCCAGAACAGGATGCGGCGGCTCAGGGGTCGCATGGGTTCACTCCCGTGTCTTGAGGACGGCGATGAGGTCGAGGCGTTCGAGGCGGCGTTCCATGGCGATGGCGCAGACGGTCACGGCCGCGAGCGTCACGAGAATCGCGCGACCGAAGGTGTCCGGCACGACGGCGAGGGGCACACGGAAGAGCTCGGATGCGAACTGCTCGGAGATCAGCCACGCGAGACCGTAGCCGAGGAGACAGCCGACAGGCACGGCGATCACGACCGTGAGCGCGGCCTCGCCGAGCAGCATGTAACCGATCTCGCTGGTGCGGAAGCCGAGTACGCGGAGCGTCGCGAGTTCCCGCCCGCGCTCCGACAGCGCGATGCGCAGATTGTTGTAGACCACCCCGAAGGACAGGACGCAGGCGAAGATCACGTAGAAGGACGTGTAGATCAACATGGTCTCGGCGATCGTCTGCTGGAAGAGATTCACCGCGGCACGTCGCAGCATCACGCCGCTCACCGACGGCAACACCTTCGCCACCGAGAAGAAATCAGGCTCCCGGGCGCGATCGAGCTTGAGCAGGAGCATGTTGATCAGGGGCGGGTCGTCGAGGCGCCGATTCAGTGCCTGCAGATCGATGTAGACCGGGGTCCCGAGCAGCGTCTCGAAGGTCGCGGAGACGGGAATGCTCAGGCGCTCCCGGCGCCCCTCGAGGATCTCGACGTGGACGAGATCGCCGACGCCGACCTCGAGCAGCGACGCCATGGTCGTCGACATGAGCAGACCGTCCGCCGGCATGGGCACAGGGAGACCGTCGGCGTCGCGCAGGATCTCCAGACCGCTGTCCGACGGCATGCCGATCAGCGCCTCGCGCCGCGTATGCTGGTCGGCGCTCAGGCGTGCGGCCACGGCGCGATGCCCCTCCACCGCAAGCACCCCGGGCAGGCGTGCCACGTCGTGAAGGACGTCGGCATCCTGCAACTCGACGAGGCCGACCATGGCGTCCTGACGCTGCTGCCGCCAGAAGTAGTCGTCGATCAGCTCGTTGATCGCGTCCATCCACTGCATGGACACCACGAGCACGCTGACCGATGCAGCAAGCCCGAGGCTCGTGAGAAAGGTGCGCAGGGGAAAGCGCAGTGCCTGGCGAAGGATGATGCGCGTCGGCTGATCGAGGAGGCGCGCGAGGACCCCGTCGCCGTCGGCATGCCCACGGAAGGTCGGCGGCGCCGGGGGGCGCATGGCTTCCGCCGGCGGCAGGGCCATGGCACGGCGCACCGCACCGACGGCCCCGGCGAGGGCCGCCGCCAGACTGATGACCGCCGAGAGCAGGAACACGCTCACGCTCGGATCGTAGAAGAGCACGGGAAAGCGGAAGAAGTCGGCGTAGATGGCCGTGGTCCAGCGACCGAACAGATCACCGACCACCCAACCGATCGCGATCCCGCCCGCAGCGAGCACGATCACCAGCTTGACGTAGTGCCAGCCGACGGCGAAATCGCCGTAGCCGAAGGCCTTGAGCAGACCGATCTCGCTGCGTTCGATCGCGATGAGCCGCGCGAGCACCATGTTCGTGAGGAAGGCCGCCACGACCAGGAAGATCGTCGGCAGGATCTGCGCCATGGACCGCAACTGCTCGATCTCGTTGGCGAGGAACCAGTTCGAGATCTGGTCGGCGCGTTCGTAGGCACCCATGCCCCCATAGGGGTCGAGGAGCGCATCGATCCCGTCGAGCACATCCTTCGCATCACTGCCGTGGTACAGGGACACCGTGAGATCGTTGAAGGAGCCCTCGAGGTCGTAGGCCGCCTCGAGCGCATCGCGACTCATCCAGACGACGCCGTAGCGCTTGGAATCGGGCATGAGCGCACCGGGGCCGATCGCGTAGACGTATTCCGGCGACAGCGCGATGCCCACGATCGTCAGTTCGCGCTTGCGGCCATTCATGAGCGCCGAGAAGCGCGCACCCGGCTCAAGGCCGTGCCCCTCGGCGAAGGATTCGTTGACCAGCACTTCATGCGGACGACCGGGCTCGATCCAGCGTCCGGCCCGCAGCGCCAGACGGTCGAGCGTCGGCTGCCCCGTATCGGGGATGGAGACGAGTGAACCGAGCACAGGCTCCGGGAAATCCGCCACGTCGAGGGTGGCCAGGGCCTGGATCCGGCTCTCGGCCACGCGCACGCCGGGCAGGGCCGCGACCCGCCGCGCCACGGACTCCGGTGCACGCCGCGCGTGCACGAAGACATCGGCGAAGCGATAGCGTTCGTAGTAGGTGGCGGCCGTTTCCTCGAGTGCCTCGATGGCCGCGAGGGACATGACGATGACCGCGACACCGGAGGCGATGATCAGGGCGATCGCGAGCGCCTGCACCCGCAGGCGCCAGAGATCACGGAGCAGCTTGCGATCGAGGGGATGCAGCATCGCGCGTCACCAGGACAGCTGGTCGGGCGTGACCCGGTGCGGGTTCTCGCTGACCTCGACGATGCAGCCGTCCGCGAAGCGGAAGACCCGATCGGCCATGTCGGCGATGCCGCGGTTGTGGGTGATCAGGGCCGTGGTGGTCCCGAGTTCCCGATTCACGCGATCGATGGCGTCGAGGACGCGGATGCCGGTCTTGCTGTCGAGGGCGCCCGTGGGTTCGTCGCAGAGGAGGATGTCCGGCTGCTTGGCGATGGCGCGGGCGATGGCGACGCGCTGCTGTTCGCCTCCGGAGAGTTCGGCGGGAAAGGCGCCGGCGCGATCTCCGAGCCCGACCAGCGCGAGCGCGTCCACCGGCTTCATGGGGCGCGGCGCGATCTCCGTGACGAGCGCCACGTTCTCGGCAGCGGTCAGGCTCGCGATCAGGTTGTAGAACTGGAAGACGAAGCCGACGTGATCCCGGCGAAAGCGCGTGAGCCCGGCGGCGTCGGCGAAATCCAGGGGTTCGCCACGGAACGCCACGGTGCCCTCCGTCGGCGTGTCGAGACCGCCCAGGATGTTGAGGAGCGTCGACTTGCCGCTCCCGGAGGGCCCGAGGAGCACGACCAGCTCGCCCTCGCGGAGGCTGACGTCGACACCGCGCAGCGCATGGATCTCGACGAGACCGGAGCGATAGACCTTCGTCAGGCCGCGGGCCGCAAGCGTGGCCTGCGGTGCCGGGTCGGTTCGAGCATCGCCCACGGTGAAGGTGCTCCCTGCTCGGGGACTGCCGAGCATAGGGGGCCGGGGTCCGCAGGCCCTTGATCGGCATCAAGGGCCCTGCGGACGCGGTGGGCCCAGGCGTCAGGCCTGGAGCGCGTCGAGCACGGTCTGGGGCTGGATCGGAATGTGGCGGACCCGTGCACCGACTGCCGCGAACAGCGCATTGCCGATCGCGGGGCCCACCACCGTGGTCGCGGGCTCGCCCATGCCCACCGGGGTTTCGTCGCTGTCCACGAGCACGATGTCGAGCTCGGGGACATCCGCCATGCGCATGGGCGTGTAGCGATCGAGATTGCGCGCCGCGACCTGCCCCTGCTCGAAGCGAGTGCCCTCGTGCAGCGCGAGGCTCGCGCCCCAGAGGGCGGCGCCCTCGGCCTGAGCCAGGGCGCCGTCGGGATCGACGATGGTGCCGGCATCGATGACGAGCGTGAGCTTCTCGAGCTTCACGGCGCCGGTCTCGCGATCGACCTTCACGCGCGCAGCGCATGCGCTCCAGGTCGGCATCCCCCGCTCCTGACCGAAGGTCGTCGCGACCCCGATCCCCGTATCGGCGGGCAAGGTCTCGCCCAGGCCCGCGCGCTCGGCGAGACGCCGCAGGACCTCGGCCTGGCGCGCGGCACCGCCCACCGAGTTCGGCGCCTCGCCGGCATTGCGGCCCTCCGCACGGAGCATGTCGAGGCGGAAGGCGACCGGATCGCGACCGGTCGCATGGGCGGCCTCGTCGATGAAGGACTCCAGGGCCCAGTTCGTCCAGCCCGGCCCCACGTAGCGCAGCCAGCCCGGACGGAAGGTGCGATTGGCCAGATCGTTCGACAGCGCCCGCACCCGATGCGGACCGACGCTGTACCAGTGATCCGCACCGCTGATGGAGAAGGGATCGTACTTCTCGCCGTTCACGCCGTCGGGCATGAACGCAGGCACCATCACCTGCGTGGGCCAGCCTGCCGCCGCATGGTGCTCCATGGCCAGCACCTCGCCGTTCTCGCCGAGGGCCATGCGCACACGCTGTGCGGAGGCCGAGCGGACCGAGTCGAAGCGCGCGTCGTCCTCCCGCGTGAAGACCAGCTTGACGGGACCGCCATGGGCCTTGGCCGCCAGCGCCGCCGGAACCGTGTAGTCCCCGTTGAGGCGCCGACCGAAGCCCCCACCGAGCAGGTAGGTCTTCAGGACGATCGTCTCTTCCGGCACGCCAAGCGCGGTCGCGAGCGTGGGCAGGATCAGGGACTGCCACTGATTGCCGGTATGGATCTCCCAGACCCCGTCACGCTGCACGGCGAGCGCGTTCACGGGCTCCAGCTGGAAGTGGAGCGCCGTGGCCGTGGTGTAGTCGGCCTCGAGCACGCGGGCCGCCTTGCCGAAGGCCGCGTCCACGCCCTCGTCGTCGCGGACCATGGCGCCGCCTTCCGGCGCATCGATGAGGGCGAAGCCGCGAGCGAGGATGTCCTCCTCCGAGACGGCGGCCGTCTCGCCCGCCTCCCAGTCGACGGACACCTTCTCCGACGCAGCCAGGGCCGCGTGGTAGGAATCGGCGAGGACCACGGCCCAGCCGGGGACCGTGCCGGACGGATCATCGAGGACCAGGGTCTTCAGGTAGCCGGGTACGGACTTCGCACCGCTGTCGTCCACGGATTTCACCGTCGAACCGAGACGGGTGGGCGGCACCAGGGGACGGCCGTAGACCATACCCTCGATCTCGGCGTCGATGCCGTAGACCGCCGTACCCCGGCTCTTGGCAGGCACGTCGAGCGCTGCGACCGGCTCGCCGATGAGCCGGCGCGCCGAGGGCGGCTTGATGGGCAGCGCGTCCATCTCCTCCGCCGTGTAGACCCTGTCGACGGCGCCGGCGGCGACGATCTCGCCATAGCCGAGGGCGCGATCCCCCGCGACGATGCGTCCGTTCCGGGCCGTGACGCTCGCGACCGGCACGTCGAGCATGCGGGCACCGGCCTCGAGCAGCGCCATGCGTCCGGCCGCGCCGGCGCGACTGAGCAGGTCGAAGTTCTGCCACACGGACCAGCTGCCCCCGGTGACCATCAGCCCCCACTTGGGGTCGCTGTCGACGTAATGCAGGGAGACCCGGCTCCAGTCCGCTTCCAGCTCCTCGGCGACGATGCGCGCGAGGGCCGTGCCCACGTGCTGACCCATCTCCGCCTCCGTGACGTTCACGGTGATCTGCCCGTCGGGATCGATGCGGTAGTAGAGGGTGGGCTCCCAGGACCCCGCCTCGAGGGTCCGGGTCGCAGCGCCGGTCTCCGGCTTCGGCGCACAACCGGCCGCCGCGAAGGCCATGACCAGCGAGCCGCCGAGGCTGCCGACGAGGAAGCCGCGGCGGCTGAAGCCCGAGGGCGCCGGCGCGGGCGGATGGGAGGCGACGGCGGACGGATCGAACTGCGCGAACTTACGCATCGCTGGTCTCCCCCTCGGCCATCCGGGTCGCGGCGAGGTGAATGGCCTCGCGAATGCGGCGGTAGGCCATGCACCGGCACAGATTGCCGTTCATGACCTCGTCGATGTCCGCATCCGTGGGGCGGGGACGATCCTTCAGGAGCGCCGCGGCCTGCATGATCTGACCGGACTGGCAGTAGCCGCACTGCGGCGCCTGCGCCTCGATCCAGGCGGCCTGCAGCGGATGGTCACCCGCCTCGCCGAGCCCCTCGATGGTGAGCACCTGCGCGCCTTCCACCGCAGACACCGGAGTGACGCAGGCCCGCGTGGCGGTGCCGCGCAGATGCACCGTGCAGGCTCCGCACTGGCCGATGCCGCAACCGAACTTGGTGCCCTTGAACCCCAGCTCGTCGCGGATCACCCAGAGCAGCGGCGTCGCGGGATCGACGTCGACCTCGACCGATCGACCATTCAGTTCGAAGCGGGCCATGATCTCATCTCCGGCAGGCAGCGGCAGTCCACCTCACGCTAGCACGACGGCCCGCGCGACCCAATCGGAGCACCCGGTCGCCGGTTCAGGCCGTGGCCGGCGCGCCGGTCGCCGTTGCCGGCCACAGGCGCATGCCCAGCCAGATCCCCACGCCGCCCATCACGAAGCCGCCGAGCACGTCCGGACAGACCTCGCCGAGAGGGGTGAAATCGAGCACCGCCCAGGTGCCCATGCCGAAGACGATGGAGAGGATGGCGCTGCGCGTCGATGCCCGGGACCCGTAGAGCCCGACGGCCAGCGGCCAGAAGGCGCCCACCACCGGGAACTGGTAGGCCTTGGCGACGAGATCGTAGATGGGCGTTCCATCCATGGCGATGGCATAGGCGAGGACGACGAAGGAAAAGACCACGAGCGTCAGGCGCATGGCCGGCAGGACGCGGTCCTCGGGCAGGGCGACCAGATTGCGCAGGATGTTCTCCACGAAGGTCGTCGACGGCGCGAGCAGCGTCGCCGAGGCCGTGGACATGATCGCCGAGAGCAGTGCGCCGAAGAAGATCACCTGGAGCACGAGCGGCATGTGACCGAGCACCAGGTCGGGAATGATCCGCTCCGCGTCCTCGCCCAGCAGCAGCTCCGCTTCGGGCATGACGATGAGCGCGGCCACGCCGATGAACATGGGCACGGACGCGAACAGCATGTAGGCGATGCCGCCGATGACCGGGCCGCGCACGGCGGTGTCCTCGTCGCGCGCCGCCATGACGCGCTGGAACACGTCCTGCTGGGGGATGGATCCGATGAGCAGGGTCATGGACGCGGAGATCCAGAACAGCCAGTCGACGAGCCCGCCTGCGGGGAAGAAGCGGAACAGGTCTCGATCGGCCGCGGCCGCGACCACCGGACCCACGCCGCCGGCCAGATCACCGGCGAGTACCGCGATCGCCAGCAGGCCGCCGACGATGACGAACATCTGCAGCAGATCCGCGATCGCCACGGACCACATGCCACCGAGGGCCGTGTAGACCAGCACGATCGCCGTCCCCAGGACCATGCCCTGGACCGAGGTGAGTGCGCCGTCCGTGAGCGACGAGAAGACCAGGCCCAGGGCCGTGATCTGCGCAGCCACCCAGCCGAGATAGGACAGCAGGATGACCGCCGAGGAGAACATCTCCACGGAGCGGTCGTAGCGGCGCCGATAGAAGTCCCCGATCGTGAGCAGGTTCTGCCGATAGAGCAGCCGCGCGAAGAACATGCCCACCACGACGAGCCCGAGTCCTGCGCCGTAGGGATCCTCCGTGGTCTCGGTCAGGCCGCCTTCCATGAATTTTGCCGGCACGCCGAGCACGGTCTCGGAGGCGAACCAGGTCGCGAAGGTGGTGGTGATCACCATGATCAGCGGCAGGCGCTGACCGGCGATGGCGAAGTCCCGAGCGCTCGACACCCGGGTGGCGGCGTAGACGCCGATGGCGACCGTCACGGCGAGATAGAGCGACACGAACAGGATCAGCGTCATGGTTCCCGACACCACCGACGAGGGAGAACGCGTGACTCTACGACGCGCACGCGTCGCCGCGAAGCACTTGATGCGTCGACGCCGGGCTGCGCCGGAGCAGGCCCTGACCTATCCTGTGCCCTGGCCGCCGCCCACCACGGCACCCGGTCGAGTCAGGAGGACGACGCGCATGACCGCCAGCCCCACCCGAACAGGGCGATTCCGCCGCAGAACCCTGAGCGGCCTCCTCGCGCTGCTCCTGGCCCCGTTCGCCCAGGGCGCGGAGCGGCAGGTCGAGGACAGCCTCGGGCCCCTCGCCCATCTGGTCGGGCACTGGCAGGTGCTGACGTCCATTCCCGGAGAGGGCGGCCTCCAGGTGGGTCCACCGGGAAAAGCGGTGATCCTGCCGATTCTCGGCGGCCAGGCCCTGGTGGAGGACGTGACCCTGCGCTTTCCCGACGCCGAGGGCCTGCGCTTGCGCCATACCTTCACGCACGATCCCTATGTGGATCTGTTCCGGATCACTGCCATCGACGACGCCTCGGGGCTCCTCGACGTCTACGAGGGTCGCTTCGAGGACGGCCGGCTCCAGGTGGACAACATTCGCGCCCACACCTTCTCGCCGACGGCCCTGGGTCGGGAGCTGGCGTTCCGCCTGCGCTGGCACGAGATCAGCGCCGACGGCTTCCGCTTCGACGTCTTCCAGAGCGACGACGGCGGCGAGAGCTGGGCGCTCTATGCCGCGCAGACCTACCTGCGTGACTCCGATCCGGCGGACGCCGCCGGTGACGCACCCGACTGATCGGGATGCGGCCCCGGGCGCGCGGCCTTGCGACCCTCGCGGTCCTGCTGTGCATCCTCGGTCTGCCGGCACCGCTCTCCGCCTCCCCCACGGACACGATCGCGGCCTGGGCGGAGCGCTGGCTGGAGACCGGAGCCGATGCGATCGACGGCGTGCGGCCGCTGCATCCCGACGCCCTCGCGCGCGTCTACGGCAGCCGGCGTCACGCGCCGGCCTGGGGTCCGGCCCGTCGCGCCGCGCCCGTGCTGCGTCTCCTCGCCGACAGCGCAGGGCACGGGCTGACGCCGGATGACTTCCACGCCTCCGCGCTGCTGCGTCTGCGCGCCGCACGGCTGACCCATCCGGACGACCCGCGCCTGCTCGGCTGGTTCGATCTCCTGCTGACCGACGGCGTCATGACCTACGCCCGCCAGCTGCGCCGGGGCAAGGTCGATCAGGTCAGCCTCCAGCCACGCTGGCGCGATGGCGACGCGCCGGGCGAGGACGAGGCGCTGCTGGACGCCCTGCTCGCGTCGACGGATCCCGCCGCCCTGCTCGAGGCCATCGCCCCGGCAGGTCGCAGCTACCGGGCTCTGCGCAGCGCCCTGGCCGATGCCCGACGCCAGGTCGAGGCGGGGGGCTGGCCGAGCGTCGGCGCCCCGGGGCGGCTTCGTCCAGGGGATACCGGGGCAGGCGTCGCCGCGGTGCGCGCGCGCCTTGCCCGGGAGGATCCGCGACTCACCGAAACCGAAGATCCCGCGCACTTCGACGGCCCCCTGGAGGCTGCCGTGACGCGGTTCCAGGCGCGGCACGGCCTTGCCCCCGACGGGATCGTGGGCCCGGCGACCCTCCGCGCCCTGCAGGTGTCGGCGGACGCGCGGGTCGATCAGCTGCGGGTGAACCTGGAACGGGAGCGCTGGGTCCGGGAGGACGAGGACCGCGGGGGACTGCAGGTGGTCGTGAACATCGCAGCCTTCGACGTGAGTGTGCTCCGGGGGGGCCGCACCCAGTTCCACACGCGTGCCATCGTCGGTTCGGCCTATCGGCAGACCCCGGTCTTCGCCTCGGCGATCGAGTACCTGGTCCTGAACCCGGTGTGGAACGTACCGCCCGGCATCGCCGAGGAGGAGCTGCTGCCGAAGCTGCGCGCGGATCCGGACTGGCTGCGCCGCAACGACATGATCGCCCTCGACGGTGCGGGGCGGTCCCTCGGCCCCACGGAAGCGGCCCGGGCGGCGGAACGGCCCGGGGAAACCGGTCTGCGCCTGATCCAGCGCGCCGGCGCCGACAATCCCCTCGGGCGGATCAAGTTCATGTTTCCGAACCGCTACGCCGTCTACCTCCACGACACGCCGCAGCGCCGTCTCTTCGAGCGCGCCAGCCGGACCTTCTCGCACGGGTGCGTGCGTGTGGACCGACCCGTGGAGCTGGCTGCGGTGCTGCTCGGCGCTGGCCCCGGACAGACGGCGGGAGCGCTCGCCGAACGCATCGCCTCCGGTGTCACGGAGACGATCTACCTGCCGGAAGCCATCCCGATCCGGGTGCGCTACGCGACGGCCGTGGCGGAGACGGACGGCAGCGTCAGCCTCCTGGAGGACAGCTACGGACGGGATGCGCCCCTGTTGAGGGCCCTGAACGCGTCCTTCGGCGGCGCCACCAGCGCCCGCTCCGCCGCCGGCGGTCAGTGACCCCAGCTGCGGAAGTTGCCCGTGTCCAGGTGCACGAAGCCGGACTTGCTGTACAGCCCGACCCCGCCGCGCTGCAGGGCAAGGGCTGCGCGGCGGACGTCGCCGGTCGCCCGACCGGGTAGGGCGATGTCGATGGCGCGCCCCTGCATGTGAAGGGACTTCTTGGCGACGCCATTGCTGCGCGCCGCCAGGGTGGCGTTCGTCTTCGGCGAGCGATACCCGGAGATGATGTTGACGTAGCCGTCGTGACCCAGGCTCTGCTGCACCTCGACGAGGTAGTCGAGCAGGGCGGGATCGATGGGATGGCGCTCGTCGGTGCGCCAGTCGCGCAGGACGACGCCGAGCTCGGCGAGTCCGTCATCGAGGAGGGCGTCGCCCTCGCGGTAGACGGCGCGCACCTTCTCGCCCGTGTGGATGTTGGCCAGGGACAGACTGTAGGCGGGTCGCGTGGGGGTCAGGGCCAGCGCGGGTGCGGTCCCGGCAGCGAGGGCGGCGCCGCCGAGCCAGCGCAGGACCGCGCGGCGGGGCAGTTCGGTACGAAGCTGGGGTCGTCGTGATCGCAAGCTGTTCACCTCACTGGGCGACGAAGGGTCGACGGATGAGCCCTGCATGGATCGGGCCGCAACTCGGTTAGTATAGGACTCGACCGGAAAGTTCCCTTTTCACGCCGATGGATACCACAGCGCCGGCTCGAACGATGAGGCGGCGGTCACACGGCGACGATCCGGATACAGCGCCCTTGAGCAGCTCCCAACCCTTCCGGACGGCCTGTCCCGAGTGCGACCTGCTGGTGCAGGTCCCGGCGCTCGCGGAAGGCGAGCGCGCCCTGTGCCGCCGCTGCGGCCATCTCCTCACCAGCCACGTGCGCGACGGCTTCGAGCGGGCCCTCGCCTGCGCCCTGGCGGCGGCGGTGCTCCTGGTGGTGGCCTGCACCTTTCCCTTTCTCGCCTTCAAGACCGGCGGCCTGATGAACGAGACGACCCTGCTCGGCGCGGTGACGGAGCTCTGGCGAAACGGCGCGCGCCTGCTCTCCGTGCTCGTGGCGAGCTTCATCCTGCTCGCCCCGCTGACGATCCTGGGTGCGCTGCTGGCCCTGCTCACCCAACTGGTTCGCGACCGCCCTGCGCCCTGGCTGGTCCTGGCCGGACGGGTCGTCTACGGCTTCAGCCCCTGGAGCATGGCGGAGGTGTTCCTGATCAGCGTCCTGGTGAGCCTGTCGAAGATCATGTCCCTGGCCACCGTGATCCTCGGGATCTCCTTCTGGGGCTACATCGGCTTCACGCTGTGCTTCATCGGCGCCTTCGCCTGTCTCGACCGCCACGACGTCTGGACCGCGATCGGACGGCTCGACCCGTGACCGCAGTGGCCACCACGGCAGCCCGCGCGGGCCTGGCGCAGTGCCATCTCTGCCGGGCGCTGGCACCTGCGGACACGCCGAGCTGTCCGCGCTGCGGACGCACCCTGCACCTGCGCATCCCGGACAGCCTGCAGCGCACCCTGGCCCTCTCCGTCACCGCCGCACTGCTGCTGATCCCGGCCAATCTGCTGCCGATCATGAGCAACGTGACCTTCGGTCGCGTCGAGGACAACACCATCGTCGGCGGGGTCTGGTTGCTGTGGAGCTACGGCTCCTGGCCGACCGCCCTCGTGATCTTCGTGGCCAGCGTGGTGGTACCGTTTGCCAAGCTGCTCACGCTCTTCGCGCTCTGCCTGAGCGTCGCGCGCCGGGACCGAAGCAGCCCGCGTCAAAGGACGATTCTGTATCGGGCCACGGAGTTCGTCGGTCGCTGGTCCATGGTCGACATCTTCGTGGTCTCGATCCTGGTCGCACTGGTGCACCTGGGCGATCTCATGGCCGTCCGCCCCGGGGCCGCGGCGCTCGCCTTCGGTGCGGCCGTGATGACCACCATGGTCGCGGCACAGCAGTTCGATCCGCGCCTGATCTGGGACCACCTGGAGCCCGACCATGAGCGTCTCTGAAGTCGAGGTCGTGGCCCGCAAGCGCCTGCCCCTGATCTGGCTGGTCCCGATCGCTGCCGTCGTGGTCGGCGCCTGGCTCGTCTACTTCTCGGCCACCAATCGCGGCCCCATGATCACCATCCACTTCTCCACGGCCGAGGGAATCGTGGCCGGCGAGACCCGCATCAAGGCGCGCAGCGTCGACGTCGGCCTGGTCGAGGCCGTGTCTCTCGACGAGAGCCTCGACGGGGTGCGGGTCAGCGCCCGCCTGGAACCCGACACCCAGCGCCTGCTGCGGACGGATTCGCGGTTCTGGGTCGTGCGCCCGCGCATCGGGTTCGGCGGGGTCTCCGGCCTCGGCACGCTGCTGTCCGGCGGCTACATCGAACTCGCCCCGGGAGACGGGGCCATGGGACGCCGGGACTTCGACGGCTTCGACGAGCCGCCGGTGACGGCCCCCGGCGTCCCGGGCCTGCGCCTCACGCTGGTGAGCGAGGACGCCGGCTCCGTGCACACCGGCAATCCGATCCTCTACCACGGCTTTCCCGTCGGACGGATCGAGAGCGCGGAGTTCGACCTCGAGGCGCGGGAGATGCGCTACGGCGCCTTCATCGACGCCCCCTACGACCGTCTGGTGGGGGTCAACACGCGCTTCTGGAACGCGAGCGGGGTCACCGTCAGCGCCTCCGTGAGCGGCTTCGAGCTGTCCACCGGCTCGCTGGAGACCCTGGCCACGGGCGGCGTCTCCCTGGGCGATCCCCTCGATGGGGACCATGGCGAGGCGGTCGCCAGCGGCGCCATTTTCACCCTGCATCCGGACGCACAACGGGCGCAGAACGATCCCTACCGTTTCTCGGATACCTACGTGGTCGAGTTCGATCAGTCGGTCCGCGGCCTGGAGCCCGGTGCACCGGTCGAACTGCGCGGCCTGACCGTGGGTCGCGTGCAGCGCGTGCTGCTCGAGGAGATCGAGGGCGACGCCTTCGGAGACGCCGCACTGCCCATTCCCGTGGTCATCGAGCTCGAGCCCGGCCATCTGCGCCTGCCCGACGACGCGAGCGGCATCGAAGCCCTGCGCGAGGTCATGCGCGATGCGGTGGACAAGGGTCTGTTCGCGTCCCTGCAGACCGGCAACCTGCTGACCGGACAGCTCTACGTGGCCCTCGACTTCGACTCGTCGATCCCGCCGGGCGCCGTCGGCCGCCTGGGCGGCTACCCGACACTTCCGAGTCGCTCGACGGGACTCGCCCAACTGGAACGCAAACTCGGCGACGTGCTCGACAAGCTGGCGGCGCTGCCCCTCGACCGCCTCGTCGAGGACAGCGGCGGCGCCGTCGAGGCCATGACGGCGGCGCTCCAGTCCGCGGAGCGCACGCTCGTCCAGCTGGAGCGAACGCTATCGGACGATGCCCTCCAGGCCCTGCCGGAGGAACTCGGCGCGACCCTGGACGCGCTGCGCGCCGCCGTCGACTCGGTCTCGGAGGGCTCGCCCCTCTATCGCCGCGTGGACCGCTCCCTGAGCCGCCTCGACCGCTCCCTGGACAACGTGCAGGGGCTCACGCGGTCGCTCGAGGAGCAGCCGAGCTCGCTGCTGCGGCGCATTCCGCGTACCCCCGATCCCCTGCCCGGAGGGCGTGACCGATGAGGGCATCTGCCGGCCGTTTCGCCCCGACGCTCCTGCTCGTCGCGGCCCTGGCGGGGTGCGTGGCGCCGGCGCCGGTTCCCGAGCCGGCGACCTACCTGCTGCGCTCCGCGGTGCAGGACAGGACGAGCACCACGGAGCCGCACTTCACCCTGGGCCGCGTGCGCGTCGCCTGGTATCTGGAGCAGCTGGGCATCGTGCTGGAAACGGACGCCGGCGAGATCCGCCCGGCGCGCTATCACCGCTGGGCGGAACCGCTGGATCGCGGGATCCGCCAGCTCGTGGCCGATCTCGCGGCACGCGAACTCGGCCAACCCGTCGCCAAGGATCCGGAGCGCGCGGCGGCGGATGCCCTGCGCGTGGACATCGTCGTGGACAGCTTCCACGGCACGGCGGACGGCGCCGCGGTGCTCGACGCGGAATGGACGATCTTCGGTCCGGGCAGCCCGTCACCCCGGCTGCTGCATCGTCGCTTCAGCAGCCGGGCGTCCCTGGCGGCCGCGGGCTATCCGGCGCTGGTCGCCGCGGAGGTCCGCCTGCTCGAGGAACTCGCCGTGCTGCTCGCCGCGGATCTCGCGACCGCGGCCGCAACCGGGCCCTCAGCTGAGGAGTGAGAGCGCATCGAGCTCCTGCGCCATGGCCGCGCTGCGCCGGGCCATGGTCATGAACATCTCGTCGCCGCGATCGGTCTGGCCGACGATCATGGACGCGATCACCGCCATGACGAGGCCTGCGAAGCTCGCGCGGCGATAGTCCGTGCGGCAGGTCTCCAGGTCGTAGTCGATCCCGTAGCCGTGCAGGACCGCGACGTACTCCCGGAGCAGGGCGTCCTCGATGGATCGCCGCAGCGCCGGCTCGAGGGCGGTGCCCAGGAAATAGGCCACGTCCGCGGTCCCGTTGCCGAGTCCCGGCGACTGCCAGTCGACCACCGTGAGTGGCGCGGGCCCGCCGAACAGCATGTTGTCGAGCCGATAGTCACCGTGGGTGACCGTGCGCGGGCCCGGGCGCGGCGCCACGTAGGCATCGAAGCGCGCGCCGAGCGCCCGCGCGAGCGCACACTCCTCTTCCGTGAGCCGGCCCGCATAGCGCGCGAGGAAGGGCTCGAAGACCGCATCCCAGAGCCCCCGGACGCTGGCGGCACCCTCGGCGGGATCCCTGGACCCGAGCCATTCGATCTCGGCGAGGGCCGGATCGTTCCAGCGCGGACCGTGCAGCCGCGCGGCCTCGACGACCGCCACCGCAGCCTCGTCGGCACCACAGCCACGGATCTGGTCACCCTGCTCCGCGGGCGCGAGATCCTCCATCATGATGACGAAGTCGTGAGTCTGCGGATCGATCCGGGCGAGCAGGGGCGTCGGGGTGCGGATGTCGAGGGTCGGCTGCAGCGTCTCGTAGAAGCGCACTTCCTTGAGGTAGTTCTGGAGCGCGATGCCGGTCTGGCGGCTCGCGGGGTCGTCCGATGCGAACTTGCCGACGATGCTCGCCGGGCCTGACCCGGCGGCATAGCGCAGCGCAAAGCGGACATTCTGGCCGACCTGACCCGTACCGACCCGGATGGCCTCGAAGGCCGCGACCACGCCGTCGTGCCCCGCATGGTGGAGGACGGCGGTGAGCCACTCCGCCGTCACGGTCTCGGGCGTCGCCCGGATCTCCGGTGCCGTCCTGTCCTCTGCAGCCATGCTCCCCCTCCCGGCCAACGCGCCCCCACAGGGCCCGTCATGCCAGTGTAACCACCGGGGGCGGCCGCCGGCAGGCGCGGCCCGCGAACGCCAACTCGGGTATCCTTCGCGCCGCTCAGCGATCGGGCCGCTTCGGTTCGGGTCGCGGATACGGGTTCTCGCCACGGCACTCGGACGGCGTCATGTTCACCTACATCGATCCTTCGGTCCGCAGACGACTGATCCAGCAGGACCGGCTGATCCGGATCAACAGCGACGGCGAACCCGTCGACGCGACCACGGCCGGCCTGCCCGAGGAACCCGCCCTGGAGGTGATGGGGCCCATTCCCCTGCCCATGGACCTCACCGGCGTCGAGATCACGGCGCGCTGGTACGTCTTCGTGCGGCGGACCGAACTCGCCCGCGTCGACGAGCTGGCCGCGGAGCTGCGCCGCCAGGGCAGCCAGCGCCTCTTCGCCTCCCTGACCTCGTCCATGGCCGTGAACAGCCTGCTCGTGATCGGCGAACCCGACGAGGCCGAGCGCCCGCTGGTCCGGGTGCACTCCAACTGCCTGACCGGCGACGTGTTCGGCTCGCGTCGCTGCGAGTGCGGCCCCCAGCTGGCGGCCGCGGTCGATCGCATCCATGCAGACGCCCAGGGCGGCTATCTCATCTACATGGCCGGGCACGAGGGGCGCGGCATCGGGCTCTGGGCGAAGGCGGCCACCTATCTGCTCCAGGACGCCGGCGAGGACACCTACGAGGCCAATCGCTCCCTGGGACTGCCCGACGATTCCCGGGACTTCTCCGACGCCGCCTCGATCCTGAAATGGGTGCTCCGGGGGCGTGGTTTCCGGCTCCTCACCAACAACCCCAAGAAGCTCCAGGACCTCGCAGCCGCCGGGCTCGACGACGTGACCGCCGTGAAGCATCTGGTCGGTGTCGGGCGCTGGAACCGCCGCTACCTCGACGCCAAGCGCAGCTGGGGGCATCGCATCGACGATACGGACCTGGACCCAGGGGATGCCTGAAGCGGCCGTCGCCGGGACGCCAGGGGAACGCTGCGTGCTAAGCTGGCACATGACGGCTGCCGCGCACCAGAATCGTGCGCCGCGCGGCCCATCCGCCCCATCCCGCACCGCTCCAGGTCGCGTCGCAGAAGCCTCCGCCCCCGTGCGTCGGCATGGCACGTCGCTTGTAAGACACACGGGTTCATGGGCGCCGCTCCAGGAGAAAGTTCCGTCATGACACAGGTTTCCCGCCGCAGATTCCTCGAACTCGTCGGCGCGGCCGGCGGCTCGGGCGCCATGTACCGCGTCGCCTCCGCCATGGGCATCATGGCCGCACCCGGCGCCTCGCCCCTGGCCCGCGTCGCGCCTCTGACCGGCAAGCGTCGCAAGGTCGTCATCCTCGGCGCCGGCATCTCGGGCCTCACCGCCGCCTACGAGTTGGGCAAGGCGGGCTACGACACCGTGCTGCTCGAGTCCTCGCATCGCGCCGGCGGACGCAACATGACGCTTCGCCACGGCGACGTGGTCGACGAGCTCGGCCAGAAGCAGGTCTGTCAGTTCGACGACGATCCCAGCCTCTACTTCAACGCCGGTCCCGCGCGCATTCCCCAGGACCACACGGCCCTCGTGGGCTACTGCCGCGAACTCGGCGTGCAGCTCGAGGTCTGGGTCAACGACAACCGCAACGCCTATATCCAGGACGACAACGCCTTCGGCGGCAAGCCCGTGCGGCAGCGCCAGTACGTGGCCGACGCCCGGGGCTTCATGGCGGAGATCCTCGCCAAGTCCGTGGTCGACGAGCAGCTCGCGGCCCCCATGGACACGGTGGACGTGCAGAAGGTGCTCGAGTTCGCCAAGGCCTGGGGCGACCTCGGTGACGACTACTTCTATCGCGGCTCGGAACGCGCCGGCTACAAGTCCGGTGGGTTCGTCATGCACGGCGAGCTCCGCGAGACCTTCGACTTCGAGGAGCTCATGAAGGCCTCCTTCTGGCGGGGCCCCATGCACTTCGGCGAGTCCAACGACCAGGCGTCGACCATGATGACGCCCACCGGCGGCATGGATCGCGTGGTCGCCGGCTTCATGCGCAAGGTCGGCGACAAGGTCAGGCTCAATGCCTGGGTCAAGGGGATCGAGCTCAAGGAGGACGGGGTCGAGGTCACCTACCAGGAAAAGGGCGAGCTGAAGACCGAGCGCGGCGACTTCTGCATCAACTGCATTCCCACGCACCTGGTCGTGGGCCTGAAGCACAACTTCCCGAGCGACTATGCGCTGGCGCTGACCAAGCCCGAGCGCGGCAAGCTGTTCAAGATCGGCCTGCAGGCGAAGGAACGCTTCTGGGAGAAGGACCACATCTACGGCGGCATCAGCTGGACGGCGCAGCCGATCACCCAGATCTGGTATCCGAACCACAGCTTCTTCGCCCAGAAGGGCATCGTGCTCGGCGCCTACACCTTCTTCCCCGGTGCGGGCGAGATGTTCACGAAGATGACCCCCGAGGAGCGCTTCAAGGAAGCGCTGCGCCAGGGCGAGAAGGTGCACCCGGGCTACTCGGAGTACATGGAGAACGGCGTCAGCGTCGCCTGGCATCGCATGAACCACATGATGGGCTGCTCGGCGCGCTGGCCGCGCGACGAGGGGGAGACGCACTTCAAGCGCCTCCAGGCCCCCGCCGGCCGTCACTACATGGTCGGCGATCAGATCAGCTACCACTCCGGCTGGCAGGAAGGCGCGATCCGTTCGGCGCACCTTGCCCTGGCGGACATCGATCGCCGCGTGCAGGCAGAAGAGCGCGGCGAGGCCGTGACCGCCTGATGCCGGGCCCTTCCAGCTGCAGGAGGACGACATGAAGCAAGCCCTGATCGGCGCCATCGCCGGCGCCGTGCTCTGGACCGGAAGCCTGGGGGCCGCGGCGGCGGAGCCCGGGGACGGTCGCATCCAGCACGCCCTGATCGGCAGCGACTTCCCCATCGCCCGCGCGGTGGAGGTTCCCGCAGGGACCCAGCTCGTCTGGCACAGCGGTCAGACGCCGACGCCGGCCGACCCGGAGGCAGAGCGCTTCTCACGTGCCTTCTGGGGCGACACGGAGGCACAGGCGCTGAGCGTCTTCGAGCGCATGGAAGCGTCCCTCGAGGATCTCGGCCTGGGCTTCGAGAACATCGTCAAGATGACCGTGTTTCTCGTGCCTGATCCGGAAAACGGCGGACGCATGGATTTCGCCGGCTTCATGAAGGCCTACACGAAGTACTTCGGCAAGGACGCGGAACAGATGAATCTGCCTGCGCGTTCGGCAGTCGGTGTGGCGCAGCTGGCTGCGCCGGGCATGCTCGTGGAGGTCGAAGCGATCTTCGCGCGCCCCCCGAAGTGAGCACCTGAAGGACGAGCGCAGCGAAAGGACGGCGGCCCCGACCGACGCCGTCGCGCTGCGCGTGATCGTCCGACCACTCCGATCACAGGGACACGGGCAAGGGCCGCCCTCATCGGGGCGGCACTCATGGGCAAGTGCGCGAGCACGCGCCTCCGCGGCAGCACATCACAGCGATGCCTGCCCCTACAGACCCGATACGGGAGAAGTCCTGACATGCGTTCGTTGTTGCCCGTTGCGCTTCTCATTGCTTCCGTCGCCGCCCAGGGCGAGTCGGCCGACCGCGCAGATCCTGCCGAGCGCTACAGCTACTGCATCACCTGCCACGGCACCGAAGGTCGCGGCAACCTCGGCGTCGAGGCCCCCCGGATCGGCGGCATGGAGGACTGGTACATCACCCGCCAGCTCACGGGCTTCCGCGCCGGCTGGCGAGGCACGCACGAGGACGACTACAACGGCAACGTGATGCGGACCATGGCCATCGCCCTCGAGGACGACGCGGATCTCGCCGCGGCCGCCGCCTGGTTCGCCGCCATGCCCGTCCAGGAGACGCCCGACACGGTGACCGGCGATGCCGAGCATGGCCGCCAGCTGTTCACGACCTGCGTCGCCTGTCACGGTGAACAGGCCGAGGGCAATCCCGGCATGCAGGCCCCGGCCCTCGCCGATCAGAGCGACTGGTATCTGGTCACCCAGCTGCAGCACTATCGGGACGGCGTACGCGGCGCCGTGCCCGGCGATGTCTACGGTGCCCAGATGCGCGCCATGGCCGCCACGCTCACCACGGACGACGACATCCTCGACCTGGTGGCCTATATCAATACGCTGGACTGAGCCGCGTCGGGCCGCGCCACGTCCGGGACAGGAGTGGACGTGACGAGCCAGCGCAGGATTCTCGTTGCCGGGGCGAGCGGCGTGGTCGGCCGCGCCGCCCTCGCGCATTTCGCGGCGCAGCCGGGCTGGGACGCCGTGGGCATCTCGCGGCGCGCGCCGACGGGCGTGGATGCGCCGCATCTGTCCGTCGACCTCTCCGACAAGGACGCCACGCTGGAGGCGCTCGGCAGCGTACCGCCGATCAGCCACCTGGTGTTCGCCGCACTCTTCGAGAAGCCCGGCCTCCTCGCCGGCTGGCTCGCCGAAGACCAGATGGCCCAGAACCTCGCGCTCCTGCGCAACTGCCTGTACGGCCTCGCGGCGCACCCCCTGGAGCACGTGAGTCTCCTCCAGGGCACCAAGGCCTACGGCGCCCACGTCCGGCCCATGCGGATCCCGGGCCGCGAGCGCGATCCACGGGTCGAGCACCCGAACTTCTACTGGCTGCAGGAGGATCTCCTGCGCGCGCGTGCCGCCGAGGCGGGCTGGTCCTTCACGATCTGGCGCCCGCCGGTGATCTTCGGCCATGCGGTCGGCGCCCCCATGAACGTACTCGCCGTGCTCGGGGTCTATGCCGCGATCTGCCGGGAAAGCGGAGAGGCCTTCGCCTTTCCCGGCGGCGCCTGCGGACCCCTCGACGGGGTCGACGCGAGGCTCCTCGCCGAGGGCTTCTCCTGGGCCGTGGACGCAGACAGCGCGCGCAATGGGACCTTCAACATCACCAACGGCGACGTGTTCCGCTGGCCCGATCTGTGGCCCGCGCTCGCCGATGCCTTCGGGGTTCCGACCGGGCCACCGCGGCCCCGGGCGCTGGAAGGATGGCTCAAGGACCGGGCGGAGCTGTGGGACCGCATCCGCACCCGCCACGACCTGGAGGCACCCGCACTGCGGGCGTTCCTCGGAGACTCCCTGGTCTATGCGGACATGCTCCTGGGGCACGGCCGCGAGCGCGCGCCCCCCGCGACCCTGCTCAGCACCATCGCGATACGCCAGGCGGGGTTCGCGAGCTGCGCGGACAC
>JAZBPI010000031.1:0-2543 GCA_036351555.1 Pseudomonadales bacterium
CAGGGACGCGACGGATGCCTGTGGCGCGGTGGGAGCCGTCTTAGACCGACTCGGCGAGCTATCCAGGACGCTTACGGGTGCCCTCGGAGATTGCCTGGACGAGCCTACCGCGGAGCGGCTCGCACAGGCGCATGAGTTGGTGGTCAAGCTGCAGTTCGTCGAGAAATGCCGGGTCGAGGCCGAGCAGTTGGAGGCGGACCTCGAGGACGCCCTCTAGCCGGCGAGGGAAAGCCGGTATCGGACGGGCCCCGTAGGCCTTCACGAGCGAATCCTGCTGCGAGCTCATGGGGCGTCCGGACACGTCACGATTCCGCTTCGCGGGCGCTGGATGCGGAACGCGGGTTAGCCGGTAACATCACACGGGAACGCATCCGCGCCTGGCGCGACTCTTGGGGGCCCTGATGGCCCGAGTGCGGCTGCTGCGCGTGGGGACGCGGTTCCAATCCGGGAGGATGAATGGCATTACTTCAGATCGCCGAGCCGGGCCGCTCAGCGGCGCCACACCAGCACAGGCTGGCGGCGGGTATCGACCTGGGCACGACCAACTCGCTGGTCGCGACGGTACGCAGCGGTCGGGCGGAGACCTTGCCGGACGAGCAGGGCCGGCACCTGCTCCCCTTCGTGGTGCGCTTCGCCGAGAACGGGGTGGAAGTCGGTTATGCCGCCGTGGCGGTCGCTACCGAGGATCCTCTGAACACCGTCGCCTCGGTCAAGCGTCTCGTCGGGCGCGGCGTCGGGGACGTGAAGGCCCTGGGCTCGCGGCTTCCCTACGAGTTCGTGCAGACGGAAGGCCCGGTGCCGCGCATCCGTACCCGGCGCGGTGACCTGAGTCCGGTCGAAGTCTCGGCGGAGATCCTCCGGGTGCTGGCGGCTCGGGCCGAAGGCGTGCTGGGGGGAGACCTTACGGGCGTCGTGATCACGGTGCCGGCCTACTTCGACGAAGCCCAGCGACAGGCTACGAAGGACGCGGCGCGCCTTGCCGGTCTCAAGGTCTTCAGGCTGCTGAGCGAGCCGACCGCCGCGGCCGTGGCTTACGGTCTGGACAAGGATGCGGACGGCGTGCACGCCGTCTACGACCTCGGCGGAGGCACCTTCGACATCTCGATCCTGCGATTGCGCCGAGGGGTATTCGAGGTATTGGCAACCGGAGGCGATTCCGCCCTCGGCGGCGACGACATGGATCGCGTCCTGGCCCATTGGATCATGGAGCAGGCGGGACTCGGCGACGACCAGGATCACCGCCTCCTGCGCCGGCTGCTGCGGGATGCCTGCGCCGCCAAAGAGGCGCTGTCATTGGCCGATGCGGCACCGCTTGCGATCACGTTGCCCGACGGCTCGGTTTGGGAGGGGGAGATCGAACGGGCGACCTTCAATCGGCTCGTGGATCCGCTGATCTCCAAGACCATCGCGGCTTGTCGTCGCACCCTGCGCGATTCGGGGCTGCGCGCGGACGAAATCAAGGACGTGGTCCTGGTCGGGGGTTCGACGCGTGTGCCGCGTGTGCGGGAACGGGTCCGCGAGTTCTTCGGTACCGAGCCCCTGGTGGATATCGACCCCGACCGGGTGGTGGCCATCGGCGCGGCGCTGCAGGCCGACGTGCTCGCTGGGAACAAGCCCGATGACGAGATGTTGTTGCTCGATGTGATTCCCTTGTCGCTGGGGTTGGAGACCATGGGTGGGCTGGTCGAGAAGATCATTCCGCGCAACACGACCATACCCGTGGCACGGGCGCAGGAATTCACCACCTTCAAGGACGGCCAGACCGCGATGGCGGTCCATGTGTTGCAGGGGGAGCGCGAGCTGGTCAGCGACTGCCGCTCCCTGGCCCGCTTCGAGCTGCGCGGCATCCCGCCCATGGTGGCCGGAAGCGCGCGCATCCGGGTTGCATTCGAGGTGGACGCGGACGGTCTCCTGAGCGTGACCGCCGTCGAGCAGAGCCGCGGCGTCAAGGCCCAGGTGGAGGTCAAGCCCTCGTACGGGCTCACGGACACCGAGATCGAGTCCATGCTCAAGGACTCCCTGGCCCACGCCGGTGACGACCTGATCGCGCGGCGCTTGCGCGAGCAGCAGGTCGAGGCGCGGCGCACCATCGAGGCCCTGCGCTCGGCCCTGGCCGGCGATGGTGATCGCCTGCTCGATGCCGACGAGCGCCAGCGCATCGATGAGGCGATGGCCGCCCTGGAACGCACCGCCGCCGGAGACGACGCGGACGCGATCAAGGCCGCCACCGATATTCTGGAGAAGGTCTGCGAGGGCTATGTGGAGCGACGCATGAACGCGAGCATTCACGGCGCCATGGCGGGCCATAAGGTTGAAGAGTTCGAGTGATGACGAAACTGGTGTTTCTGCCGCACGAGGAGATTTGTCCGGAGGGGGCCTTGATCGAGGTTGAGCCGGGCGTGAGCATCTGCGACGCCGCGCTGCAGAACGGCATCGAGATCGAGCACGCGTGCGAGAAGTCCTGTGCCTGCACGACCTGCCACGTCATCATTCGCGAGGGATTCGACTCGCTCGAGGAGGCGGCGGAGGACGAGGAGGACATG
>JAZBPI010000032.1:0-3579 GCA_036351555.1 Pseudomonadales bacterium
AGCCGCATCAGGCGTCGCCGGGTGACGAGATAGATGGTCACGCAGAGCAGGGCGCAGACCAGCTCCAGGACCGCGATCGCGACATGGCCCACGAGCAACGCCTGGAGGGCGAAGACGATCAATGCAGGCACGCCGATGGAGGCGGCGATCGCCATCAGCAGGCGCGCACGGATCTCCTCCTCCGGCAGCTGGGTGTCGGAAACGAAGGGAAAGAGCGCCCGGGGCAGACGCAGGCGCTGTGGATCGAAGGCTCCGAGACTCATGCGGCGACCCGTTCCGGTTGCATTCAGAAGATCCTGCCGCCCATCGGCCACAGCCTCGCCGCCGCCATCGGCTGCCTCGGCTCCAGTCTGGATCAGGTGCGTGGCTCCGGGACGCACCGGAAGGTCCCGAGCGGGACGGTGGACGCGAGCGGGGCCGCTGCAGGCGTCCTGACAGCGGCGATCCCATCGCGCCGACAGGCCGCGCCGGCAACGCGACCCGCGGCACCGGAGCAGCATGTCGCGCAGGCGACATGGCCCGTATGCTGATGCTCCGCAAGCGCGGCACGTCGATCCCCGCACCGACCCCAGGCCCGTCCTTCTTCGAACGAGAGTTCCCGTCCCATGCCGACAGTCCCGATGCGACGCCCCCGTCTGCGCAATCCCCTCGCCGTCCTGCTCCTGATCCTGCTTTCCGCCGCGAGCACGGCGCGGGTCGAGGAGGAGATCGCCGAGGCGCTCCGACGCCGCATCGAGGGCGACGGCCTCGATGGGCGCATCGAGGTGCGCAAGGAACCGATCTCGTCGACGGACGCCCTCGTGGCGCTGTACGGGGACCGGGTCTACCGCCCGCTCTGGCTGGAGCCCGAGCGCTGGGCGCAGGCGCGACCCGAGTTGCTGCGGGCCATCGAGGCTGCGGCGCGCGAGGGTCTCCAGCCTGCCGACTATCACTATGCCGCCCTCGCGGCGTTGCCCGACGCCCCCCCCTCGGACCCGGTCGCGGCCGCCGCCGTGGAGCTGCTGCTCAGCGACAGCTTCCTGCTGCTGGCCCGGCACTGGCTGCAGGGCAAGGTGGACCCGAGGGAGATCCATCCGACCTGGTCCGCCCCGGAGCGTTCACGGGACTTCACCGCGCTCCTGGAGGACGCCGTGACCGAGGGGAACGTCTTCGACACGCTCGCGGACCTCCGTCCCGATCACCCCGACTACGCACGGCTCGTCGATGCACTTGCGCGCCTTCGTCAACTGCGCGCGGACGGCGGGTTCACCCTCGTGCCCGAGGGTCCGACCCTTCGCCCCGGCGACGAGGACGCCCGCGTCGAGCGGCTCAGGCGGCGCCTTGCCGAGGCCGGCATTTCCGTCCCGGAGGCCGCTGTCGCCCAGCGCTACGACGACGCCCTGGTGCCTGCCGTCCAGGCGATCCAGCGCCGCCACGGCCTCGACGCCGACGGGGTCGTGGGCAAGGGGACCCTGGCCGCGCTCAACACGCCGGTGCAGGCGCGCATCGACAGCGTGCTCGCGACCCTGGAGCGCTATCGCTGGCTGCCCGAGGATCTCGGCCGCCGACACATCATCGTGAACATCGCCGGCTTCTTCCTGCGCATGGAGGATGCCGGACGGGATGTGGTCGAGATGCCCGTCGTGGTCGGGCGCGAGTACCGGCAGACGCCGGTGTTCTCCTCGCGCATGACCTACGTGGTGGTGAATCCGAGCTGGGAAGTCCCCCCCTCGATCGCGCGCAAGGACAAGCTGCCGCTCCTGAAACGCGATCCTGACGCACTGGCCCGCGGCGGCTACGAGCTCTTCGACAGCTGGGGCCAGGATGCCCGCAGGCTGGATCTTTCCGCCGTGGACTGGAACGCCGTTCCCGCAGGGCGCTTTCCCTACCGGCTGCGCCAGCGCCCCGGCCCGGAAAACGCCCTGGGCCGGGTCAAGTTCATGTTCCCGAACGAGCACGCGGTGTATCTCCACGACTCGCCGGCGCGGGAACTGTTCGCGCGCGCGCAGCGCACCTTCAGCTCCGGCTGTGTCCGCCTCGGGGATCCGATCGCCCTGCTGGATGCGGTCTTCGCCGGCAGCGACTGGACGCCGGACCGACTCGCGGCCGTCCTCGACGCGGGCAAGGAACGCACCCTGCCCCTCCAGGATCCGATCGAGGTCCACCTGCTCTACTGGACGGCCTGGATCGACGCCGCCGACGAGCTCCAGCTGCGCGCCGACGTCTACGGCCGAGATGCGCCCGTGGTGGCCGCACTGCGGGCCCAGCACGCCGTACTCGACTAGGGCGAGATCAGCGGCGCCTCAGGGCGTGCAGCAGGCGCTCGACCCCGGGCGGGGAATGAGGTGAAAGGCGGTCTGACGGCCGTCGATGAAACGCACGCGCTCGCCGTCGAAGAACGCATCCTCCTCGAGCTTGATGCGCACCGTGCCGCCCCAGGCGGGGACCTCTGTCGCCGCATAGAGCTCGATGGAGTGTGCCGTGTCGGCGTGGAGCGGATAGTCACCGGCCCCCGGCACGCCGTCCTGCTGGTCCCAGAGCCCGATCGAGGGTCCGGCCGCGTGGCCGTGATAGCCGATCGGATGGGTGTAGATCGATGCCTCGATCTTCTCTCGCCGCGCCTGCTCGAGCGCGCCCGCAAGGATCTCGTTCCCCGTGCGACCGACCCGGAATTCGCCGACGAGGATGTCCTGAAGACGATTGGCCCGCGCCAGGGCCTCGCGAAGCTCCGCCGGCGCGTCCCGCTCGCCCGGCCGCAGGACGTAGGCCATCTGCTGCGTATCCGTATTCAGGCGCAGATAGGTGATGCCGAAGTCGACCCAGACGAGATCCCCCGGCTGGATGACGTCCACCTCACGCTGGAGCACCTCCGCCTTGTGATCCGTCGTCGCCGCCTCGGCACGCTGCACCTGCACCGAGGGATGGAACCAGGCCGTCAGGCGTCGCTCGCGAATGCGTTCGCGATACCACCACTGCACCTCGTCCGTACGGGTCACGCCCGGCTGGATCACTGCCTCCGAGAGGCCCTCGGCGATGATCTCGTGCGCGATGCGCACGATCTGCGGGTAGACCGCCATCTCCGGTGCGGAGCGCGTCTCCAGCCAGCCGATGGCGAGATCCTCGGCGCTCGTGACGCGCGCCCGAAGCGCCTCGGGAAGCGCCGCCATGAAGAGCTCGTACTCCGTGTGCGGCAGGCCGTCCGCGAGCGCGAAGGTCTCGGAGACGTCGACGCCGATCCGCGCCGGGTTCCGCTCCGCGATGAGGCGGCCGAGATGGGTCCATTGATCGCCGTCGCGCTCCTTGTCCCAGGCCTGTACGAAGGTCTCGCCGACGCCATAGCGCGCCACCGCAAGGGTTTCGAGCGGCTGCTCCGGTCCGCGATCGTGGATGAGCAGGATGGTCCGCCGTCGCGCCGACTGCCAGGTCCCCGGCAGCAGCGTCTCGATGACCGGATCCTCGTTGTACTCGCGTGAGATGACGACCCAGAGGTCGATGCCGGCCCGGCGCATCAGCGCCGGGAGCACATGCTCGACGCGGTGCGCGGTCCAGCGATCGATGAGCGCAGCACGATCGCGCATGGGCAGCACGACCGTTTCTGCC
>JAZBPI010000033.1:0-2130 GCA_036351555.1 Pseudomonadales bacterium
CTGTTCTTCGGCGACGCATTCGAGGGGCTGCAGATATTCGACGTCCTCTTGTTCGCCGCGCTCCTCGCAGGTGGCGTGATGCTGTTTCGCGCCATGCGCCGTGGTGCGCCGTCCATTGCGGGGGCGGGCGCTCATGGCGGGTCCGTCGCCGCCGGTGGCCGGCCCGACGCCGACCTGAGTCACTCTGCGTCGCTGTCGGCACCCGCCGAGTCGGGAGAGGGCGAGGCGCCGATCTGGTTCGACGGTCCGGCTTTCGTGGAGGGCGCCAAGACCCACTTCATCCGCCTGCAGGCGGCCTGGGACCAGGCCGATTTCCGCGACATACGGGAGTACACAGCGCCGCAGCTGTTCGCGGAGCTCAAGCGAGAACGCGAGCGTCTGGGGACGGAGGCCCAGTTCACCGAGGTGGTGACCCTCAACGCCGAGCTCATGGGTGTGCAGCGTCACGGCGATCAGGCCGTCGCCAGCATCCGCTTCTCGGGGCTCGTGCGTGAGGAGGAGAGTGCCGCCGCGCATCCCGTCAGCGAGATCTGGCACGTCGAGCACGCCTGGGACAGCCGCGAGGGGGACTGGCTCATCGTCGGCATCCAGCAAGCCTAGCGAGAGCTGCTCAGCGCTGGCAGCGCGGGCAGAAGAAGCTGGAGCGCTGCCCGATCCGCCGCTGGCGGATCGGCTGTCCGCATAGCCGGCAGGGCTCGCCGGCGCGTCCGTAGACCTTGAGCGAGATGGCGAAATAGCCGGGGCTGCCGTCCTCCTGGACGAAGTCCCGCAAGGTGGTGCCGCCCTGTTCGATGGCGCTCGTCAGCACCTGACGGATGGCCTCGGCGAGTCGCTGGTAGCGGTCCCGGCCGACGCGGTTACAGGGCCGGGACGGATGGATCCCCGCGGCGTAGAGGGACTCGCTGGCGTAGATGTTGCCCACCCCCACCACGACCTTCGCGTCCATGATGAAGGTCTTGATCGCCGCTTGCCGGTCCCTGGATCGCGCGTAGAGGTAGTCGCCGTCGAAGCCCGGCTCCAGCGGCTCCGGACCGAGGTGGCGGAGCAGGATGTGACGCTCCGCTGGCCCCGGCGTCCACAGGAAGACGCCGAACCGGCGGGGGTCGCGCAGGCGCAGGCAGCGCCCGCCGTCCAGCCACAGGTCGATGTGATCGTGCGCGCCCGCGGGCGTGTCCGCCGCCTGCACCCGCAGGCTGCCGGACATGCCCAGGTGGATCATGAGCGCTCCGCGTTCGAGATCCAGCAGCAGGTACTTGCCGCGCCGGCGCAGCCCCCGTACCCGCTGGCCCTCGACCTCCTTCTCGATGCCGTCCGCAACGGGCAGTCGCAGCCGCCGATCCCGTACCACGAGCTCGGTGATGTGCCTGCCCTCCAGGTGGGGGGCGATGCCGCGCAGCGTGGTCTCGACCTCCGGCAGCTCGGGCATGACTCGCCTACTCGGTCGGCGCCGGAGCGTCCTCGCCCAGCGCCCAGAACGGCGGCTCGCCGAGCAGATAGCGCAAGCGCAGGTCGAGGCGGGTCCACACTCGGGCGTCCTCGGAGATCAGAAAACGCAGACCGGAGCCGCCCTCGAGGGGCTCCAGGGAAAGCACCCGCCCCGAGATCTCCTCCCCCAGGGGCTCCACCCGCTCCGCGGTCAGGTCGACGAGCTCCTTTAGTGCCGCGTCGGATAGGGGCTCCCCGTTCAGAGCGCCGGCCCCGGGCCGGAATCCGGGCGGCAGCAGGCGGCGCGCGACATAGTCCTCCGCGGCGGCGAGCAGGTGATGCTGGAAACCGTCGTCGATCAGGTGGATCCGGTCGCCGATCGCGACGTAACGGCGTTCGCCGACGGGGTCCGTGTCGCCGAGACGCAGCTCGAGCCCGTCCAGTGTCAGGCGAGCGCGCCCGGGGTCGAGGCCGAGTCCCTCGGTGCCCGGGGGGTTCGGGAGGGTGCGGTGGACCATCGTGGCGGCGATGCGCACGAGCTGATCCACGCGGCTCGCGTCCGCGGTTACCTCGTACGGGGCCTGCATGCGCCAGCCTTGCGGCGTTCTGGCGAGTCGCATCTCCGGCTCACCCGGCCGGTCGAGGACGATCTCGGCGATCTGGTCCGGATCGAGTCCGGTCAGGGTCGAGATGCGCTCGCTCACC
>JAZBPI010000034.1:0-23687 GCA_036351555.1 Pseudomonadales bacterium
CAGTTCCAGTCCGATGCCTCGATTCGCACCAGTGATCACCAGCCTTGCCATGCTTCGTTCTCCTTCTTGCTCGATCGAGTTGCCGCCCGGGGCGACGGTCACGGCGGCCTCACCGCTTGCCGCACTCGGATGTCCTGACGACACGGCGTCGGGCACACGCGCTTGGCGCCGGCACGCACCGCCCGCGCGTCGCCTGGCCGCAGCCGGACCCCGGCCCGTCTCACACAGCCGTCTCTCCGGCGCAGCGCCCTGTCGCGACGGGCCCACCCCGTTCCCAATGGCCCGGTGTTCCTCAGGGACACACTCGATGGCAAACGGGAGGCACGGATGATGAAGACTGCACTCGCGACCGTTCTGGCGCTCGGCGCCCTGACGTCCGCCACGGCCAGCGCGAGCATGATCCCGCGACCGGACCACAGATCTCTAGAGGCCTGCACCAGGGCGATCGAGGCCAGCATGCCACGCGCCCGGATCGAGGAGGCCTTCCACGACCGGCGCCCCGAAGGCCACCGCATCTCCGCCAACGTGATCCGCTACGAGAGCGGTGCCTGGCATCCGCTGCGGGTCACCTGCGAGACCTCGACCAACGGGCGACGCGTACTCGATCTGCAGGCCGAAGCAGGGCGTTGGATTCCGCCGGAGCCGAGCTGAGCGCTCGCCCGGAGGGCCGACGAGAACGGCACGGGCTCAGACCTGTCGCAGCGGAATGTGCTCGCCGCCGCCGATCGCCGGCAGGCTCAGGCCGAGATTGTTGCCGTCCAGCACGCGATCGGCGCGATAGCTCGACCGCACCAGGGGGCCGGACGCGACCTCGCGGAACCCGCGCGCGAGGCCCCACTCGCGATAGCGCTCGAAGGCATCGGGAGTCACCCAGCGGGCCACGGGAAGATGATGGCGCGTCGGCCGCAGATACTGGCCGAGCGTGAGCACGTCGACCTCATGCCGTCGGAGATCGTCCATGGCCGCGAGGATCTCGTCGTCGGTCTCGCCGAGCCCGACGATGAGACTGGTCTTGGTGAGCACCTCGGGACGGTGGGCCTTGGCGTGCGCGAGGACCTCCATGGTCTGTCGGTAGCCGGCACGAGGGTCGCGGACCTCGTGCGTGAGACGCTCCACCGTCTCCAGATTCTGGGCGAAGACCTCGAGTCCCGTGTCGACCACGGTCTCGATGGCGTCGCGACGACCGCGGAAGTCCGGGGTCAGCGCCTCGACGGCCGTGTCCGGGCTGACGGCCTTGATGGCGCGAATGCAGGCGGCGTAGTGCGCCGCGCCGCCGTCGGCGAGATCGTCCCGGTCGACGGAGGTGAGCACCACGTAGCGCAGGCCCATGAGCTGCACGGATTCGGCGACGTGACGCGGCTCGTCCGCATCGAGGCGCCCCTTCGGATTGCCCGTGTCGACGGCACAGAAGCGGCACGCACGCGTGCACACGGAGCCCATGAGCATCAGCGTGGCCGTCCCGTGGTTCCAGCACTCTCCGATGTTCGGGCAGTGGGATTCCTCGCAGACCGTGGCGAGGCGGTGCGTGCGCACGATCTCCTTGACGTCCCGGTAGCGACCGCCACTGGGTATGCGCACCCGCAGCCAGCTCGGCTTGCGCTCGATCGGATGCGCGTCACCGCGGGCCTTCTGGCCGTTCTTCACGGCCGAGTAACCCTCTTCGGTGCGGTACTTGCTGCCCGTGTCGACGCGGGGGCCGTCTACGGCACGTGCCATGGCGGGTCGACTCCTTCAGAGAAACTGCGATGAACCGGCCCGTGAACCTGATGCAGCTGACCGTCGCGGCACAGCTACGAGTGCCGCCGGACGAACCATCATTCTACCGCTTCCGGGCCCGGGGCTCACGGCCGCCGGCGGAAGGGCCCGCGAGCAGGCTGCGGCGCTCCGGTTCCGACAGACACGCAGGCGGTCAACGCGCAGCCGCGATCTCCGCCTGCCGCCGCGCGAACCAGCCCGGATCGAGCAGCTCGCCGGTCTCGGTGTCGATCTCCGGATAGGCGAGCGCATGGCGCTGACAGAAGTCAGCCAGGCGCGGCTCGCCCCATTCGAAGAACAGCCGCCGCCAGGTCTCGGGGTCGAGGCGAGGCGCGTCGTAGAAGCCTGCCTCGGCGCGTTGCCGATGCGCTTCCGCGAGCAGGATCGCCGTGGCCACGGACACATTGAAGGACTCGACCATGCCGACCATGGGGATGGTGACGGCCTGATCGGCACGCGCCAGCGCCGCGTCGCTGGGCCCCTGCTTCTCCGCGCCCATGAGAATCGCCGTGGGACGGGTGTAGTCCACCGCGCGGAAATCGACCGCGTCCGGACTCAGATGGGCGACCACAACCTGGAAGCCCTGGCCACGCAAGGGTTCGAGCGCGTCGCCGATGGCCGCATGGCGACGGATCTCCACCCAGCGCTGGCTGCCCATGGCCGTGGAGCGAAAGGTGCGGAAGTCGCGGTCGTTGACCACCGCATGCATCCAGAGCACTCCGAAGGCATCGCAGGAGCGAACGATCGCGGAGAGGTTGTGCCCCTTGTGCACCGCGTCCGTGACGATGCGCAGATCGGGCTGCCGACGGTCGAGGACGGAACGGATGCGGCGCGCGCGTTCAGGGGTCATGGGGCCTCTCTCCGCGGGAAGCGCGCAGGGTAACAGGCGCCTCCGCCCGCGGTGCAGAAGGGGGTCAGGTGAGGCTCAGCAGAAGGGTGACCTCCGTGCTGGCCTCGCCGCCGGCGAGAGCTGGCGTCTCCGCCGTACGCACGGCCCCGAAACGCTCGGCGAGGCGCAGCACCGGCTGATTGCGCGCATCGACGACGAACTGGAAGACGTCGAAGCCCGCCTCGCCGCCCAGCGCGTCCATGAGGGCATGCAGGGCATCCGTCGCGAGCCCCTGGCCCCGCGCCTCGGGAAGCAGGGAAATGGCGAGCCGCGCCGGTTCACCGGGCTCATGGCTGGGCAGCAGGGACAGCTCGCCGAGCATGCGATCGTCATCGGTGGACGCGATCACGAGCAGCTGCCAGAGCCCCGGAGTCCCGAAGGCCCGCTCTGCCTGCTCCTCGATCAGGCTCTGCGCATCCGCCGAGCACAGTGGAGCCCAGTCCAGCCAGCGCAGCACGTCGTCGTCGTTCCGGGCCGCCACCAGCGCCTGAAGGTCGTCCTCGCGCGGACGCCGCAGGCGCAGATGCTGCGCCTCGATCGGGAGCGGATCCCTCACCGCGAGTGGAACGGGACCCGTGGGCGCGCCTCGGCACCGACAGCGGCTCGACTCATGGACGGCGTATTCCGGGAGGAACGGGGGATCGATTAAGAAAAAACGCGGCCGCCCCGTCAAGGGCGGCCGGAGGGGGGAGAGACTTGACCTGCGGGGGGCCGGCCAGTGCCGGGCCCCCGCAGGGAAGGCTTCAGAGCCGGTAGTTGACCCCGGCGAAGAAGTAGCGACCGCGGGGGCTCACCGGGTACGCGCGCTCGGTCACGAACGGATCCTCGTCCGTGACGTTCTGGATGCCGCCGTAGACGAACATCCGATCCGAGACGTCGTAACTGCCCGAGAGGTTGTGGATGAAGATCTCGTCGGCAAAGCCGGCCGCGCCGAAGTTCTGCTGCGCCGTCTCGATCTCGCCACCGTCCTCATAGGCGAGCGTCTGCTCGCTCAGGTACTGGGTCTGCCAACCGAGGGTCAGCGGTCCCCGGAGGAAGGTCAGCGACAGCTGCGACGACCACTCCGGTCGACGCATCTCGCCCAGCTCGTCGTCGACGCTGTCCGCCTGACCCGCGATCGCGGGTTCGATGAACTCGAGCTTGTCCTGATGGGTCAGCAGCGCGGTGATCTCGAAGCGCGAAGCCAGGGCGTCAAAGCCGTAGTTCACGGTCGCGTCCCAACCGGACGCTTCCGCCGATCCGAAGTTGACCTTGGCCTGGCGCAGGAAGGTGAAGCCACCCGCCTGGGCCGAGGTCGGCACGTCGTTCCGGCGCAGGAGCGAGCAGAAGGCATTGTTGAGGGAAGCCGAGTCATAGCAGCGGTCGACGATGTTCTGAGACGAGATCTCGACGATCGCGTCCTCGATCTGGATGTCCCAGAAGTCGACGGAGACGGTGAGATCCGGCAGGAACCGCGGCTGGAGCACCACACCGAAGGTGGTGGTGTCGCCTTCCTCGGGCGTGAGCTCCGAATTGCCGCCGGTGACGCCGGGGAAGCCCGCAGACAGCGGATCGACGAAGATGTAGTTGCCGTTGGCGTCGAAGATCCTGTCCGTGGGCACGTTGATCGCCTGTAGAGCCGCCTCGCAGTTCGCCTGCCGCAGGGCCGGATCGGCCCCGGCGGAGAGCTGGTTCACGTCGCAGGGATCCCGGGGCCGGAAGAACACGCCCTGATCGGGAGAGAACAGCTCGAAGAGATTGGGCACACGGACCGCACGGTTGAAGGAGCCACGGAAACGCAGATCCTCCACGGGAGACCAGACGCCGCCATAGCTGTACGTGGTGTTGCTTCCGAAGGTGGAGTAGTCCGCACGACGCCAGGCCGCATCGACGGTCAGCTCCCGCGCAAAGGGCGCATTGGAGAGCAGCGGCACGGAGACTTCCGCGAAGACGTCCCACACGTCGTAGTCGGCCCCCGAATCGAGGAAGGTCGCGCCCGGCGACGCACCCAGGCTGGCTGCCGCACTCACGTCGCCGACGAAGTCCCCCGGCGAGAAGGGCGTGCCGTCCGGCGTGACGCCCGCGACCTGGATGATGCCGTTGTCGAAGTCGTCGAACTCCTGCTGGCTCTTCTCCTCGCGCCATTCCGCGCCGACCGCGAACTCCACCGCGCCGGCCGGCAGCGAGAAGAACCGCGACGAATCGCCGGTCAAGAACCCGCTGAAGACCGTCTGCTCGATTTCCTCGGACACCGCGCGATTGCGCGTGAAGAACGCGATGGACTCGGGACTGATGGACCCCTGGCCGCCGAAGAGGTTCGCGGGTCGGCACTGGCCGTCGCCGGGCGTGAAGGTGAAGAACGGCGAACGCGCGCCGCCACCGAGGTAGGCCGGGAAGTTGAAGGGCGTGGTCACCGGATAGGCGGTCGGGTCGAGATCCGAACGGCAGATCGGGTCCCCGGTCACCGGGTCGGACACCACGTCGATCGCGGCGAAGAAACGGTCCGCGATCCACGACTGGCGATCCGTGAGATCACGTTCGAAGCGCCCGTAGTTGGCGGAGACCTCGTAGGACAGACCCACGGAGTCGAAATCGCCGCGCAGGCCACCCACGAATCGATAGGTGGTGCGCTCGTTGGTGGACACGTTGTTGCCCCAGTCGTCCGAGTCGCGATTGATGTAGATGCCACCGGGGCCGACGAAGCCGACGCCCCCGTTGTTCGCGAAGGGTTGCAGCGCCGCAGGAATGAAGGGATTGTCCGGAGCTGCGTAGAGCAGGTCCGTCGCCTGGTTCGCGCCGTCCCCGAAATCGATCTCCTGATAGACGTACTTCGTCTCCCAGAAGGCCTCGGCCTGGGGGGCGAACTCGAAGCGACCATTGAAGTTGAGCGAGTAACGCTGCTGCTTGGGAATCACGTACTCCGATGTGGGCGCGATGTAGCTCTGCGCCGCGCCGAACTGGTTGAAGTTGCCGGAGACCAGACCGTCCTCATAGGGCTGGAGGTTCCCGGCCGCATCGATCGCCCAGCAGCCACCCACTGCGCCGAACGCCGCAGCGCCGTCCAGGGAGGAGTTGTAGCCCGTGAAGCTCTGCAGGCAGTCGGAGATGCCGTTGCCGTCGAGATCGGGCTCCGATCCCAGCGGCGTCTCGAGCCCGAAATCACCGATGGCCACCACGCCGTAGGGCGACGTGATGTTGAAGGTCCGCCCGGGCAGGATCGCCTGCGGCGCCGCAGTCGCCGCGCGCTCGATGAGCGCCAGCTCCGCCGCGTTCAGGGTCGGCGCCGTTCCGAACTCGCTCTCGTAGTTGGCCGCGAAGGTTTCCGCAGAGGGGATCAGGAGCCCCCAGGGGAACAGTCCGGTGTTGTCGAAGTTGTAGTAGCGCGCGAGATTGGGCGTGGCGGTCGCGTCGATCTCGCCCTGCTGGAAACGACGCGCCGGGTTGGTGTCGTTGTCCCAGGGACCGTCGTTGTCGAAGAACTTCCGGTCCCCCTTGCGCAGACCCGCATCGTAGTCGGTCTGGAAGGACACCACGAAGTTGCCCCGGCCCTCGGCGAAGTTGCGACCCCAGGTCGCGCTGGCCCGGTAGGATTCGTTGTCGCCCTCCCCGGAGATGCCCGGAGTGAAATCGACCTCGAACCCTTCGAAATCCTCCTTGAGGACGAAATTGACGACGCCGGTCACGGCATCTGCGCCGTAGACCGCCGAGGCGCCACCGGTGAGGACCTCGACGCGCTCGATGAGCGCTGCCGGAATCGTCGACACGTCGACCGAGGAGGTGCCCTCGATCCCCGCGACATGCCGCCGCCCGTTCACGAGCGTGAGCGTGCGTTCGAAGCCGAGGCCGCGCAGATCGAGTGCGCTGCCGCCGACGTTGTCAGCCGCTCCGACGTTGTTCGGCTCGCTGTCGATCGAGTTCGTTCCCGTGATCGACGACAGGAGCGAGGGATTGTCGTTGAGGATCTCGGCGATATCGGGCTGCCCGGACCGCAGGATGTCATCCGAATTGATGGTGGAAATCGGCGCCGGTGAATTGGCGTTGCCGCGCTGGATGCGCGAGCCGGTCACCACCACCTCCTCGATGCCGTCGTCCGCCGCGAACGCCGCGGGCAGCTGGGCACCACCGAAGGGCACAGCGAGGATCGCGGCGGCCAGGCGGGCACGCCGGAAGACAGCCGATCGAGCCGGCTGAATCGGTGAAGCAACCCCATTGACGCGACGGGACAGGGTCCGAACCGAGGTCGGACGGCGAGCGTGAGCCATCAGGCTTCCCCCAGAAATGAGTTGATCAACTGGTCGCAGACGCCCCTCACGGAACGAACGTCGACGAAAGGTCCTGCCCTGGGCGGAGCCCGGATCGGGCTCGCATGCCTCCTTGCACCACACCAGGCAGTGGAACGCGGAGCAGTTCTGCAAGACTGGTGCCTGATCCCAGCGCGGACGACCAACGGGCCGGAAATCGCGGTCTGTGCAGGGCAGCAACGAGGGGAAGGGCGGGGCGAGGCCACGGACTGGTGCACGAAACGAGGACGGCGGCGCGTTCAAGCGCCATCGAGGGGCACGACGCGGCGTGCAGTGCGCTACAAAACAAGGCTCGGGAGGAAAGCGGGCACCGATGCGAGGCGCACCGATGCCCGGGGATCACCCGATGACGCGCACCGGCTCCGCGGCGATGCGCGCCTTCCATTCGACAGGGCCGGTCTCGTGCACCGAGGTGCCTTCGACATCGACGGCGACCGTGACCGGCATGTCGCGCACCTCGAACTCGTAGATGGCCTCCATGCCGAGCTCGGGGAAGGCGACCACGCGCGCATCGGTGATCGCGCGCGAGACCAGATAGGCGGCCCCGCCCACGGCCATGAGGTAGACGGCCCGATGCCGGCGGATCGCATCGATGGCCGCCGGTCCCCGCTCGGCCTTGCCGATCATGCCGAGCAGGCCGGTCTCGCCGAGGATGAGGTCCGTGAACTTGTCCATGCGCGTGGACGTGGTCGGACCGGCAGGCCCCACCACCTCGTCGCGGACCGGGTCCACGGGACCGACGTAATAGATGAAGCGTCCCTTCAGGTCGACGCCCTCGGGCAGGCCCTCGCCGGACTCGATCCGTTCCTTGAGCTTCTTGTGGGCAGCATCGCGCCCCGTGAGCATGCGGCCGTTGAGGAGCAGGGTCTCGCCCGGCTTCCAGGTCGCGATCTCCTCGCGGGTGATGCCGTCGAGGTTCACGCGACGGGCGCCGGCACTCGCATCCCAGGTGATGTCCGGCCAGTCCTCCAGGCTCGGCGGCGTCTGCAGCGCGGGCCCGGAGCCGTCGAGCACGAAGTGCGCGTGGCGGGTCGCGGCGCAATTCGGAATCATGCACACGGGCAGGGAGGCTGCATGGGTCGGATAGTCGCGGATCTTCACGTCGAGGATGGTGGTGAGCCCGCCGAGACCCTGGGCCCCGATGCCGAGCGCATTGACCGCATCCATGAGCTCCAGCCGGAGCTCCTCGATCCGGTTGGCCGGGCCGCGCGCCCGCAGCTCGTGGATGTCGATGGGATCCATGAGCGCTTCCTTGGCGAGCACGGCGGCCTTCTCCGCCGTGCCGCCGATGCCCAGGCCGAGCATCCCCGGCGGGCACCAGCCCGCCCCCATGGTGGGCACCGTCTTCACGACCCAGTCGACGATGGAATCCGAGGGATTCAGCATGACGAGCTTCGACTTGTTCTCGGAGCCACCGCCCTTGGCGGCCACGTCCACGGTCACCCGATCGCCCGGGACGAGCTCGTAGTGGATCACCGCCGGCGTGTTGTCGCCGGTGTTCTTCCGCGCCCCCGCAGGGTCGCTGAGGATCGACGCCCGCAGCACGTTGTCCGGGTTCGTGTAGGCGCGCCGGACCCCCTCGTTGACCATTTCCGCGACGCTGAGGGTCGCCTCCCAGCGCACGTCCATGCCGATCTTCAGGAAAACGGTGACGATCCCCGTGTCCTGGCAGATGGGCCGATGTCCCTCGGCGCACATGCGGGAGTTCACCAGGATCTGCGCCATGGCGTCCTTCGCGGCCTGGGAGGCCTCGCGCTCGTAGGCGTCGTGGACGGCCCGGATGAAGTCGAGGGGGTGGTAGTAGGAGATGAACTGGAGCGCGTCGGCGACGCTCTCGATGACATCGTCCTGACGAATCACGGTCATGCGGAGGGCTCCTGGCAGCATCGGCGGCGCCGATTATACGTGGGGCGGACGACCGCGACCGGCCGTGCGCGAACACCGGACGCGCCGCTTGCGTTCGCCGGGGCGGCGGGTAGCCTCCGTCGGCAGATTCACCGAGGGCCAGGCATGCGCGTTCATCTCTTCACGGAGCTCGATCTCGTCCCGGAGATGGATGCCGGGACCTTCAGGCAGTGGCTCGAGGACAGGGGCCGATCGGCCATGGGCTACGCCGAAGGAGGCATCGACGGGCTCTGGAGCACGCGCGACCAGCCCACGGGCACGCGACTCCTGCTGCTGACCCGCTGGCCCGACGAGGCCGCCGCCGGCGCGGCCGTCGAGCTGCTCAAGGCCAGCACCCTGGTGGTCGCGGTGCGGGGGACACCGCTGCACGGGATCCCGCAGGACGGGACGCCCCTGCGGGACTGCCTCGACTGGGCGGCGGTGGACCGCTTCGTCCACCTGCAGCTGCCGGCAACCACCCTGCCCGCGTTCCTGGCGGCCCTGCAGCAGGGCCGGACGGACGCGACCCGGGCCTTTCTCGCGCCTGGACCGGATGCGACCACGCGGTCGCTGCTGCTCGCCGGCCCGGAGGACGTCGCGCTCCCGATCGACGCCCGGATCATCGATCTCTTTCAGGCGCAGCCGCTGGCAGGATCCTGGAACGCGGCCTCCGCAGCCTGACCGCCCCGAAGCATCCGGCCGAAGCGCCCGACGGATCGACATGCCGCACCGGCGGCCTGCGTTCCGCAGCCGGCCTGCGCCTGAGGAACTAGACTCGACTTCGAGTCCCGTCCCTTCGGAACCCGGCCCTCGATGCCCTGGCTGCACCCCCGCAAGGCCGCACCCGATGGCCCGCCCGCGCCCCGGGCGTTCACCACGCGGCTGGTGATCGGTCGCGCGGACGATGCGGATCTGCGCATCGAGGACCGGTCGGTGAGCCGCATTCACTGCGTCGTGCAGCAGATCCACGATGGCGGCTGGCGCATCCACGACCCCGGCAGTCGCAACGGCACCTGGGTCAACGGCGAGCGCGTGCAGCATCTGCGCGCCCTGCGTGACGGCGACCTGATCGGGATCGGGGGCATCGCCCCGGAGCAGACCTGGGCCTTCCATCTCGGCGACCCGGCACCGGCCCTGCCGCCCGACGCCCCGTCCGTGCCTTCGCCGGGATCGGGGCCGGGATCGGAGCCGGCGCGCTCGGCGACCATCGTGCAGTCCCGGATCCAGCTTCCCCCCGAGACGCGCTTCGTGCCCCAGGCCGAGGTCGGCAACCTGTCCGTGCTGCGCCGGGACTACGAACGGCTCCGCGCCGCCTGGGAGATGATGCAGCGCCTCGCTGGCGAGACCCGAAGCGACCGGCTGCTCGGCCAGGCGCTCGACGCCCTCCTCGAGATGTTCGGCGCCGACCGGGGCGCGGCACTGCTGCGCGATGGCGAAGGCCAGCTCCGCCGTGCCGCACAACGCGCGGCCCGGCACCTGAAGGATCAGGGGGGCCCCGTTCCCGAGGTGCAGGTCTCGGACACGCTCCTGCGCGAGGTGCTCGAGCAGCGCTGTGCCGTGATCAGCCGGGACGTGGCCACGGACGAACGCTTCTCCGGCGCCCGCTCGATCGTCGCTGCCGGCGTCCGCGCCACCATGGCCACCCCCCTGATCCACGCGGGACAGGTACTCGGCGTGATCGTCGTGGACAGCACGCGCGCCATGGTCGCTTTCTCCGACCAGGACCTGGAGGTCTTCGAGACCGCCGCCCGACAGATCGCGGTGTCCCTGCACGGCCTGAACCTCGCCGAGGCGGTCCGAGCGCAGGAGGCGACGCGCGAACGTTTCGAGCGTCTCGTTTCACCGGTGCTGGCCGCGCGCATCGCCTCCGGCGAGATGGACGTGGAGCGCCAGGGCCAGCTCCGCGACGTCTCCGTGCTGTTCAGCGACATCCGCGGCTTCACCCAGCTCGCCGAGCGACAGGACGCGACGGACATCGTGGCGATGCTGAACACCTACTTCGAGGAGATGGTGGACATCGTCTTCGCCCACGAAGGCACGCTGGACAAGTTCATCGGCGACAACGTCATGGCGATCTTCGGGGCCCCGACCGGCCAGGGGGATCACGCCCAGCGCGCCGTGCGGGCGGCCATCCAGATGCAGCAGCGGATCCACGCCCTGACGGCGGGAGAGACGCCCCGCCTGCGGGTGCCCGTCCGCATCGGGATCGGGATCAACAGCGGCGAGGTCGTCGCAGGCTTTCTCGGCAGCCCCATGGCACTGGACTACACGGTCATCGGCGACGTGGTGAACACCGCATCACGGATCTGCAGCGCCGCACCGCCGGGCGCGATCCTCCTCGGCGAGGCCACGCGCCATGCCCTCGGCGACGGCTGGCCCCTCAAGGCACGCTCGACCATCACCGCCAAGGGCAAGCGCGACGCCGTCGGTGTGTACGAGGTGGAGTACAGCGCGAGCGGGGCGCCGACGGGCGACGATCAGAACTTGTAGCTCAGGCCCAGGGACAGCACCGGGTAGAACTCGAAGTCGTCGAGATCGTTCTGGATCTCGGCCTGCTCGCGCGCAACTTCCGCATCGAGCAGTGCCTGCGCACCCGCCGGGGCCGAGGGCGACGCAAAGGCTCGGAAGGACGCCTGCGGCGCACCCTGCAGGTAGACGCCGAGATCGAAGGTCACCCCGAAACGCTTGCCTGGTCCGACCGCATTGCCCCAACCGATGCCGACATAGGGGGCGAAGTCGTCGAAGCCCAGCGAGGCCTCCGTACGGTCGATGTCGTCCGCATCGAAAAGGACATCGCCGATCTCCACGACGGAACCCGGCTGAGGAAAACCGACCCCGGAGATCTCGTTGTCGTTGATGAACGCACCGGCGGAAACGCGGAACCCGCCGCCGAAGACGTGCCAGTCGAGCATGGCACCGTAGCTGGCGAGGTCGAGATCGAACGCGTAGTCGATGCCGCTGGCATCGTCGTCATAGTCCGTACTGGCCCCGTTGATCAGACCGCGCACATTCAGCGTCTCGGTCAGATCCAGGGTCAGGGACACGCCCAGGCCCAGGGTTCCGGCCTGGACACCCACCGCAGGACCCTCCGCCCGCGCAGCGGACGTCGTCGCCGCCAGGGCGACAAAGAGCGGGACGATCAGTGAACGTGGACTCATGCGCATGGACTCCCTTCCATCGAGCCGCGCCCGCTCGGCGCGACAAACCTGGGAGAGTCTAGAACGCAGGGACCATTTCGCCCGCACCAGCGCGGGGCGGTGCCTTCGGATCGAGGGCGGCGCGCTGTGCACCATCGCAGGGCGCCGAGCCCTGCACCTGGCAGGCGCCGATCGGGCCGGAAGGCCGCCGGAGGGAGGATTTGGTGGCTACGCCCTGGATCGAACAGGGGACCCCGGCATTATGAGTGCCGTGCTCTAACCGGCTGAGCTACGTAGCCATTGCGAAAAGCGCGAGGGCGCGGATTCTCACCATGGGCCGGGAGGCTGTCAAGGCGGCCCGCAAGCCCTTCAGACGTTGAAGCGGAAGTGCACCACGTCTCCGTCCTGGACGAGATAGTCCTTCCCCTCGAGGCGCCAGCGGCCCGCGTCCTTGGCGCCCTGCTCGCCGCCATGCGCGACGAAGTCGTCGTAGGCGACGACCTCCGCCCGGATGAATCCCTTCTGGAAATCCGTGTGGATGCGCCCGGCGGCCTCGGGCGCGCTGGCGCCGCGGCGCACGGTCCAGGCACGCACCTCCTTGGGCCCGGCAGTGAAGAAGGTCAGCAGATCGAGCAGACCGTAGCCGCCGCGGATGACGCGGTTCAGACCCGGCTCCGACAGACCCATCTCCGCGAGGAAGTCGCTCTTCTCGTCGTCCTCGAGTTCGGCGATCTCGGCTTCGAGCTTGGCGCAGATGGGAACGACCACCGCCCCCTCCTCCGCGGCACGACGCTCCACGGCCTCGAGGAGCGGATTGTCGGTGAATCCGTCCTCGTCGACGTTGGCGATGTACATCACCGGCTTCGCCGTGAGCAGGAACAGCTGCCGGAGGCGCTGCCGCGTCGCCTCGTCGAGCTCCGCGAAGAGGACCCGCGCTGGGCGGCCGGCCTGGAGCGCGTCGCGGATCTGCTCCAGCAGCTCCGCTTCGACCTTCGCCCCCTTGTCTCCGACCTTGGCCGCGCGCGACACCCGCGCCAGGGCCTTCTCCGTCGACTCGAGGTCCGCGAGGACGAGTTCCGTATCGATGATCTCGATGTCGGCGATGGGATCGACTCGACCGTCGACGTGAACGACGTTCTCGTCCTCGAAGCAGCGCACGACGTGGGCGATCGCGTCGGTCTCGCGGATGTTGCCGAGGAACTGATTGCCGAGGCCCTCACCCTGGGAGGCACCGGCAACGAGGCCGGCGATGTCGACGAACTCCATGGTGGTGGGCACGATCTTCTCGGGCTTCACCAGGGCCGCGAGGGCGTCCAGCCGCGGATCGGGCACGGGCACGATCCCCGTATTCGGTTCGATGGTGCAGAAGGGAAAGTTGGCCGCATCGATCCCGGCCTTCGTCAGCGCGTTGAAGAGCGTCGACTTGCCCACGTTCGGCAGGCCGACGATGCCGCAGTTGAACCCCATCTCAATCGACTCCCTTCTGCGGCGCACGACTGCGCGTATGCAATGCCGTGGTGGCGCGCTCCCACTGGCCCTCGACGAGGTCCGGCAGGACACGCAGCCCCTCGTCGATCGCGTCCTCGAGGGCCCGGCGCTCCGCCTGGGGCGCGCGCGAGAGGAGAAAGCCGGTGACCCGATCCTTGTGCCCCGGATGGCCCACGCCGAGGCGCAGCCGGCCGAACTCCGCATCGCCACCGAGTGCCCGGATGATGTCGCGCAGGCCGTTGTTGCCGCCGTGCCCGCCGCCGCGCTTCAGGCGCGCCACGCCGATGTCGAGATCCAGCTCGTCATGAACCACGAGCAGCGCCGAGGTCTCGATGCGATAGAACTGGAGCATGGGCTGCACCGCCGCGCCAGCGCCGTTGTAGTAGGTCTCGGGGACCAGCAGGCGCACATCCGCGCCGCCGAGACTGATGCGCCCCGTTGCGCCCTGGAACTTCTTCTCGCTGCGCAGGGGCGATCCGTAGCGATCCGCGACGGCCGCGACGAACTCCGCACCCGCGTTGTGGCGCGTCTGGGCGTACTCGGCCCCGGGGTTGCCGAGACCGACGATCAGGCGAACGGCTGCTGACATGACTTCGCTGACGACCCGTGGACTCGGGAGGACGAAGGGGACCCGGAGCGGAGCGGGCCACCGGCGACGCCGGTGGCCCGCGGCCGATCAGTCCTCCTTCTTCTCGGCCTCGTCGCCTTCTCCCTCGGCTTCCTCCGCGGACGGACCGCGGGCCGCGATGACGGAGACGACGGGTTGGTCGTGGTCCTCGCCCAGCTCGAGGGCAGGAATCGACACCCCTGCGGGCAGCGTGAGGTCGGACAGGTGGATGGCCTCGCCCACGTCGAGGTTCGTCACGTCGACCTCGAGGAACTCGGGAAGGGCTGCCGGGAGGCTGCTGATCTCCACCTCGATCATGTTGTGCATGATCTGACCGCCGGCCTTCACGCCCTTGCAGGCGCTCTCGCCGAGCACGTGGATCGACACGTGCACGCTGATGACCTGGTCGGCGCGGACGCGCTGCAGGTCGATGTGGGTGATCTCCCCCCGTGCCGGATGGCGCTGCAGATCCTTGACGATCGCGGAGACGTCACGCCCCCCGACCTTGATCTCCAGCACCTGGGAGAAGAAGGCTTCGAACTTCTCCGCCTTCCCCAGCTCGTTGGCGGACAGCGAGATCGCTTCGGGATCCTCGCCACCGCCATAGATGATGCCCGGCACCCGCGCTTCGAGGCGACGCAGGCGGCGGCTCGCACCCTTCCCCACATCGTTGCGCGGCGTTGCCGACAGCACGATCTTGTCTGCCATCGTCTTCTACTCCTGTCATGGGTTGCGCGGGAGCGCGACCACTTCCCGCGGCCCTCGGGTCACCTTCCGGATCGGAGGATCCGGCACCCTGCGACAGCCGGCGGGATGCCTGCTGCCGCGACGGATTCCGCGTCATTGCGGATTCCGGTCCTGCTCGGGATCGGCCGCCGTCGCGGCCGACCGGATCAGCGGAACATGGCGCTGATCGATTCCTCGTTGCTCACGCGACGGATCGCCTCGGCCAGCACCTCGTCGAGCGACAGCTGGCGAATGCGCTCACAGGCCCGGGCTGCCGCACCGAGCGGAATCGTGTCCGTCACCACCAGGTCGTCGAGGGCGGATGCGGCGATCCGCTCCACCGCGTTGCCCGACAGCACCGGATGGGTGCAGTAGGACACGACCCGGCGCGCGCCCATGTCCTTGAGCGCCGCGGCCGCCGTGCAGAGCGTGCCCGCGGTGTCGACCATGTCGTCGACGATGACGCAGGTGCGGTCCTCGACGTCGCCGATGATGTTCATGACCTGAGATTCGTTCGCGCGCGGTCGCCGCTTGTCGATGATCGCGAGTTCGGCGTCGCGCAGCTGCTTGGCGATGGCGCGAGCGCGCACGACCCCCCCGATGTCCGGCGACACCACCACCATGTCCTCGTAGCCCTTGGACAGGGCGTCGTCCACCAGCACCGGAGACGCGTAGACGTTGTCCACGGGCATGTTGAAGAAGCCCTGGATCTGGTCGGCGTGCAGATCCACCGTGAGAACGCGATCGAACCCCACGGTGGTGATCATGTCCGCGACCACCTTCGCGCTGATCGGCACGCGCGCCGAGCGCGGCCGCCGGTCCTGCCGCGCGTAGCCGAAGTAGGGCATCACTGCGGTGATCCGCGCCGCCGAGGCACGCTTGATGGCGTCAGCCATGATCACGAGTTCGAGGAGGTTGTCGTTGGTCGGCGCGCAGGTGGACTGGAGGATGAACACGTCGTGACCGCGCACGTTCTCGTCGATCTCGACCGCCACCTCGCCGTCGCTGAAGCGCCCGACCTCCGCATTGCCGAGCGGCTTGCGCAGTCGCTGGGCGACACGCTCTGCCAGGGCGCGGTTCGAATTCCCCGCGAAGACCATGAGTTCGGACAAGGCGGCCGTCCCGTGCAGTTCAGCGTGTTGGCTGGGGTGGCAGGACTCGAACCTGCGAATGCCGGAATCAGAATCCGGTGCCTTACCAACTTGGCGACACCCCAAGTGACAGGATCTGGCCCTACCCCTTGCTCGGGGTGGCGGAATTGGCTGGGGTGGCAGGACTCGAACCTGCGAATGCCGGAATCAAAATCCGGTGCCTTACCAACTTGGCGACACCCCAAGAACGACCGGCTCCGGGGTCAGGCCCTCAGGCCCCCAGGGCCCGGACCGTCGGCGACTGCTCGAGCGCACGAACCGCCCACGCCGAGAAGGGCGCCGGGCAGTCCGCGGCGATGCGTCGCGCCGTCGCCGCGTCGCGACAGGCCAGGAAACAGCAACCCCCGGTGCCCGTGAGCCGCGCGTCCCCATGGCGCCCGAGCCACGCGAGCGCGGCATCGACGGCCGGATAGAGCCGGCGCGCGACCACCTCGCAGTCGTTGCGCCCGACCCCCTCGAAAAAGGCGGGTATTCTCTTCACGGGGGTGTCACGTGTCAATTCGGGATCGGCGAAGATCCGGACCGTGTCCACATGCACCCCGGGATCGCAGATCACGAAGTGGGCAGCGTCCGTTCCGATGGGCGTCAGGCGCTCACCGACGCCCTCCCCCCAGGCCGTTCGCCCCCGGACGAACACGGGCACGTCGGCACCGAGCGTTTCTCCCAGCTCCGCGAGGGCGTCCATCCCCAGATCGAGACCCCAGAGGCGGTGCAGGCCCAGCAGCACCGTCGCCGCGTCGCTGGATCCGCCGCCGAGGCCACCCCCTGCGGGAATGCGCTTGCGCAGGCCGATGCGGACCCCGACCTGCCCGGGGGCGCGCGCCGCCAGGAGCCGGGCAGCACGCAGGGTCAGATCCTCGTCCCCGCCGGGCGCGTCACTGCCGGGCAGGAAACCGATCTCACCGGCCGGCGCCCGCTCCAGGACCACGCGGTCGCAGAGATCCACGAACTGGAAGAGGGTCTGGAGAAGGTGGTAGCCGTCTTCCCGGCGACCGGTGACGTGCAGGAAGAGATTCAGCTTGGCGCAGGCCTCGAGCTCCAGCCGGTCTTCAGACACCCCCGCCTCCCTGAGCATCGAACACGGCGACACCGGGCTGCCAGCGTCCCGCGACGATCAGTACCCGCACGTCGTCCCGCGTCAGCTCGATGCGCGCGGGCAGCGCCATGCCGTCGATGGTCGCGCGCCGGGGCCAGGCCACGTCCCAGCCAGCCTGGCGGATCGCCGATGCCCAGCCCGCAGGATCCCGGGCCTGAACGCGCACGGGACCGGGGGCAGGCACGCCCCGCACCCAGTACACCGCCTGCTCGAGCGGCAGGGGAACCCCCAGCTCCGCCTCGAGGAGGGCATTCGCCGACGGCCCTTCCAGGATCCGGTCACCGCTGGTGAGGGTCACGGCAGCGGCGACGCCTTCCAGCACGGCGGCGCCGCGGCCGAAGGGGCCGGTGAGGACCAGGCGGAACCGTGCTCCGTCCTGGACCCAGCCCAGGGCCGCCCGGCCGCTGTCGTCGCCCTGACGCCAGGACACCTTGCCGTCGAGGGTGAACTGCTTGAGCCCGAGGGCGAGCGGATCGCCCTCGACGGACCTGGGTCCCAGGCTCGCACAGCCGTGCAGGCCCAGGCTCAGCACGAGCAGGCGGAGCACCATGGACCGCCACCCCGGTGCTCGGCGTCCGCTCACCCTGCACGGCGCCGACGTCCGGGCGGCCCGCGTTCCGTGCAGGCCGCTCACGGGTCGGCGCCGTCGGGACGCAGGGTCTGGAGCGCCTGCTCGCCGAGACAGCGGCGGATCGTCGAGGCGAGGATCCCGCTCTCGGGATCGAGTTCCAGCCCCGCACGCCAGGCACGCCGAGCGCTGTCCTCGTCGCCGCGGGCCCAGTGCACCTCGCCGAGATGCGCCGCGACCTCGTCATCGGGAAAGCGCGAGAATGCGTCCGCGAGCAGCGCCGCCGCCTCGTCGAGGTTGCCCAGGCGGTACTCGACCCAGCCCAGGGAATCGATGTAGGCAGGCTCGTCGGGAGCCAGTTCCAGCGCCTGCAGGATGAGATCACGCGCCTCGTCGAGACGCTCGTTGCGGTCGGCGAAGGTATAGCCGAGGGCATTGAGGGCCGTTGCGTTGTCCGGCTCCAGCTCGATCACGCGGCGCAGGTCGCGCTCGAGCCCGGCTGGATCGCCGACCAGCTCGGCGGTCATGGCGCGCGCATAGAGCAGATCGATCTCGTCCGGCGCCGCCTCGAGGGCCGCATCGAGGACCGCAAGCGCCCCGCGCTCATCGCCCGCATCCGTCAGCACCTGACTCTCGACCAGGCGCAGGGGCACGGCCTGATCGGGATGGCGATCCCGCGCACGGGCCAGATAGCTGGCCACGGCAGGCGGACCCTCGGCGTCCAGGAGCAAGGCGGCGGCGCGCGCCTGGGCACGCACGAATTCGTAGCCCGGGTCGATCCGCGACCAGGCCGCGACGGCCGCATCGACGTCGCCGCGGCGCTCGGCGAGATCGCCGAGATAGAACTGCGCCGCGTCCCGTCGACGACCGGTCGCCAGGAGACGCTCCAGATGCCCCTGCGCGGCCTCCAGGTGTCCCGTCTCGAGTTCGAGCAGCGCGAGGGACAGGAGGATCTCCGGGTTCTCGCCGCTGCGCAGGAGGCGCAGGAAGGCGGCGCGCGCGTCCTCCAGGCGATCGGCCTCGACGTACATCCGCGCGAGAGTGTAGCGAAGCCGGTCGTCATCCCCGCGCCCGGCGAGCGTCGCCTCGAGCAGCTCGATCGCCTCCTGGAGACGCTCGCTGCCCTCGAGCAGCCGGGCCCGCAGCAGCACGCCCTCGTCATCCAGGGCGGAAAGCGGCAGCGCCTCGAGGGCAGCCCGTGCGTCCTCGGTACGGCCGGCCTGTTCAAGCAGCAGGGCCCGCGCCACGACCAGCTGGCCGTCCCCGGGATAGTCCGCGGCGAGGGTGCCGAGCGCATCGATCAGCCCTTCACGGGTCTGCGCATCGACGTCCCGGGCATTGAGCGCAAGATAGGAAAAGCGGGCTTCGCCGCCGAGGTCGCGCAGGGCCACGAGCTCCGCCAGGGCCTCCTCGAGGCGCCCGGCCCGCACCAGGGCCACGGCGGCGCCCTGCCGCGCTTCGGGGCGTTCGGGCTCCACCTCCGCCCAGAGCAGGGCGAGATCGCTCGCGGTCCGGGCATCGTCGCCGTAGGCGGCAAGCTGGGCCGCGCGGGCCACGACGCCGGGATCCCGCGTCTCCCTCGCCTGACGCGCATAGGCCGCAAGGGCCGGCTCCAGCGCGCGCTCCCGCAGGGCGAGCTCCGCGACCAGCAGCTCGAACAGGGTGTCAGCGCCGAAGGGACGGTAGCGGGGCTCCGGTGGGGGTGGCGCAGGGGCCGGCGCCGCGGCTTCCGTGGCGTCCACGGCGGCGGGTTCCTCGAGGCGCCCGGGCCCTTCGGCGCCGTCCGGCGGCGCGCTGCCCGGCGCCGCACAGCCCCAGGCGAGGAGGGTCAGCACCAGCAGCAGAAACCGCGATGCGGGCAGCGGAACACCCGGCGCCTTTGAGGTATAGTTCCGGCAGTTCATGGAAATCGCAAAGACCGGCCTCGATGAGCGTTCTGGCCCTGGGCTTCAATCATGTCACGGCCCCGATCGAGTTGCGCGAACGGGTCGCGTTCCCGACGCATCAGCTGCCGGAAGCGCTCCGTGATCTCCGCAAGGACCTCGACGTCCCCGAGGTCGCGATCCTGTCTACCTGCAATCGAACCGAGGTCTACTGCTGGGTCCCCAGCGGGGACCATGCGCCGCTCCTGCAGTGGGTCGGCGACTATCACCGCCTCGACCTGAGAAGCCTCGAACGTTCGAGCTACCTGTTCCGGGGCCACGAGGCCGTCCGCCACAGCATGCGCGTGGCCGCCGGCCTCGATTCCATGGTCCTCGGCGAGCCACAGATCCTCGGCCAGGTGAAGGATGCCTGGGAGATCGCGCGGGACGCCGGCACCATGGGTCCGGAGCTCGAGCGCCTGTCCCAGCACACCCTGGTCACCGCCAAGCGGATTCGCACGGATACGGACATCGGTCGTCATCCGGTCTCCGTGGCCTATGCGGCCGTCTCCCTCGCGCAGCAGATCTTCTCGGATCTCGCGCAGGCGCGCGCCCTGCTGGTCGGTGCCGGGGAAACGATCGAGCTGGTCGCGGAACACCTGCGCCAGGCCGGGGTCGACCGCATGGTCATCGCCAACCGCACCCTGGGCCGGGCGCGGGATCTGGCGACGCGCTTCGGCGCCGACAGCGTGCTCCTGTCCGATCTTCCCCGCGTCCTGCCCGATGCGGACATCGTGATCGCATCGACGGCGGCGGATCTGCCCGTGCTCGGCAAGGGCATGGTCGAGGATGCGCTGCGCAAGCGCCGTCGCCGGCCCATGTTCATGGTCGACATCGCCGTGCCGCGCGACATCGAGGCGCAGGTCGGCACCCTGGACGACGTCTTCCTGTACACCATCGACGACCTCGTCGGCATCATCGCCGAGAACCGCCGCTCCCGCGAGGAAGCGGCCGGCCAGGCCGAGACCATGGTCGACCACGGCGTCGAGGCCTATCTGCGCGACCTGCGTGCTCGCGAAGCCGTCGAGACCGTGCGCGCCTACCGGACCCATGCGGAACGGATCGCCGCCGAAGAGCTCGAACGCCACATGCGCCGCCTGCGCAAGGGCGAGAACCCCGAAGAGGTGCTCGGTCGTCTCGCACGGGCCCTGACCAACAAGCTCATCCACACCCCCTCGAGCCGCCTGCGCGAAGCGGGTGCCGACGGACGTGACGAGGTCGTCGCCCACGGGCGCCGCCTGCTCGGTCTCGATCCCACCTACCACGACGAATGAACCTGCGGGTCCGTTGCCGTGCCAGACGCGCACCGGCGGCCGGCGCCCGCGCGTCCGCACGCCCAGCATGAAGGCCTCCATCGAACGCAAGCTCGCCGAAGTCCGCGATCGCCACGAGGAGCTGGCCGCGCTCATGGCCGACCCCGAGATCGCGGCCGACACGACCCGCTTCACGCGCCTGTCCCGGGAATTCGCGGAGATCGAACCCGTGGTGCGCATCTTCGGGCGCTGGGAAGCCACCCAGCGGCAGCTGGAGGAAGCCCGGGCGCTGGCGACCGAGGACGATGCGGAGCTCCGGGAGCTCGCCCAGGACGATGCACGCGCCTCCGGAGCAGAGGCGGCGCGACTGGAACAGGAACTGGAGCAGCTGCTCATGCCCCGGGACCCGGAAGACCGCGCCGCGGCCTTCCTGGAGATCCGCGCCGGCACCGGCGGCGACGAAGCCGCCCTCTTCGCGGGAGATCTCCTGCGCATGTACAGCCGCTACGCGGAGGCCCGGGGCTGGAGCCTCGAGATCCTCTCCGAGCGGCCCGGCGAGGTCGGCGGCTATCGAGAGGTCATCTGCCGCATCGACGGCACCGACGGCGTCTACGGCCGCCTGAAGTTCGAGTCCGGCGTGCATCGCGTCCAGCGGGTCCCGGACACGGAATCGTCCGGGCGCATCCACACCTCGGCCTGCACGGTGGCGGTCCTGCCGGAACCGGAGGAGACGGCCGCCGTGGAACTCGCACGCGAGGATCTGCGTATCGACACCTTCCGCGCCTCCGGCGCCGGCGGACAGCACGTCAACAAGACCGACTCCGCGATCCGCATCACCCATCTGCCCACGGGGCTGGTCGTGGAATGCCAGGACGAACGCTCACAGCACAAGAACCGGGCCCGGGCGCTGGCCCTGCTGGCGGCGCGCCTGACGGATCAGGCCAGGCGCAGCGCGGATGCCGCACGCGCGGAGACGCGCCGCAACCTCGTCGGCAGCGGCGATCGCTCCGAGCGCATCCGCACCTACAATTTTCCCCAGGGCCGGGTCACGGATCATCGTATCGATCTGACGCTGTACAGCCTGGATGCGATCCTCGAGGGGGGCCTCGATCCCGTCATCGATCCGCTGGTGCGGGAACACCAGGCGGATCTTCTCGCCGCCCTCGGCGCATGAGTGCGCCGGGGACGCTCGGCGCCGTGCTCGGTGCAGCGCGCCGCGCAGGGATTCCGCGCCTGGACGCGGAACTCCTCGCCGGCATGGTGTGCGGACTCGAGCGCAGCGCGGTGATCGCTCATCCGGAACGCGAGCTGGACGAGCGTGAACAGCGCCGGCTCGGCGAACTGCTCCAGCGGCGCGCCGAGGGCGTCCCCCTGGCCCAGCTGCGCGGACGTCGCGAGTTCTTCGACCTCGATCTGCTCGTGACGCCAGAGGTGCTGATTCCCCGTCCCGAGACCGAGCTCCTCGTGGAGACGGTGCTCGACGCCACGCCCGACATCGCCCGACGCGTGGTCGATCTCGGCACGGGCAGCGGCGCGATCATCCTCGCCCTGGCCGCCCGGCGCCGCCACTGGACACTCTGGGCCGTGGATCTGTCGCCGGACGCCCTGGCCGTCGCCCGACAGAACGGCGAACGCCTCGCGCCGGGGCGCGTGCACTGGACCCTCGGCGACTGGTTCGCGCCCCTGGGCGAGACGCGCTTCGACGTCATCGTGTCCAATCCACCCTACGTCGGCGACGAGGACCCTGATCTGGCAGGGGACGTGCTTCGACACGAACCCGCGCTCGCGCTCTTCGCCGGTCCCGACGGGCTCACTGCACTCCGGCAGATCATCGCGGGGGCCCCGGCGCAGCTCTCGACCGACGGCCTCCTGGTCCTCGAGCATGGCCACCGCCAGGGCGACGCAGTCCGCGCGCTGCTCGAGGCGCGGGGCTTCGACGCGATCGAGACCCGAGCGGACCTCGAGGGCCGACCCCGCGTGACCGCCGCGCGCTGGCCCCGTGGAGCTGCGCCCCATGGATGACGCGCGCCTGCTTCGCTACAGCCGCCAGATCCTCCTTCCGGAGATCGACGTGGCGGGCCAGACGCGGCTCGCGGAGGCCAGCGTGGCCATCGTGGGCCTGGGCGGCCTCGGTTCCGCAGCCGCCCTGTACCTCGCCGCCGCAGGATGCGGGCACCTGCGCCTGTGCGACGACGACCGCGTGGACCCGAGCAATCTCCAGCGCCAGATCCTCCACGGCGAGGCCGACCTGGGCCGGAGGAAGACGGACGCGGCCCGCGACCGCATTCACGCCCTGGACAGCGGCCTGCGCATCGACTGCGTGACCGGCCGCGTGGACGCGGAACGCATGGACCCGGTGCTCGCGGGTATCGATCTGGTGATCGACGCCAGTGACAACCTGGCGACGCGCTACGCGCTCAATCGGGGCTGCCTCGATGCCCGCATTCCCTGGGTGTCGGCGGCCGCACTCCGCTTCGACGGCCAGCTCACCGCCTTCGATCCGCGGCGCGCCGAGTCGCCCTGCTACCGCTGTCTGTGGCCGACGGGCACGGAGGACGAGGAACGCTGCGCCGAGAGCGGCGTCATCGCCCCGCTCGTGGGCATCATGGGCACCCTCGAGGCCCTCGAGGGCATCAAGCTCCTGACCGGGGTCGGCACGCCCCTGGTCGGCCGCGTGCTGACCTTCGACGGTCGCAGCACGGACTTCCAGAGCTTCCGGCTGCAGCGCCGTGCTGCGTGCGCGGACTGCGGTCGCCCCTGAGCGGGGACGCTCAGGGGCCGTCGGCCTCGACCAGCCGTGCCTCGGGATCGATCTGGCGCGCGAGTGCGGCGAGCAGGGGCGCCTCGACCGACGCCAGGTCCGCCGGGCCGCCGAGGTCGGCGAGCTGGGTCACCGCGAGGCCGGCCATGCCGCAGGGGTTGATACGCGAG
>JAZBPI010000035.1:0-13000 GCA_036351555.1 Pseudomonadales bacterium
AGACAGGCGGCCCCGTGATCGTCGCGCGCGAGCGCGAGAAGCGCCTCCCGGAAACCCGATTCCGGCGTCCCGCTGGACCACTGCGGCCAGAGCGTCGCGAAGCGCCGGGCGCGCTCGTCCGGACGCCCGGCGACCCTGTGGTCTCCTGTCGTGGTGATGCCGCTCATGCGCGCCATGATGCGCCCCGAGGATGCAGGACACCAAGGGTCGGCAGGCAGGGCCCTCCGAATTTTGTTAGAGTTCGAAGCTTCTCGCGTGACAGCCTCGATCGGCGTCCGGCTTCCCGCCACGCCATGGCACTGCCTTGCCGTCTCCCTGCGACCCGGTCGTCGCGCATCTGCACTGCCGAGGCTGCACCACGCGGGTCTCACGCAATGGAGGAACGCATGAATGACCCTCAAGCAGACAAGGGCTACGTCGCCCTGCTGGGCTGGAGCCTCAATGCGATCGACGCCATCGACCGCTTCGACCGGCGCTATGTGGTCGTCGCACCGGACTGGGCCGAGAGCTACTGCACCGAACACGACATCCCCTACATCGGCTGGAACTTCGAGCGCCTGAACGACCGCTCGCACGAGATCGCCGAGATCCTCGAGCGCGAGGGTGTCGACGTGGCCATTCCCCTCTTCGAGGAAACGGTGGAATGGGCCGGGGCCATCAATTCGGTGCTGCTCTCGAACCCTCGCCTGCTCGGCCAGTCCATGCTCATGCGCGACAAGTCCCTCATGAAGCGCCGGGCCCAGCTCGGCGGCATCCGGGTCGGCATCTTCGAGGAAGCGCACGACCGCGACGACGTCATCCGCTTCCTCAAGCGGGTGAATCAGGCCCTGCTCAAGCTCGACGGCGACCCCAACGACCCCATCCACTTCAAGGCCTTCGACAAGGCGGGCTGTCTCGGGCACCGCGTGATCCGCACCGTGGAGGACGTCGACAGCATCACGGACGGCGAATTCCCGGCGCTACTCGAGAGCCACCTCGACGGCTGGGAGTTCGCCGTGGAGGCCTGGATCTGGAATGGCAGGGTGCGCTTCCTGAACATCTCCGAATACGTCCACCTCGGCTACTCGGTTCACGTGCCCGCCTCGCCCGAACTGGAGCGCTACCGCCCTCAGGTGGAACGGGAGATCGAGAAGCTCATCGAGACCTTCGACATCGAGTTCGGCTTCATCCATCCGGAATACTTCGTCACCAACGACGGTCAGATGTATTTCGGCGAAGTCGCCTATCGCCCGCCGGGCTTCAAGGTCTTCGAGCTGCTGGAGCGGGTCTACGGCTTCAACGCCTATCAGGCCCTCGCGCTCTGCTTCGATCCGAAGACCACCGAGGAGGAGATCGAAGCCTTCTTCCCGAAGGAAGTGGTCGATGCGAAGGGCTACGCGGGGAGCTTCGGGGTCTATCCTCGACGTCGCGTCGTCAGCGAACTGGCGATTCCCGAGGAGACCGCGTCCGATCCCTACTTCGACTATCACGAGCTGACGGCCCCGCTGGAGGAGATCGTCACCAAGCGCACGGCCTTCGGCACGCACTGGGGACTCGTGTTCTTCCACGGCGACGATCCCGTGCGCCTGGCCGAACTGCTGAAGAAGCAGGAAGCGCTCGACTACTACGTCTGAGGCCGCCGCGCCGGCGCCTCGGACCGCAGGCGCCGGTGGCCGCGCCGCGGATGGCGGATCGCAAGGGGGCACCTTGAGCACGAAGGACAGAGGGCAGGCGGATGCGGTGACCCTGCAACTCGCACATCGCTTCGACGCTGCCCTCGACCGACTCGAGCAGGCACGGCCCTTCGCCAAGGGCTCCCATCAGGCCGTGGTGCTCGATCTGGCCGGGCGCCTGCTGAAACGCTCCGACGGGCTGGCCGCCCTGGCGGAGCGGGCGCCGCGCTTCGATCCCGCCGGCGTCTTCCTCGGCAGCGACTGGCACCAGCCCGAATGCCTGCTGCCGCGGCTGGTCAGGCAGACGCTCGCGACCGCGCCCGTGCCCACTGTCGTGCTCGAGGTCCTTTCCGAACTGCGCATGCTGGCGATCGCCCGGGGCGATGCGACGCACGCCGGCTTCACCCAGGAGCAGGCTCGTCACTTCCTGATGCAGATCCTCGCCCTCAGCCTGGATCGGGTCTTCGGCAGTCCCGGCGAGGCCGATCGAGAGCGCCTGGGCGAGCTGGGCGACGCCCTGCAGCAGCTGTTCGGGCTGATCGTCGAGCAGGTAGGCTTCGAGGGCATCCTCGCGCACCTGATCGACGAGATCTGGCGCGTCCTCGCGCAGCGGCCGATCGACGTGGCCGGCGTCAAGGCGATGATCGCCCAGATCTCCGTCGCCCTCGCCGACGGGGCCGGGGACACTGGCGAGCTGCGCCTCGGCGCGGACCGACTCGTCAGCGCCCTCTTCGGACCCACGCAGGCATCGAGTGACGATCCCGGCCTCCCGGCGTACCGAGGGCGCCTGGCCACGCTCGACGGGGTCGCGCTGCAGCACGAGGCGCGGGGCTTCGCACGCGCCATGCACGACACCGGCCTCGTCTCTGCCTATCACGCCCTGTTCCTCCGCTGGATCCACGACAACGGCCAGCGGGAGCTGCTCGCGCCGGCGCTGGGGCTGTCGCCGACGGGCACCGATGCGCTCCAGAGCTATCCGGCCCTGGTGCATCGACTCCTCGACGAAGCCATCCATCCGGAGACGAGCCAGGCGGCCTATGGCCTCGCGCTGCTCCTCGAGCGCGGCCTGCTCTATGCGCCCCCCATGGCGCCCGCCCTGTGGCGTCAGATCCATCTCGCGCTCTCGCCGGCAGCGGCCGACACGCTCGCGAACGTCTTCGGTTCGACCCGGCCTCCGCGCACCCATCTGCTCGCAGGGGTGTTGATGCTCCTCGGCCAACCCCTCGGCATCGGCCAGGGCAACAATCCGACCTGCCAATCCGCCCGCGCGCTCTCCATGTGGGCGATCAACGATCCCGACTTCCTGCTCCACCTGGTGGTTCAGGCGGCACGCACCGATTCCATCACCATGCATTTCGAGGGACAGGAACTGCGCTCCGCGGATCTGCCGCCGGGCCTCGCCCTGCAGCAACCCCTCGACACGGACCCCGTATCGACGCTGCTCGTGGGGCATCTCGATCGCATCTACGCCGCCATGGGACGACTCTGCGCAGACCGCGGCGAGGATCCGCATCGCTGGATCAATCCGGAGTTCCACGGCTGGTGGGTGGGGCGCGATTTCGCGATCGCCGTGGATGTGGCGACCGGGGCGCTGTGCGATCACGACACCTTCGTCCGTGGCTTCTACGGCCACTACCACCCGTACTACAACGGCATGACGCCGGTGATCCATCCACAACCGGCCGGCCTTGCGATCACGGACGCCGCCGGCGACTTCGTCGGCTGGCACGCGATCACGCTGCTCCGCGTCGCCCTCGACCAGGAACGCGTGATGCGCGTGTACTTCTACAACCCGAACAACGATTCAGGACAGGACTGGGGCCAGGGTGTGGTCGTCTCGACCCAGGGTCACGGGGAGCGCTTCGGCGAGGCCTCGCTGCCCTTCGAGGAACTCGCATCCCGGCTCTACATCTTTCACTTCGACCGATCCGTATGCGAGCCGACCGGCGCGCCTCCGGTCGACGAGATCGAACGGGTCGGCGCCATGGCCAGAGCGAGCTGGGCCGCGACGCGCGTCCCGCCGGCCGCCGCGGCGCAGGCGGACGCACCGGGTCCACCGCAGGGATAGCGACGCGGGTGTTCACGGCCGTGCGCGACGACCGGAGGTGCGGGAACCTGCCCTGAGGAACAGAACGCGCCCGGCCTCGCGTCAGTGCGACGCCCCCCAGCGTCGGAACAGGGCAAGACTCGCTTCGCGTTCCACCCCGCCGCGCAGCGCGACCTCGGGCGCGATGCGTGTGACCAGTTCACGCACACCCAGGGCCTGCTGGTCGATGCCGAGTTCGACCAGATCCGCGATCGATGCCGCGTAGACGATGCGCCCGACACCCGCCCAGAACAGCGCCGAGGCACACATGGGGCAGGGTTCGGCGCTGCAGGCAACGGTGGCACCGCGCAGCTGCTCCCGGCCTGTCCGGGCAGCCGCCAGGCGCAGCGCCTCGATCTCCGCATGGGTCGTCGGATCCCCGCTCGCGGCAACGCGATTGTGGGCGACCACCGGCGCACGGCCATGGAGGGACAGGGCGCAGCCGAAGGGGGCCTGACCGGCCCCGAGCCCGCGCTCGGCGGCGACGATGGCTGCGTGCATGAGCGACCGATCGGCGTCCTCGACGCTCACGACGCGGCATGCTCCACGAGCAGCGCATCCGCCGCCGCTTCCGCATGCAAGCGGGTCGTGTCGAAGAGCGGCGCATCGACGTCCTCGGGCCCGAGCAGCATACCGAGTTCCGTGCAGCCGAGAATCACGCCCTCGGCGCCCCGGGCCACGAGCGCCTCGACGATCCGCGTCAGCCGGTCCCGGGACGCGTCACGGACGATGCCGCGGCACAGCTCGTCGAAGATGATGCGATGCACGGCCTCCCGAGCCTCCGCATCCGGCACCAGGACCTCGAGGTCGAAGCGATCGACCAGCCGTTCGCGGTAGAACGCCTGCTCCATGGTGAAGCGCGTGCCGAGCAGGCCGACGCGGCGCAGACCGGCGGCGCGGATCGCAGCGCCCGTGGGCTCCGCGATGTGCAGCAGCGGAATCGGCAGCTCCCGTTCGATCACGTCGGCGACCCGATGCATGGTGTTCGTGCACAGGATGAGCACCTCGGCCCCGGCCGCCACCAGACCGCGGCCGCCCGCCACCAGCAGGGCACCGGCCTGGTCCCAGGCGTCGAGGTGCTGCAGCCGTTCGATCTCCGCGAAGTCGGGACACCAGAGCACCAGGGGCGCGGAATGCAGCCCGCCGAGCCGCGCCGCGATGCGTCGATTCACGATCTGGTAGTAGGGGACCGTCGATTCCCAGCTCATGCCCCCGAGCATGCCGAGCGTCTTCACGGGTCAGCGAAGCACTGCGGTCGGAAAGGCGACGACGCTCTCGTTGCCGTCACGACCGACGGCGGCCACACCGAACACGAAGTTGTCGATGACCATGCCCTCGAGCGTGAAGCGGGTGACATCGCCGATCCAGCGCGTGTGGGTCCACTGCGCCGCTGTCGTGTCCCGCCAGTAGAGCCGGTAGCCCGCAAGTTCGGGATGCTCGACCGGATCCCAGGCGAGGGTCGTCGACGGCCGCACCTGGCCGCCGATCCGCAGGTTTCCCGGCGCGGGCGGTGCCGCGGCGAGCGCGGCGAGCACCACCGCGTTCACCGCCGTGAGACGGGCCGCATGGGTGAAGTCCACGAACTCGATGACGTCGCCGTAGGCCACGCCGTCCTCGACGCGGACGTCCTGATGCTGACGATCATAGTGCTCGTGCGTCTCCATGATGCGCACGGCGGCGAAGCCAGCGTCGTTGAACGGTCTGTGATGGCCACCGCGACCGAAGCGATCCAGGCGATAGACCATCATGGGTTCGAGATTGGTGAAATAGGTGCGGGTGATCCGGTCCACGTAGCGGGCGAGCTGCCGGGACGGGCCATCCACTTCACCGCCGTAGCGCCGATAGTTCCAGCCCTCGGGCCGGTAGCCCTCGACTGGAATGGCCTCGGAGAAAACCCGGAAGCTGCTGTTGTCGACGACGCCGTCGATGCCGGCGATGTTGCCGATCATGTCGTTGTTGAGGACCCCGGTGACGTCCCATCCCTCCGCACGGGCCCGGGCGGCGAGCTGCGCGCCACCGTAGAGGCCCTGCTCCTCTCCGGACAAGCCAGCAAAGACCACGCTCGCCGAGCGGGGACCACGGGCCGCGAGGAGGCGCGCGGCTTCCAGCACCCCGGCCATTCCCGAAGCGTTGTCGTTGGCGCCGGGGGCGTCCGTCAGCGGATCCGTGCTGTCGGAGGCGCGGGAGTCGATGTCACCGGACATGATCAGGTAGCGCTCAGGTTCCGTGTGGCCACGGAGGATGGCGATCACGTTGACGACGTCGACGTCCTGACGGATCCGGGTCTCGGGATCGCCCGGAACGCGGGTGCGCTGCGTGGAGACCTCGAGGCAGCCGCCACAGGTCTCGGAAATGCGCTGGAACTCCGCCTCGATCCAGCGCCGGGCTGCGCCGATGCCGCGCGCGTCGGACTCGGTCTCGGACAGCGTATTGCGGGTCCCGAAGCCCACGAGCGTGCGAATGTCGGCCTCGATCCGCGCCGGCGACGCGGCCACGGCCAGCGCATAGAGATCAGGGTCGACGGCAGGCGGTACGTCGGCGGCGGGGGCCGGCACGGCGCCCATGGCGAGGCAGGACAGGCCGATCCAGCGGATCGGACGGATGCAGCGGACGAAGCGCATGGGAACTCCCGATCGTGGTAGGCGACCGATGGTCCGGGATTCGCTCCCGGAGTGCCAGGGATCGATCACCGGGCCTGGTGGGCGCCCCTAGACGGCTTCGCGCAACGCGGGGGCCAGGGCGCGCACCACATCCACCTCGTAGCCTGCATGGAGGGCACCGGCGCGCGCCAGCGCGTCGACCTCGTGATCGGAATGCCAGCCGACCTGGAGCAGCTCGACCTTGTCGAACCAGTCGATGGGCCCGGGCGCCGCGCCGAAATAGACGCGGTGCCAGGCGTTCTTGTAGCGGTAGTCACCGATCTCCTCGAGCGCCCCCACCTCGAGGCGGAGCTCCTCGCGAAGTTCCCGGCGCACCGTCGCTTCCGGCTTCTCGCCGAAGTCGATGTGCCCGCCGGGAAGCCCCCAGCGCACCTGGCGATGGCGTCCGCCTCCCGCGTGGACGACGAGGAGGAAGCGTTCACCGTCGTGCAGGATGCAGCGCGCGGTGCGGAGACGACGGGAGCGGGAGGGCAGGAGCGACGGGAAGGGCACGATGGAAGGACCTCGGGAGCGCGTCAAGCGCGCGATGACAGGAGTTTAGCAAGGATCGTACCGCCTGATCATGGCGCGACCGTGACGGCCGGCGCCCTGCGGGTGATCATCGACCCGCGCCCTGCACCAAAGCTGCGCTCGGAAACCCCGGCAGGACGGGACGCGCCGCCCACGGGTGCAAGTTGCTCCGAGGTTCCCTAGAGTCTCGCCTCGTTGCTGTCGCGTCGACAGCTCGGAGCGCGAGCGGGGCGCCGGGCCGCCGGGCGTCACACGCCGCAGCCCGCCGCGGATCGGGGAGAGAATCATGCATCGATGCGCCATCATCCTGGGCGCGCTTCTGCTCGCCGGCCTGGGCGCCCCTGCCAAAGCCAGGATGGACGCGCCGTCCCTGGAGCGGACCGTCACCGAGCGTCCCTTCGAGATCGTGATCGATCGGCGTCTGTGCGGGCGCGCAGGGGTCTACATCCAGGTGCTGGGTGCCGGCGGGCCGGAAGCCGGCGACGAACAGGCCTCGTCCGGCTATCTGGTCTGGGTGGACGGCCGCGCGCGCGTGCTCGTGGACGCCGGACCGGGCGTCGCCCTGCGCTTCGACGAAGCCGGCGCCGACTTCAATGATCTCCTCGCCATCGTCTTCACGCAGCTTGAAGTGGACCACAGCAGCGATCTGCCCGCGCTGATCCGCGGGTCGGAATTCGCCGGGCGCACGACCCCCCTGCCGCTCTACGGACCGACCGGCAACGATCGGGTCCCGGGGCTGAACGACTGGGTCTCGCTGCTGTTCGGCCCCACCGGCGCCTATCGCCATCTCTCGGACTATCTGTCCCCCCTGTCCGCCGGTGGCTACGAGGTCGTGCCCTATCAGATCGACGCCGTGGGTCGGCGCCGCTGGGCCGGGTTCCGTCGCGATGGCATCGCCCTGTCCGCCATACCGACCGACCATGGCCAGACGCCCACCCTCGCCTGGCGCGTCGATGCGGAAGGCATCGGCATCACCTTCACCGGCGACACCGCCAATCAGCGGCAGACCGTCGCCGAACTGGCGAAGGGCTCGACGATCCTGGTCGCGAGCCACGCGATCCCGGAGAACACACGGGGCTTCGCTCGAGACCTGCACATGCCGCCGTCGCAGATCGGCAAGATGGCCGCAGAGGCGGACGTGAACTTCGTGATCCTGTCCCACCGGTCGCCGCGGACGCGCGGCCGTGAGGGTCAGTCCCGGGACATCATCCAGGAATACTTCAAGGGCCCGATCCTGTTCGCGAACGATCTCGAGTGCTGGGAGAGCTGACGCCGTGCACCGCCCGAAGGCCTTTCGCGTCGACGATCGCGCGCGCCTGGATGCATTCGTCGATGCCCACCCCTTCGCGGTCCTGGTCGGCCCGGGGCTCGCCTGCAGCCATCTGCCCCTGACCCGCGTGGGGGATGACCTGCTCTCCGGTCATCTGGCCGCCGGCAACGAACAGGCGCGCATGCTGTCTCCCGGGGATCGGGTCCTGGCCGTGTTCAGCGGCCCGCACGCCTATGTGTCACCGCGCTGGTACGCGACGCCGGACGCCGTACCGACCTGGAACTACGTTGCAGTGCACGTGCAGGGCAGGATCGAGGCCCTGGACACCGGCGCTGCGCTGCACGCGGCGATGCGCGAGATGACGGCGCGCTTCGAGCCACCGGAGGTGGTCGGCGATGAGGTGATCGGACGCATGCTGCCCGGGATCCGGGGCTTCCGCATTCGCATCGACCGGATCTACGGTACCTTCAAGCTGTCGCAGAACCGATCCGCTGCCGATCGCCAGGGCGTGATCGACGCCCTGGCGATCGGCTCAGCAGAGGACCGGGCCGTCGCCGCACTCATGCGCGACGTCCGAGCCACGACCGACGGGAGCAGGGCGCATGGGCCAGCCTGAAGCCGGAGATCCCGCCACACGGATCCAGGAGATCCAGACCTTCTGGTTCGGCGAGCTGGCGGAGGGGTTCTCCCATCCGGACCAGCGTCGACGCTGGTTCATGGCCGACGCGGCGCTCGACGCGCAGATCACGGAGCGCTTCGGCGCGGACGTGGAACTCGCCCTCGCGGGCGGCCTCGACCACTGGCCCCTGTCCGCGAACGGCAGACTCGCCCTGATCCTCCTTCTCGATCAGTTCACGCGCAATCTCTTCCGAGGGCAGCCCCGCGCCTTCGCGGGCGACCCTCGCGCCCTGGAGCTGGCGCGCATCGGTGTGTCCCGCGGCGACGATCAACTGCTGCCTCCGGAACCGCGGGTCTTTCTCTATCTGCCCTTCGAACACTCGGAGAGCCGGGCCGACCAGAACACCAGCGTGGTCCTCTTCGAACGCCTCCACGACGCCGTCGCGTCGGACCCGAAGGCTGCGAAGGTCATCGAGGACTATCTGCACCATGCCCGGGCCCATCGCGAGATCATCGAGCGCTTCGGGCGCTTCCCGCATCGCAACGAGGGCCTTGCGCGCCCCTCCACCGACGCCGAGGTCGCATGGTTGGCGGAGGACGGTCGCCGCTTCGGTCAGTGATTCCCGGCGCGACCTTCGGCGCAGGACACCCCGACGGCATTCTGGGCATCGCCCTTCGGCGCTGTTCGTCGCCCCCCACTTGAAATGAGCGGCGGGCGCCGCGACCCTCGGGGCGTCGACGGAGCGGCACCCGGTCCGCGACGACCGTCATCGAGCGCGTGGAGGACATCCATGACCGACATGCACGAGACTGACGAGGATCTGTTCGCGCAGGAGATGCGCGACGTGGTGCCCCTTCCGGACGACGGTCGCGCCACGCCCAAGGGCATGGCCGGGGCCCCGACGCTCGCACAGCTCGCGCGACGCCGGGCAGCGCTCGCGGAGGACGGCGATCCCAACTTTCTCACCCTGGGCGAGGTCCGCGCGGTCGGACCCTGGGATCAACTCGCCTGGAAGGACGACGGCGTGCAGGAAGGCGTCTACCGCAAGCTGCGGCTGGGCCGCTATCCCCTCGAGGCCGTACTCGATCTGCATCGGCGCACGGTACGCGAGGCCCGCGAGGACCTCTGGCGCTTCGTGGAGGACGGCTTCGCCCAGGGCCTGCGCACGGTGCTGATCTCGCACGGCCGCGGTGACCGCAGCGAAACGCCGGGGCGGCTCAAGAGCTACGTCGCGCACTGGCTCGAACAGCTCCCTGCCGTGCTCGCCTTCCACACCGCGCAGCGCCAGCACGGCAGCTACGGCGCCGTGTACGTCCTGTTCCGGAAGAATGCCGAGGGCCGCCTCGAGAACCGGGAACGGCACGCACGCCGCGCGCGCTGACGGCGGGGCTCAGCCCGCCGTGAGCGGTTCGAGCACCAGCTCGACTCGCCGATTCTGCTGGCGACCGGCTGCCGTGTCGTTGCTGGCGATGGGCGCGACCTCACCGAGACCGCGGGTGAGGATGCGTCGCGCATTGACCCCGTGGCGATCCAGGTAGGCACCGACGGACGCGGCACGACGCTCGGAGAGTCCCTGGTTGTAGGCGGCCTCCCCGGTGCTGTCGGTGTGCCCCACCACGTCGATGACCGTCTTCTCGTACTCCTCGAGCACCAGGGCCACGGAGTCGAGGACCGGATAGAAGTCTGCGGAGACGTCCGCGCTGTTCGTCGCGAAGGTGATGTTGCCGGGCATGTTGAGGATGATCTGGTCGCCGACGCGGGTCACGGACACGCCGGTGGCCGCCAGCCGCTCCCGCAGCTTGCGTTCCTGGGCGTCCATGTAGGCGCCCACGGACCCACCGGCGATGGCGCCGACACCGGCACCGATGAGCGCCCGCTTGCGCCGTTCGCGGCTGCTGTCGTCCTCCGTCACGGCACCGGCCGCCGCGCCCACGGCGGCACCGATCGCCGCGCCGACGGCGGCCTTGCTCGCCCGCTGCTCGCCGGTCGCGGGATCCGTGACGCAGGCCGTGGCCAGGACCAGGCCGGCAAGGAAAGGGATCAGGGTACGCATCGCATTCACGTCGGGGCATCCTCACTGGATCGCTGCATGGTATCGACGCACTCCGGGGACACGTCGGACTGCCTTCAGCCTAGCACGCGCTGCATCAGGCACCGCTGTGCCGCATCGAATCCGGCGACCGCTTCCGCGGCGAGAAGCTGCACCAGCGCGGGGCGATCCCCGAGGGCATCTGCGTGCACATGGACGAAGCCCAGGCGTGCGTAGAAGGGTGCGTTGAAGGGCACGTCCCGGAAGGTCGTCAGCGTCAGCGTGGACGCACCGCGCGCCCGGGCGCGCGCACAGACCGCCTCGACGAGCGCGCGACCGATCCCGCGGCCACCCCAGCTCGGATGCACGTCCAGTTCGCGCAGATGGCCATGGCCATCGAGCCATTGCCACAGGGCGAAGCCGAGGACCTCACCCGATTCCGTGACCGCCACGATCAGGCGATCGTCCTGCGCCGCAGCTCGCAGGTCGGATCGCGGCAGCAGATCGCCATCACCGGGCTCTGCCAGCTCCGGATGCCCCACGGCAGCGAAGCGGCCGGCGGCCGCCCGCTCGACGGCCCGCGCAGGCTCCACATCGGCCAGTCGACCCGCGCGCAGGCTCCAGGCGCCCCGATCTCCGGGCTGTGTCGCGCCCGGCGTCACGCTGTCCGCCCGACGGCTCCTGCGCGCATCCGCTTGCTTGGGAGCACCCGGGTGCGCCATCAGTCACCGCTGCCGGGCGTCGGCAGGCGCTTTTCCAGCTCGACGAGGCGGTCGCGGAAACCGAAGCCCTCGTAGAGGGACCGTGCACCGGCGTTCGCGGCCAGGACCTGGACGCGCAGGCGCTCCGCGCCGCGCTCCAGCGCATGCGCCTCCGCCTGCTCGAGGAGCGCACGGCCGACACCGCAACCACGCAGCTCCGCGAGGACGAAGAGCTCCCCGATGGCCGCATGCGGCCGCGTGTACTCGTCAGGCGCCGTTTCCGGCACCCGCGCCAGGACACAGACGAAGCCGACCATGCGGTCGCCCTGCTCCGCGACGAAGACTCGACCGCGATAGGCCGCACAGCGCTGCAGCATGGCCTCCACGTAGCGCCGGGCGATCTGGGCGCCCGGCGGCAGCGAGGGCTCCAGCTCGCGCTCGAAATCCTGGAGCGCCGCCACACAGGCCACGAGCTCCTCGCGATCCCTGCGTCCATCGAAGGCACGCACGTTGACCGGCTGCGGGTGCGCCACCGCCGTCATCGAACCCTCATCCTTGTGCAACGCAATCGCAACGAACCTCTCCGTGCCGCTTCGGGCCGCCGGCTTCGACCCCTGCATTCTTCTGCTTCGAAGCGGACCCTGGCAAGCCGGAACGCCAGTCCGCGGCCGGAACGGAGTCCGGATCGCGTCGCTGCTCCGCACGCGGATGACGCCCGTCCGGGGAGTTTTGCAGCAGATCGTCGAGAGAGCCGACATCACCCTTTGCGCTGGACCAGCGGTGTTCGAGTGGGTCGCGGATCATCTGGGGGCGGACCAGGTTCATCTCGATCTAGCGTTAGCAGCTCTGGACGTACCCTTCAGTACCCACCAGACAAGAGCGGTACCTTCCTTCCCAGAGCGTTCCGGTTCGACGGTGGCGGTCGTTGAACGATCGGACGTATCGACGATCGAGTCTATGCATCAACCGCGAGAGGCCACCGGAGCGTCCGGAGGTGACCAGAAGGTGACATGGTTGGTCATCAGGACGTAGGCATGGACCACACAATCATGCTCCCAGGCGACCTCGGAAAGGATGGCGAGGTAGAGCTCGCGATCGAAGTTGTCGCAGAAGCAGACCCCTCGATCCACGCCACGTTGAATGATGTGCTGCGCCACGCCCGGCACGTCGAATCAGGAACGCCTCACCATCCCCGGATCCATGGAGGACCGAACGCAAGCCTGGCTCTGTGGGCAGGGGAGGGCTGTCAGCTCGGGCCGGAGTGCGCTGTGGGAAAAGCACACTGACCCCTTTCGGCCCTTTTCGGCCCCTGTGGGAAAAGCACACTGACCCCTTTCGGCCGATCACGCAGCAACCGGAACAGCCAACGACGCCCGATCACCTGGAGGGCGACCGATGCATCGACGCCGGACCGCTCAGACGGTCGGATCTTCCGCTTCCGCGAGGCGCTCGAAGCATTCGACGCGATCGCGC
>JAZBPI010000036.1:0-14495 GCA_036351555.1 Pseudomonadales bacterium
CCGACCGAGGGCACAGCCGAGCAGCGTTCCGTAGAAGGCCCTGGCCTGCTCGAGATCATCCACGGGGATCGCGAGATGAAAGCGCGGACGTTCCATGGACGGCTCCTTCGGGGACCGTAGAGTGGATGCGGACCATGCCGCGACTCGCCAGGCCCGCGCAAGCACCGGGATCGGGACCGGGACCCCTGCCCGGATGCCAGGAGATCGCTTCAGCGCGACCGGGCCAGGGCACGGAGGATCGCCTCGAGACGTCCGCGGGCCGCATCGAAGGCGGCCGCCAGCCGCAGTTGGGTGCGCGCGCGATCGAGATTCTGCCGCGGTCGCGTGACGCGGAAATAGCGGTCGCCGGCGAGGTGGTCCGTGAGGAAACGGACGCCGAGGGTGAACGCGATATAACCGGGGGCATGCGCCAGCGAGGCCTGCTCCTCGCGCCAGGCGGCGGGCGCTGCGGAGAGGTAGCCCCGCGCCGCCGCCTCGAGCAGCGGCTCGTCGAGGGCGACGGCCTCGGGCACGTCCTCGTCGCCGGTCGTGGCCGCAGAACGCAGGAAGTCCCCGAAGTCCCAGGCGAGCGGTCCGTACATCACCGTGTCGTAGTCGATGACCACGGGCGGATCCTCGACCCCGAACAGCAGGTTCCCGAACTTCGGGTCACCGTGGAGGATCCGGGACCGACCCGCGACGCCATCGAGGTAGGCCACCCGACGGCGTGCGACGGTCTCGAGCAGGTCGTCCGCCGAACGGATGCGCGCGGCATCCGCGTCCGCAAGCGCTGCCTCCAGCTGGGCAAGGCGGCGGTCCAGCGCATGGAACCCGGGCAGCGTCAGGGCCAGGGTCGGTCCGGGGAGATCCTCCAGGGCGCGGACGAAGGCCGCGAAGGCCGCGCCCCCGGCCGCGGCCCGCGCCGGCGAATCCGGACGCGAAACGGTCACCCGATCGGGAAGCCAGGACCAGGCACGCCAGAGACCCGATGCGCGCTGCACGTGCCCTGCACCCTGCGCGGTCGACAGGAGAGCGGGCCAGCAGCGCTCCGGCGCAGCGCGCGCGAGCTGCACGACGACCCGCTCGACATTGGCCTGCACGGCCAGGGGATCCGCGAAGGCGACGGTGCTGAGCCACTGCAGCAGCGCGTCACCCTGGGCACCACGAACGTGAAAACTCTCGTTCACGTGTCCGCTGAGCACCGGCGTGATCGCGGCGTCCGCAGCGAACCCGAAGCTGGCCGCCGCCCGTCCCGCCTCGGCGACGTCGGGTCTTGCGCTCACCGATCCCTGCCGGGGGTCGCGCAGAGCACGCGCTGCAGCGCGAGCTCGAGCTCGGCCGCTTCCGGAACCGGCACGCGGGTCTCGAGGACGGGATGCGAGGCCGGGGCCCCGGCCTCGACCCAGCGCACGGCCGCATCGGCGAGCCCGGGCAGGGCATCGACGAGCGGACGCAGGGCCGCGAAGTCGGGACTCCGCGCCATCAGCGCCGCCAGCGCGCGCGGCAGCAGCCGCCACTGCGCCGCCTCGTCGAGCAGCCAGTCCACCGGAGCCCCCTCCGCGAGTCGGCGCTCGAGGTGGCACAGGTAGAGACTCTCCGGCGCGATCAGGTCAGCCGGACGACCCAGAGGCGTATCCGCATCCCGCGGGCGCTGCGCTGCGTCTTCACCCGCCAGCCGGGCACTCAGGCCTGCGGGACCGAGCAGACGCCGGTACCAGCGCACGGGCTCCAGCAGCGCGAGGAAGGCGAGTACCTGGGGCAGTTCCCGGGGCGCCACGCCGAGGCGAAACAGCCCCGGAATGCTGCCGCTCAGGGGACGGCAGGCGGTCGTTCCCTCGAGCTGCGCGAGGAAGCAGGGCAGGCGCGTCATGAAGTCGCTCGCCGCGCAGGACTCCGGGGGCGACCAGAGTCGCTCCGCGACGGCCGCGAGGCGCCCGTAGAGGCGCACATCGAGCAGCGCCTCCGTGACCAGTTCGCCCCAGAGGCAGGCCTCGCCACCCAGGATACGCCCCCGGGCCACGCCGGGGTCCGACCCTGATCGCGCAGCGCCGGCCTGCCTCAGCAGACCGGCGATTCCGTCCCGCACGGGCGCGAGGCTCGGATCGTCGAGCACGGTCTGTTCGGCCGCCGCCAGGTCTGCCGCACCCGCGGTCGGATCGAAGCCATAGTGAAGCCTGGCTGGATAGAACAGATCCAGATACCAGCCCGAAGAGAAGAGCGCATCGTGTCCCGCGGCCAGGGCCGTCTCGAGCGTCGCCGCACCGCGCCAGCTCTGGACCACGAGTGTCGGCGGCACCTCCGGATGCAGGACCTCGTCCCAACCGACGACGCGCCGCCCGCGCCGCCCGGCGCGATCCGCGAGCTCGCTCGTGAACCAGGCCTGCACCTGCGCCGCGTCGGAGAGCCCACGGGCTCGCATCCAGGCCTGCCGACGTGCGTCCCCGAAGGCGTAGACCTCGGCGTGCACTTCGTCGCCCCCGAGATGCAGCCAGGCGTCCGGAAACAGCTCCACGAGATCGTCGAGAAGGTCGTCGAGCAGCACCCAGGTCTCGTCCAGGGTCGGATCGAGGGCGTGGCGCGATGGCCCGAAGCGCCGCGGCAAGCGCTGCGGCGGCGGTCCGGCCGCAAGCTCGGGACGCGCCCAGAGCAGGGCCCCGGCATGCCCCGGTACGTCCAGCTCCGGCACCACCCGGATGGCCCGCTCCGCCGCCGCCGCCACGAGACGCCCGACGTCCTCGGCGCGGAGCATGCCGTGCGTGCTGCTGCGTGCATTGAGGAGCGGCTGACGCCGGCTCTCGACGGCGAAGCCCTGATCGTCGTTGAGGTGCAGATGGAGCACGTTGAGACCGAGCGCGGCCATGCCGTCGAGGGTCCGCAACAGCGCATCGATGCCGAGGAAATGGCGGGCGAGATCGAGCAGCAGGCCACGCCAGGGCAGACGCGGGCCATCATCGAGGCGAAGCGCGGGCAGCTCGCCCGTCGTGAGCGCACCGTGCACGAGCTGGACCAGACGCTCGAGGCCATGGGCGACGCCCCAGGTCGTGTCCGCCCCCAGTGCGCCCGACCCGCCCTCGATCGCGAGACTGAAGTGTTCCGGATCGTCGAGGGTCGGCAGGGCCGGTGTCACAGCGGGCACAAGGACCCTGAGTTCCGCCGCATGCGCACCCGGGACGCCGAGCAGGGCATCGCAGCGGCGCTGGGCGCGCGCCACCACGCGCGCGAGCGTGTCGTTCTGCGCATCGCAGCGAAGGCGCAGGCCATCGCGAAGCCCGAGCCCCGGGCCCTCGCCCGTTTCCAGGGTGCGTGGCTGGGGCAGGAGCGTCTGGAGCGGGATCGTCATCGCATGCGTCCGGGGGCCGAGGCCGCAGTGAACGCGGGGGTCCGGAAAGCTGTCAAGGCAGGCGCACGCGGCGAGGCGTCACGCAGTCGCGGGCTGCGCTGCGCGATCGCCCTGCTTCGCCGATCCGAGCCGGCGAGGCTGCCGGACGACGCAGGCACCGGTTGACAGCGTCGCCCTACAGGAGGAGGGTGCGTAGGCGGCCATGAGGGTCGCAACGGAATCCGGTGAGGGGCGGCGGTCTCGATACAGGGACCTCTGCCCCTTTCTCTTTCCGGCGGTCGTGAAGACCGTGCGAGGCGCGGCGTTTTTTCCGCGCATAGGCAGCGTTGCACCGTACAGAAGTACACAGCACCTCTGCTCCAGTCCAGGAGCGCACCATGCGCAGCAATGGCACCGTGAAGTGGTTCAACGATCAGAAGGGCTTCGGATTCATCACGCCGTCCGACGGCGGCAAGGATCTGTTCGTCCATCACAGCGGCATCCGCGCCGAGGGGTTCAAGACCCTGCTCGAAGGCGCGAACGTCCAGTACGACGCAGTCGAGGGCCAGAAGGGCCCGGCGGCCGAGAACGTCGTCGCCGTCTGATCGGCGAGCACTGAACGCGGATCGCGGCGGCCTCGGGCCGCCGCGTCTCCCCGAACCCATCCACCCCACCCCTCCCTTCAGCTCGCCGCCCCTCGACCGGCATGGTCTCCCGCGGCTGGCACAGCACCGAGCATGCCTCCTTCCTGCGCCTTCCAGACCGGGTCGCTGGCGCCGCACCGGCGAGCGCCATGCACAGGACAGCGGGCCGTCGGGGCCCCTTCGCGCAGCAACGAACCGCAGCCTTCACGGGAACGACGACGCGATCGCCGCGGTTGGCATCCCTGGCCCGGATCGCTGGGCGCACCTCGGACAGACCCTCCCTTCACGACTACACGAGGAGCGCGCCCCATGCGATGGATCACCGCTCTGCTGCTCTGGGCGGCGACGCCCTCCTTCGCCGCGCAGACGCCCTGGAGGGTCGAAGAAGGCGTCGACGCCATGAGTGATCGGCGCATCCTGTCGGCCTACACCCGGGTCGATGCAGGTCGCGCAGGGGAACATGCACTCATGCTTCGCTGCGCGGGCGGCAAACTGATCGGCAGCATCGGCACTGGAGACTACATCTCGACCCTGGGCGACCAGGCCAGGACATTGATCCGCTGGGACGATGATCTTCCGATCAACGGCCAGCTCCGGATCAGCCACTCCAGCAATGCAGTGCTGCTCGAGGACGCGGACGACTTCGCGGCCGGTCTGCGCGACCGCGGGCGGCTGCGAGCGCGTGTCTTCCGACCTGACGGGTCCTACATCGATCTCGATTTCTCGCTGGATGGATCCGCCGGACCGGTAGACGCCGTGCTCGAAGCCTGCCGCTAGCGAGCCGGCGCAACCTCACGCTGCGACGCGCCCCGGGACCTCGGCCTGCGGCGCCTTGCTTCGCCTTTCAGCGCCGCGCCTTGCGCGCTGCGTAGCGGGCGTCGCGTTTCGCCTTCTGAGCGGCCTCGAGTTCGATGCGCGCCTTCTCGGCGGCCAGCTTCTCCTCTTCCTCGCGCTCCCGCTCGGCCTTCAGGGCCGCGAGCCGTTCCGCTTCCTGCTTCGCCCGCACCTCGGCCTTGCGCAGCTTCTCGGCGCGCTGCGCCGCCTTGTTCGCTTCCGCCCGGGCCGCCCGCTTCTCGGCGGCCTGGCGCTGTGCCTCCTTGCGCTTCGCCGCATTGGGGTCCGCTGCGCGAGCCTTCGCCTTCTCGAGCAGGGTCTGCTTCGCCTTGCTGGACGCCTGCTGACGTTCGGCGAAGCTCGGTTCATGCTTCTTCATCGGATGGGATCGCTATCGTCTGGGTTGGTTGGAACCCGTGCCCGTCGCGCGCCCCTGGGCGGCGATCTCGGCGCGGCATCGCACCCTAGCCCATCGCAGGCCAAAGCAGGAGCCCCCGGTCGCACGGCCCGTCCTCGGATTCGCCGCTGCGCCCGACCCAGGGAGCCGTTCGGGGCGCGCCCTGGTCCGCGGCGCAGGACGGGTACCCGAGGCCGGAGGGGGACGCCGAAACCCGTGACGGCAGGTCTCGTTGAGCGCCCCGGCCCCTTCTGCGAGACTTCGCCGCCTTCAGCTTCGTTCCGGGACAGCGGCATGGACATCAAGGCGCGCATGCGCGAGATCATCGACGCCGAGGCGCGCGCCGTGGCGGCGATCCAGGTCAACGACGACTTCGAGCGCGCAGTGCTGGCCATGCAGGCCTGCAAGGGCAAGATCCTGACCACGGGCATCGGCAAGGCCGGCTACATGGCGAGCAAGTTCGCCGCGACCCTGTGCTCCACGGCATCCCCCGCACATTTCGTGCACCCCGCCGAGGCGGCTCACGGTGATCTCGGTGTGGTCGCGCCGCGCGACTGTATCGTCGCCTTCTCGACCTCGGGCAAGAGTCGCGAGGTCCTCGAGATGCTCGAGCTGGCACGACACCTGGGGCTGGAGACGATCATCGGCGTGACCTCGCACCCGGACTCGCCGCTGCGCGAACTCTCCGACATCGTGCTCGACATGGGCGAGATCCAGGAGCCCTGCCCCGTCGGTCTCACCCCGAGCGCGAGCATCGCCGTCATGCTGGCCATCAGCGACGCGCTCGCCCTGTCCCTGATGGAAGTGAAGGGCATCACCCGGCACGACTACGGCCTGCGCCATCACGGCGGCTACCTGGGTCGCGCAGCGCGCACGGACAACGAATAGAACCGACTCACGCCCTCGCGTCAGCGGGCGCCATGAGCGTGTGCACGACGCCGTAGGCGGACCCGCCGTCGAGGCCGAAGAGCTCTGCACAGGCCATGAAGAACATGCGCCAGCGCTGCAGCCAGAGCGTGGCCGCCTCGGCGCCATAGGTCTCCAGGCAGACCTGACCGACCTGGTCCCGATGCGTGTCCAGCCGCTGCAGCCAGTCGTTGCAGGTTCGTTCGTAGTGGGTCCCGTTCACCCACCAGCGCTCCAGGACGCGGACCTCTTCGGGAAACTGCTCGAACTGGTCCTCCCGAGGCATGATCCCCCCGGTGAAGAAGTAGCGCTCCATCCAGCCGTCACCGGCCTCGTAGCGATAGCCGAAGCGCCGATGGCAGAAGACGTGCGTGAACAGGCGTCCGTCGGGCTTCAACCAGCCACACACTTTCCCGAGCAACGCGCTGTAGTTGCTCATGTGTTCGAACATCTCGACGGACAGCACACGATCGAAGCGTGCCGGCGTGTCCCACTCCGCCACGTCTGCCGTGACCACCTGGAGATTGCCGAGGCCTGCGGCAGCCGCCCGGGCCTCGATGTGCTGCCGCTGGCCCGCGGAATTGGAGACCGCCGTGATCCGGCTGTCGGGGTACTGCTCGGCGAGCCAGAGCGACAGCGACCCCCAGCCACAGCCGAGATCGAGCAGATCCATGCCGTCGACGACGCCTGCCCGCCGACAGGTCAGCGCAAGCATGTCGGCCTCCGCCGTCGCGAGATCGACCGCCGGCTGCTCGTACCAGGCGCAGCTGTACTTCAGGCGCGGTCCGAGCACGGTCTCGAAGAAGTCCGCCGGCACTTCGTAGTGCTGCGCGTTGGCCCGATCCGTCGCGAAGGCGATGGGGCCGCGGCGCAGGCTGGCGAAGAACGCGGCCTGACGTGCAGCGGCGTCGCCGCGAGACACCTGCCGAAGACGCGCGCGGATCAACCGGCGCATGCCGGCGCGCGCCAGTCCATCGGGAATCCATCCGCGCTCACAGAGGTCGGCGAGATCGATCACGGCTGAAAGCCTGCACGGACACCGGTCACCGGAGAAGGAAGACGGCACTCGGGCTTCTCGAGCAGGAGTTGCACATCGCCGATGGATCGTTCGCGAAAGCCACCTTCACAATAGGCGAGGTAGAACCGCCACAGGCGCAGGAAGGCCGCATCGTAGCCCGCCGCCAGCAGCTCGTCGGCGCGCTCCTCGATGCGCTGCCGCCAGGCATCGAGGGTACGCGCATAGTGCTGACCGATGTCCTCGAGATGGCGGACCCGGAGCGAGGTCACGCGGCGCACCGCATCCATCATGACGCTGACGGACGGAAGGGAACCGCCGGGAAAGACGAATCGCTTGATGAAATCCACGGATCGCCGATAGACCTCATAACGCTGATCCTCGATCGTGATCCCCTGGATCAGGGCCATGCCGTCCTCCTCGAGCAGGGCGTCGATGCGGGCGAAGAACGTATCGAAGTACTGGTGCCCGACCGCCTCGATCATCTCGATGGACACGAGACGATCGTAGCGTCCCTCGAGCTCTCGATAGTCGCTGAACAGCACCGTGATCCGATCCTCGAGCCCGGCTTCCTGCACGCGCGCGCGCGCCAGTGCATGCTGTTCCCTGGAAATCGTGGTCGTGGTCACCCGGCAACCGTGGCGCCGCGCCGCGTGGATCGCGAGCCCACCCCAGCCGGTTCCGATCTCGAGCAGATGCGTGGTCGCGTCGAGGCAGAGCTTGTCGCAGATCACGTCGAGCTTGTGCTGCTGAGCGTCCTCGAGGCTCGCCCCACCGTGAGGATAGATCCCGGCCGAGTACATCATGCTGGGATCGAGCATGACCGAGAAGAAGTCGTTGCCGAGATCGTAGTGTGCCGAGATGTTCGCCCGGCTCCCCGGCAGCGAGTTGCGCCGTCGTCGATCGAACCAGGCGTAGAGCGGCTGGCCGACGAGCGCCAGGCCACCGTCCATGCGATCCAGGGTGTCGCGATTGCGCACCATGATGCGCACCAGATCGACGAGGGGGTCCGCGTCCCAGAGACCCAGAAAGTAGCTCTGCCCCGCGCCGACGCTCCCACCGAGGCCGGCGTAGGCATAGAAGTCCATGTCCCGGATCCTGACGCTGACCCGGGGGCCGGGATTGCCCTCGTGACCGAGGCGAAGGGTACCGCTGGGTTCATGCACCTCGATGACGCCCCAGGAAATCCCGTCGAGCGCCTTGAGCAGACGCCGGCGAATGGCAGGCACCATCCCGGAGGGGATACGCGAGAGCCAACCGTTGCGAATCTCGCCTGCGATGTTCTCCGCCATAGGACACGACTCCTATTCTGTTCCAAGCGTGCGCCGGACGCGGCGCGGACAGCCGACACATCGCGGGGCTCGGCCGCCCCGCTTGCCGGACCGCCCCTCAGGGATCCACGGATGCGGATGCCGGTCGAGGGTGGTAGCGGGCCCCGCGCAGCCACAGCCGCAAGGCCTGCCAGTAGATGCCGCCGATGACGCGGAAGGTCATGGGTGGAAAACCGAGCAAGGCCCGCGTCAGGGCCCGGTGGGTCAGCGGTTCCAGGTCCAGCGCCATGCGCGCCGTGAAGATCCGCTGATCCTCCACAAAATTCTGCTTCGTCACCTCGAAGCGACGTCCATCGAAACGGAACGCGAAACGATAGCGCATGTCCATGGGAAGAAAGGGCGAGACGTGGAAGTCCTTCGCCAGCTCGAAGGCCAGGGATCCGGATCGATCACGACAGTCGAGGGCATAGAGATGACGCTCGTTCCAGGGTGTATTGGCCACTTCGAGCAGAATGGCCTCGAGATCCCCATCGTCCCCGAAGAGATGGAAGGTCACGGGATTGAAGGCGTAGCCGAAGTAGCGAGGATGCGCGAGCAGGCGCACGCGCGAGCGCGGCCGGAAGCCGAGTCGGTCCTGAACCGCATCCCGCGCCCTTTCCGCAAGCGCGGACACCGCTCCGACGCCATGGTCCCTCAGGTAGTCTCCTCCGTGGACACTGCCCAGATTGGCGCGATCCAGGGACCAGAAGGGGTGTCCGGCGAAGGCCCCCTCGAGATCGTCGAGATCGAGGAGCAGCATGTGGACGCCGTAGTCGAAGGCGTGGCGGAACGGCTGCTCTCGCACGTGCCAGACCCGACCCTGACCCAGGGCATGGTTGGTCACCATTGCACCCCCAGATCAGCGGCAACCTCGACGGCACTGAGGCATCCGTCCTCGTGGAACCCGTATCGCCAGTACGCGCCGCAGTACCAGCTGTGACGGACCCCGTTGATCTCTGCACGGCGCGCCTGCGCGAGCAGGGCGGGGCCATCGAAAACGGGATGCGCGTAGCGCTCGCGCGCCAGCACACGGCGCTCGTCGATGCGGGCATCCTGGTTCAGGGTGACGATCAGCGGCGTCTCCACGTCGATGTGCTGCAGATGATTCATCCAGTAGCTCACCGTCACCCCCGCAGCGCCCTCACGCGGGAGTCGATAGTTCCAGGATGCCCAGGCCTTCCGTCTATCGGGCAGGACGCTCGGATCCGTATGGAGCAGGACGTCGTTCGGCTGGTAGCCGATGGCTCCGAGGATCTCACGCTCCTCCGCAGACGCGTCGGAAAGCAGCGCGAGAGCCTGGTCGCTGTGGCACGCCATCACCACCGCGTCGAAGTGCGACCGCTCCGAATCGGTCACGAGGGTGACCCCCTCGGCGCCACGCTCGATCGACCTCACGGGTGTGCAGAGCCGGAGCTGGTCGGAACCCAGTGCCGCAAGGATGCGCTCGACGTAGGTCGAAGAACCGCCCTGGACCACGAACCACTGGGGTCGATCGGCAATCGAGAGCAGGCCGTGATTGCGGAAGAACTCGACCACCCTCGCGGCTGGAAAGTCCATCATGCGGTCGGTGGGGACGGACCAGATCGCCGCACCCATGGGCACGAGATAATCGCGCGCGAAGGCCTCACCGTAGCGGTTGTCGGCGAGGAATCGACCGAGCGTCGGTCCCGTCCCCTGAAGGCCCAGCACCTTCGGCGCTTCACGGTTGAAACGCAGGATCTCGCGAAGCATGCCCCAGAAGGATGGAGAGAGCAGATTGCGACGCTGCGCGAAGAGTGCGTCGAGATCCCGGCCGTTGTACTCGAGCCCGGTCGCCTCGTTGACGACACTGAAGCTCATCTCCGTCGGCCGCCCGGCCACGCCGAGTTCCGTGAGCAGACGCGTGAACCAGGGGTAGTTCCGGTCGTTGTAGACGATGAATCCCGTGTCGACTCGAATCCCGCGACCCTCCACCCGAACGCTGTGCGTGTGGGTGTGTCCACCGGGACGAGCTTCGGCCTCGAAGAGCGCGACCTGATGATGGCGCTGGAGCAGCCAGGCCGCCGTGAGGCCGGAGATACCGCTTCCGACGACAGCGATCCGCATGGCCTCAGGCTCCCTGATCGAGCTCCAGAGAACCCGGAGCGAAACCCGACGGGACGCGCCGCGCGAGCCGGGGATTGGGCAGCTGTTCGCGGACGTGAAAGGGCACCACCTTGAGATCGCTGACGAGCTTCAGGCGCTCCAGGGCGCGCAGGAAGTACCAGCCGATGTCGACCTCCCACCAGTAGAACCCGAGGCGCGCCGACGCGGGAAAGTGGTGATGGTTGTTGTGCCAGGACTCGCCGAAGGTGAAGGGCCAGAGCCAGACGTTGTTGCGACTCTCGTCACCGGTCGCGTAGCGCTTGCTGCCGAAGACGTGGACCAGCGAGTTGATGGTGAAGGTGGCGTGATAGGCCAGCACCGTGCCGATGACGCCCCCCCAGACCAGCACCTGCCAGCCGTCCGTGCCCGTCGCCGGCCAGGTGCGGCCGACCCAGTCGCCGAGCGCGAAGAGGCCCACATAGGACAGGATCGGCACGACCGTGTCGAAGCGGTCCAGGAACCGCAGTTCCGGAAAGCGCGCGAAGTCGCGGATATGCTCCACGCGACTGCGGAAGTTCCCGTTCGCCAGGAACCAGAACATGTGGCTCCACCAGAAGCTGTGCTGCACCGGCGAATGCGCATCTTCCGCCGTATCCGAATGCCGGTGATGGTGGCGATGGTGACCCGCCCACCAGAGCGGCCCGCGCTGAACGGCGCTCGCACCCATGAGCGCGAGCACGAACTGCATCAGGCGACCGGTACGGAAGGCACGATGGGCGAAGTAGCGGTGATAGCCCACGGTGATGCCCAGGACACGGACCGCGTAGGTGATCAGCATCACCAGCAGGGCAAAGGCGCTGACGCCCGTGACCAGGGCGAACAGGCAGGCGACATGGAGGGCGGCGAAGGGCAGGATCCGCAGCAGGTCCACGGAGCGGTCACCATCGGATTCAGGGCCCGGAGCACTGGCATGAGCGTCGAACCAGAGGAGAAAGCTGGCCAGCGGACGGGGGGCGGTACTGCTCACGGAGAACTCCTTGACGACTCGCAGAACAATGCCTGCACGGCCTTGCCGCGGTGCGAGAAAAGGCTGGATACAGGGCGTGGCAGGACGCTGGCCGGCCAGACGCGCTTGCCGCCCGGGTCGGCGTGCACGCCGGGCCGGTCAGCGCATGGTCGCCTGGAGCATACCCGATGGGCTCCGCCGATAAACACCCGCGCGAAGCCCGCCGCGACCGGGCACGACCGCACGCCACCCCGCCCCCTGGGGACCGGCCGATGACGCACCCGGGGACCGGGGGCCCGCGCCACGGCACGGCCTTCAGCGACAAGGAGCGCGCGCGCCGCTGTGCCTGGGATCGGCTCCTCCATGCGGGTCAGGCCCGACCGCCCCTGCCACCCCATGGCCGCATCCCCATTTTCGTCGGCGCCCGCGCGGCCGCGGCCCGGCTCTTCGACGTGCCCTGCTTCGCGACGGCGCGCTGCATCAAGGTGAATCCGGACAGCCCGCAGCGCCACGTCCGCGAGACCGCGCTCGCGCGTGGCATCACCGTCCTGGTGCCGACGCCGCGTCTCGCAGGAGGCTTCCATCTGCTGGAGCCGGAGCGGATTCCGGCGTCGGCGCACGGCGAGGCGGCCACGCGAACGACCATGGCGCGCTGGTCCAGGGTGTTGCCCCTGGATGCGCTGCCGACGATCGACGCCATCGTCACCGGCTCTGCGGCGGCCACGGCCGATGGACGACGCTGCGGCAAGGGCGCCGGCTACTCGGATCTCGAGTGGGCGATCCTTCTGGAACTCGGTCACCCGCCGGTTCCCGTGGGCACCACGATCCATGAACTGCAGCTGCTCGATGCCTTTCCGACGACGTCGAACGATCTCGCCCTGCACTGGATCGCGACCCCCGAGCGCGTCATCGAGGTCCCGGCGCCCCCACCCGCCGCCCGGGGGATCGACTGGTCCCTCCTCGACGCCTCGGACGTCGATGCCATGCCGGTGCTCCGCGAGCTCCGGGCGCTGCAAGGCCGATGCTGAACGCCGGGCGTTGTCCGCCAGGACGCGCCGCGCCATGCTCCCCACCGTGAGCGACTCCGACTCCAGACGCGAGGAACCCGGCGAGGGCGTCATCCGTTTTCGCTGGCGGCTCGACGCCGGCCCGCCCGTCCCGACACCGATCCTGCACGCCATGCAGGCCCTGCACGCGGCGGCGCGTGCACGGGGGCTGACCGGTCGCGACGCACAGCGCTACGAGGGCCTCGCCTTCGGCAATCTCAGCGTCCGTGATCCCGAGGAAGGGTTCTGGATCTCGGCCTCGCAGCGCATCGATCGTCCACGACTCGACGCCGAGGACCTCGTTCACGTGGTCCGCAGCGCCGAGGACGGCACGCTGATGTGTACCGGCACGCGACCGCCGTCGTCGGAGTCGCTCTGTCACGATGCCGTCTACAGGGCGTGCAGGGACGCAAGGGTCGTCATTCACGGCCATCACCCGCGCCTGTGGCGCGCCGCGGGCACCCTGGGCCTCGCGCAGACCGCAGGGGACGCCCGCAACGGGACCAGGCTGCTGGCGCAGGAGGTCGTCGCGATCGTCGGCGATGCGGGGTCGTGCGGGCTCCTCGCCATGGCCGGGCACGAAGACGGTATCCTCGCCTGGGCGGACCACGACGATGGGGCACTTGCCCTCGTCGATCGCGCCCTGGACCGCCTCGCCGACACGGAACCCGAGCCATGACGCGCGCCTCCGCATCGCTCTCGCCGCCGCCCGGGATCCCCGCGTCGCTTCGCTGGGAAGGCACGTCCCTCGCGGTACTCGATCAGACCGCACTGCCCCACGAGATCAGCTACCGTGCCTGCGACAGCCTCGAGGCCGTGCGCGACGCCATCGTGCGCATGCAGGTGCGCGGTGCACCGGCGATCGGGATCGCCGCGGCCTGGGGGCTGGTCCTGGGCATGCAGCAGCAGGCGGCGCTGCCTCCGGACGCCTGGCTTGCGGAACTCGACCGAGGCGCCCGGCGCCTGGCCAGCGCACGGCCCACGGCGGTCAATCTCGCCTGGGCCATGAATCGAATGACCATCGCCCTGCGCCCCCTGCGCACCGCCGACACCCAGGCGGCGATCGCGCGACTCACCGACGAGGCCGCCGCGATCGAGGCGGAGGATCGTGCCATCTGTGCCGCCATCGGCGAGCACGGGATGGCGGTGATCCCGGAGGGGGCCCGGGTCCTCACCCACTGCAACGCCGGCGCCCTCGCGGTCTCCGCCTGGGGGACCGCACTCGCACCCATCTACCGCATGGCCGCGCTCGGCCGCGCGGTGAGCGTGTTCGCCGACGAGACCCGACCCGTGCTTCAGGGCGCGCGGCTGACCGCCTGGGAGCTGCAGCAGGCGGGCATCGACGTCACCCTGATCACCGACAGCATGGCGGCCCACCTCATGGCGCGGGGCGAGATCGATCTGGTGCTCGTCGGCACGGACCGGATCACCGCCAACGGTGACGTGGTCAACAAGATCGGCACGCTCGGCGTCGCCGTACTCGCGAGACACTTCGGCATCCCCTTCTGGGTCGCCTGCCCCTCGTCCACCTGGGACCCGGACACGGCCTGCGGCGCGGACGTGGAGATCGAGGAACGCAGCGCGCAGGAGGTGACGCACCTCGGCGGCGTGCCGGTGGCGGCACCCGGGGTGAAGGTCCGCAATCCCGCCTTCGACGTGACGCCCGCGGCGCTGGTGACGGGCGTGATCACGGAACGGGGGATCGCGCGTCAGCCCCTCGCGAGCACCCTGGGGACGCTCCTGCAGCCGACGCGGATCACCGCGGCCCGCTGAAGCGGGACCGCGGCCTGCCCATCTCGCGCCGGCCCCGCGTCAGTGCGTGCTCTGATGATGGATGCGCGGCGGTGATTCCAACGGATTGATGAAGGTGCTGTCCTCTCCTGGCACGCGCAGCATGGGGGAGCATCCGCGCAGGATCTCGCGCAGCTCCGCCTCACGCACCTGAGGGACGTCGATCATGATGAGGTAGCGCCCG